>JANQEY010000074.1 GCA_028278125.1 bacterium | reverse complement strand
GGGATTCTTTCATGGCAATTTCGGTATCGGCAAGAATTTTATTTATGGTTTCTACTGTAATATCTGTTTCACTTCTAATGGTTGACCAGGCTGGATCCTCTAGAAGTTCTTCAGTTTCGATTCCAAGATTTAGTTCTGCCTCTTCGAGGAGAAAATTGCTGTGCTGTTCGTAAAGGTTCCCGATACGGTTAGCCAGGTGGACTACTCCGATCTCAGCCAGATGGGAATTTGCATGATTAATTTCGTGATGATACCGAATACAATTTACCAGCATTGGCGGAAGTTCCCATATCTGGGAGAGGTAGGCGCCAACACGTGCATGGTCCGTGCTGTATAGATGTTGTTCAGCTTGCCACAGTGGCATCTTATACTTCCTGGCGAAATTATAGCACTTAACGACGTCATCCATAAAATAACTGGCAAGAAATATTTTACCGATGTCGTGTAAGAGACCGGCCATGTAAACCTCTTCCGGACTCAAAACCTTGAGGTTGCGACTGATGACTTCGGCTATCGCGGCCACAGTCGCGTTATGTCTCCAGAACCGATCGACATCGAAATTTTCCTTATCCGCAGACTCAACCTGGGAACGGGGGAATGTATTCAGAACCGCCACCGTAGAAACTAACCTGCAAACTTCCTTGATACCGAGAACGACTAGTGCCATCCTCAAAGTCTTTACCTGGTTTCCCAGCCCGTAATAAGCAGAATTTGCCAGTCGCAGGAGTGTGCTCGAGAGAGCCGGATCTGTGATCAGGACACGGTACAATGATTCAATGTCCGTGTTCGGATTTGACGCAAGGCTCATCACCTTGAGAAACACAGCCGGAAGAACGGGTAGCTTGGTCACTTCATGAAGCTGTTGCTCAAGTTCTACCCATCGCCTGGGTCGTTCCGCGGGTGGTCTCTTATCGGATTCCGGCTCAGGATCTTCAGCAGGGATAACCTTGGATTCTATTTCCGGTTCAGGTTCAGCTACAGGCTCTGATGGGACTTCTTCGTAATGTTCAGCTTCAGGTAAAGGTTCAGGTACAGGCTCTTCAGCGGGGATTGCCTTGGTTTCTATTTCCGGTTTCGGTTCAGTTACAGGTTCTGATGGAAACTCTTCATGCGATATTACCTTGGGCGATATTTCGGGTTCGGTATCTGTAACCAGTTCCTGTACTGGAGCTTCAATTGGCTCGGGTTCGGGTGACACTTCCGGTTCGGGTTCGGTAACAGCTGATTGTTCCTCAATTACCTCAGGATCTTTAAAAGGTTCTTCTGCAGCTTTATCCTCAATTGTCTGTTCTGGTTGTTCAAACTCATCCAGTTTTTCTACAAGTTCCGGTTGTTTTATATCAGGTTGCTGAGGTTCCGTAACAGGGGCTGAAATGTCTTCGATTTCTTCCTGCTCCTGTACCTCGACAACCGTGTCTTCAACTACGTCTGTTTCAGGATCCTTCCCGTTACCACTGAATTCATCATCCTCTTCAATGATGTCTTCAAGCTCTTCTTCATGGATTTCCGGGATTGCTTCCTCAACCTCCTGGGCGGTATCCCGTGCATCCTCAGCTGTAGTCGTGTCCGCATGTTCAGAAATCCTGTCGGTATCGAGATCATCACCAACTGATGCAAGAAATGCCTTTAATTCAGTGGTTATTGGGGTTTCGGGAATATCTGCTGGTCTCTCAACTGATTCAACTGGTTCTTCTGGTTGCAAGTCAGGTTCTGGAGCAGTTTCAATCTTTTCTTCAGGCTCAAAAGATTGATCTTCTTTAGTTTTATCAATTGTTTCTGGTATTTCATCGGGAATACTATTTGAATGTATTGTTTCTTTAATATTTTCCAGGTGTGAATCTCCAGGAAGCTCAGATGTTGTTGTTTCAGCAGGAGCTTCCTGTTGTTTTTCCTGTGGATCATTCGTATCCAGCCAGCTTCTGAACTCAGATACCATTGAACCAACGGTTTCCCCGGAAACCTCTATCTCATCTTCTGCCGGTGTTTGAACAAATTCGCTGGTAGCCGTTGCTTCATCAAGCGACTCTGTCGATAGATCTTTTTCCGTCACTGGGAAAATTTCACTCGGCATCACAGTTTCGGCAGATTCTGATTCTTCAGAAATCTCATCAAGTTCAGATGTATCTTCAGGACTTCCAGGTTTGCTTGTTAATTCTGAAAGTTCAGCTTCCAGTTCTTCGAGGGTGCCTGAATCCAGTCCGGGTCCCATTTCATTTACGCTTAAATGTGTATCGTCCGTTGCCGTTTCAATCGTTTCAACTTGTGGTACAGCTTCGACTTCGATCTGTTCCGGGAGAGAATCGCCAGGTTCACCAGTATCTTCGCTGAACAATTTTGTGGGGATTGCGGTACCTGCGATTTCGATCTCTTCCTTGGCAAGTTGCAGGAAAAGATTCCTGATACTTTTACCCGACCTTCTCCAAGCTTTCAGCAGTTCTTCCAGGGGTTTGGCGAGTTGTTCCCTGGAGAGTAAAATCCCCGCGTCGAGTGCCGCTTCCTCCAGTGAATTGTACTCACCCTGGTTCAGTTTTTCAGTGATTTCGGGATGGTTGCGGAGAATAAACTGAGTGAGGTATTCGACTGAAATATCAAGCGAGGTAATTTCGTTTTGAACGTTCCTGATGCTTTGCTGAGAATGTTGTTCATTCTCGCGCATATAATTCTCCTGGAAGAGGCCGCCTGTAAATATTATCGGTCATTTTTCCCGAAATTCAGAGCCAGTCTGGAGAGCGAGTCTTAAGAATCGAGAAATACTTGGATTAAACTGTTAATTTTATGATATTATCCCTGATTAATCTTATAATATAAGGAGTGATGTAATCAGTCAATAGCGATTGTAAATTCTCGACGAGATTATCAACAGGATTGTGGAGACCATTTCACCCGTAGAATTCTTACCTTTTACGGGCTGTTTTTCCTGTCCCTACTCGGGGAGGAGAAATAATTTCGTTGTTGACCCTGATTCAGGAGAGCTCTTATATTCCTGTTTGCTTTGAACGAAGGACTTGGAGTACAAGAAAATGCAAGGTTATGCTATAGCAGAAATATCGGGACATCAGTTCAAGATCGAAGAAGGCGGAAAATTAACTGTTCCTCGACTTGAGGCTGAAGAGGGTGCAAAAGTCACCCTGGATAAAATACTGCTCGTAAACAACGATGGTAAAGTTTCTGTAGGCGCTCCGTTTATTGATGGAGCAAAGGCGGAAGCAAAAGTTATTGAACATTCCCGTGGTAAAAAAGTTCTGGTTTACAAGAAAAAACGCCGTAAAGGTTACCGGAAAACTGCCAACGCCCGGGAGTATAATACAATAATTGAAATTTCCAAATTATCCGCTAAGTAATGTATCAGTTTTATGGGGTGAAAATTGAGGTGAAATTCCTTATGTTTTCCCCCCGTGTTGTCTGGTAAAGGAGTAAATCATGGCCCACAAAAAAGGAATGGGCAGTTCACGTAACGGACGTGACAGCAATCCCCAGTTTCTCGGTGTCAAGAGGTATAGTGGCGAACTGGTAACTGCTGGAAGTATCATAGTACGTCAACGCGGTACACATTTTCACCCCGGCCGGAATGTAGGCAAGGGGAAAGACGATACACTTTTCTCCAAGGTTGACGGGATAGTAGAATTTTCTACAGCGGGAAAAAGAGCCCGGACTATCCATGTTAATCCTGCGGAAATGGAATAGTATTCGAATTATTCTTTTAGCTTAAGGGAGGAGAAGACCAGTGGTCAAGAAGATTACCGTGATTGGTGCCGGGTATGTAGGTGAGCATACCGCGCAAGCGCTGATGATTCAAGAGTTGGCCGAAGAAGTTGTAGTGATTGATGTAATTGAGGACATGCCACAGGGTAAGGCACTCGACCAGAGGCAGTCTGCCCCGGTGTGGATGAAAGATACCAAGGTTATTGGTACCAATGACTGGGCTGACACAGCAAATAGCGACATAGTAATCCACACAGCCGGAAGGCCGCGTAAACCGGGTATGAGCCGTGACGATCTGCTCGAGGCAAATGTCGCAATCGTTCGTCCCTGCATGGAAAAGGTAAAAGAACTCAGCCCGAACGCTATTGTAATCATGGTTGCCAATCCCCTGGACGCGATGGCATATGTCGCGCTCAAGGTTACCGGTTTCCCGCCAAACCGCGTTTTCGGAATGGCAGGTATCCTCGATACAGCACGTTTCCGTGCCTTCATAGCGATGGAAACAGGTGTCAGTGTCCGTGATATCCAGGCGATGGTTCTCGGTGGACATGGTGACACAATGGTTCCATTGCCACGTTTCACAACAATCGCCGGACTTCCCCTCGAACACTGGGTCTCCAAGGATAAAATCGACGCGATGGTAAAACGTGCCGCCGGTGGCGGTGGTGAAATTGTCAAGCTTCTCAAGTTCGGATCTGCCTACATGGCTCCGGCAGCTGGCGCTGTTGAGATGGCTGAAGCAATCGTCAAGAACAGCAAACGTGTACTTCCTTGTTGCGCATGGCTGCAGGGTGAATACAGCCACAACGATATTTACATGGGTGTACCGATTATTATTGGCAAGAACGGTATCGAAAAGATTATCGAGTACCCGTTCAACGCTGACGAACAGGCGCTGTTTGACAAGTCCGTGGACGCCGTAGAAGGCCTGTTAGCTGACGTTGCAAAGTTTATCTAAGATCGGAATACTTAGACTATTAAAAAGCTTGATTTAAGCTTTTGAAATAAAGTTAAGGGCTGACTCTTTACGGGTCAGCCCTTTTTATATATGAATTGAGAAAATTGATTTAATTTACAAACAGTTATAATGTTTGTTATTAAAATATTGTTTAAAAATCATCAAATTTTCAAAGAAAGTTTATAAGGAGAATATAAAATTACTTATCTTTGAATAATCTGAATTCGCAAAATCATTTATAATTGAATTCGTGTCATCTATATCATTTGTAAAGGTTCAAGGACATTTATTCATAATTCTTATTCTCAAAGGAATCCGAGGGAAGTTATGTGCAAAACTGATGAAACCAGATGGGACAAAGGATTAGAGGGAAATGCAAGGGCTATTGCATCAACACAGGCTTCGCCCTTAAGAGTATTAGCTGGTCCTGGTACAGGAAAAACCTTTTCTTTAATGCGTAGGGTTGCTCGCCTTTTACAGGACACGGATGTAAATCCAAGGAAAATTTTGGTTTGCACATTCACTAGAGCAGCAGCGATCGATCTTCAACAAGAACTAGTGAACCTTGGTGTTGAAGGATCATCACAGGTTTGGGCAGGAACCCTTCACTCGTTATGCTACAATATACTTTCACATGTCGGTGCATTAGAACAAACTCAACGAACACCTAGACCCTTATTAGAATTTGAAGCGAAATTTCTTAGAATTGATTTAGACAATCCGAATTTTGGGACAGTCAATCAGAGAGAAAAAAGAATAAAAGCCTTTAGTGCAGCATGGGCAAGATTGCAATCTGATGATCCATTGTGGCCAAAAGACATAGTAGATAAAACCTTTCACAAGGAACTGATTCGCTGGTTAACAAATCATAATGCAATGTTAATAGGAGAACTAGTGCCAATTACATTACAATTTTTACGTGATAATCCAGAATCAGAATATCATTCCAAGTTTGATCATGTAATTATTGATGAGTATCAAGATTTAAATAAGAGCGAACAAGTACTTTTAGATACTCTTGCTGATTTCGGGACGATCAGTGTAATTGGCGATGAAGATCAATCTATCTACTCGTTTAAATATGCTCACCCAGAAGGAATATCAGAATTCGATCATACTCATGAAGGTACAGTAGATATTGGACTAGATGTCTGTAGAAGATGTCCACAGAATGTAGTTAAACTAGCTAACTCCTTAATATATAATAATCGACGTCAACAAAGAGTGTTACATCCTTATGAAAGTAATCCTAATGGAGAGGTTATTATTATTCAGTGGCGTACTATGAAAGATGAAGCAGAAGGTATTGCCAAAATAATAAAAAACAAGATTAACTCTGAAATGGTTTCGCAAGGTCAGGTTCTGGTACTTGCACAGCGGAAACAATTTGGTTACCTGGTAAGAGATGCCTTGAATAACGCTGGAATACTCGCACATAGTTTCTTTCATGAACAAGCACTAGATGGAGATCCAAAACGACTAGATAATTCAAAATCTCAGCAGGCATTTACCTTGTTAAATCTTCTTGTAAATCCTGAAGATCAGGTTGCTCTAAGATGTTGGTGTGGATTTGGAAGTCAGGAACTTAGAAAAAATGAATGGAAAAGATTAATCGACTATTGTGAGGAAAAAGAACTTTCTATGGGGGATTGTTTGTTCCGGCTTTCAGAAGGTGAAATTACTATTCCATACACAATTGGGATTAAAACTAGATATCTCCAACTAAGGGAAGAATTAGCTGGTTTGGAAGGATTATTAGGTGAGGAACTAATTGATATAATATTTCCAGATGAGGAATGGGCTCAAGGGATACGTGGCGCACTTTCCGGTCAAGAGTTACATGAAGCTGATCCTGCAAAAGTACTTGAGGTCCTGAAACAAAGTATTACTCAACCAGAATTACCAACAGACGTAGATTTTGTTCGTGTTATGAGTTTGCACAAAGCAAAGGGATTAACTGCTGATATGGTTGTTATTGTGGGATGTGTTGGGGGACTTATCCCTTTTATTGATCAAAAATTATCACCACCTGAGCAACGTGCTTCGCTGGAAGAACAAAGGCGCTTGTTCTATGTGGCGATTACACGTCCAAGAAGTACTTTAATAATCTCAAGTGTGACTCAAATTGAAAGAGAAATTGCATATAAAATGCGGTATCCCTTTTCTAGCGGTACACCTGATTATTTCCGAGCTAGTACAAGTCAATTTGTGCGTGAGCTAGGTCCAACATGTCCAACAACGATATCTGGTAGAGAATTTTTATCAAGTATCCAGAGATCAACGAATTCCGGGTAAAGAACAGATCTGAATCGGTTAGTTTCCCCGGCGCCAAGATCTGCAGGTTTTGGAGAAGCCTGTTCACAATATCTTTTCTTATGATATCTTATGTATTTCCGTAATTTTTACTTAGAGCTCGACTTTGTCGGATTCGTGAATGGACAACACTAGCGATCAATGATGAAGCAATACCAAAGATAAAACCAAGTCCATAATTTATAGCTGTTTCAATCCAGGACTTGGTTTGCAGGGCACTCTTGACGGCTTTAAACTCTTCCTCAGATAGTTTTTGAAGTAGCTTAGCCTCTGCATATTCTTGTTCAATAAGATCTATTTCTTTCTCAGTTTCGACCATTTCTTCCTTAATCTCGATCAAATGTCTCTCGAGGTCTTTTAAATTTCCAATCGCATCTTCTACTGTTTCAATTCTTTTGTTTAGACCTGGTTTTGTCGGTTGGATTAATATGGATGTAATAGAAAATATTATTGCAAATATGGAAGCTAACGCGCCGATTGATCCAATGGATAGTGTCCATTTTTGTTGAGTAGTTCTTTTCTGTGCCGGAGCTAAAAACAACTGTTGAAGTTTGGGGTGGCGATTGAGTACATGCAATATTTCACTTCGATCCAAATATTCAATTGTTATATTCTCAAACATATCCCGGATTGATTCTCTACGAGTAGGTGAGAGTTCTGCTGAAGTCATTATAACTATTCGTTCAGGTTGAAATGTGCTTTCAAGCATCCTTTCAACTACACTACGTATTGCTGGTAAAGACAAATGTTTTGCATGTTTTACTTGGACAGCTATTTTTTCCCCGTCAGTTTGACTTACTATATCTATACCTTGATCGCCAGGACCACCAACATGCTCAACATCTTTAAATCCCTTAAGCTTAAATATTTCAACGCATAGTTTTTCGAATTCGGCTGGTGTCAGTTGGTATAAGCTTTTGTCGTCGATAGTCATTAGCCTAAACCTCCAATCTTTTCAAAAACTACGATAGTTCAAATAACTTGAAGTAATTATACGATGCAAAGTAAAAAATGTAAATATCTATATGATTGATACTAATTAGAAGTTGTGTCTACAATCAAACCTGAAAACTGTGAAGTGGTTGATTCATTTCTTTATGTAACGCATCAGCGCCCCATCTCATCCCCGGGTGGGGATTCCCGATTGTATCGGGAGCGAGATGGAGCGCTGTTCATAAACCGGATTTTCCTGCGCCTTGCTGATCGTCCGGTGTCGACCACAAACGGCCGATTCCCCCAAAAGAAACCGACCCTTCACTCTCTTCTCATCGGTATCTTCAACTAAACCTTGAGTTTTCGCAGAAAAATCACTCCGAGAGGGCGTCATAATATCTCAACTGTTAACAGGTATCTTTTTCTCTTGTGAGATAAAATCGTTGCGAAATATTACAACAAATTCTATCTTCAGCTATTCAAATTGAATTCAAATGCTTCATCTTCATTGACAAATCGAGATTGGTTCGTCGCTGCGCTCCCTCGCAACGACACTATTTTGCACTTCTCGACGGGTGGCCCGACATTCCGCCAGTAGGCGGATTTGTCGGGTATCAGGGCTTATCAACGAATGAAATAGTGGAAAGTTGGAAAGATGGCTATGAAACCTGACAAGCTTCGCATGTCAGGCCACCCACGATAAAATCGTCACTAGTTTCCGATCATCTTCTTGCTAAAGTTTAACAAGATGGTGTGACGGGGACGACACCGTATGGGAGGGTTGTTCATGGCGCAGCGTGACCGTTGGAAAAGCCGGTACCGTTTTATACTCGCGGCAGTTGGATGTTCCGTCGGGCTGGGAAATATCTGGCGGTTTCCATATATAGCCTACACTAACGGTGGCGGCGCGTTTATGATCCCTTACCTGGTTGCCCTTCTCACTGCCGGAATCCCTCTCCTGATGCTTGAATTTGGAATCGGTCAGAAATCTCAGAAAGCCGGGCCAGGAGCCATGCGAAGTATGCATCCACGGATGGAATGGGTAGGATGGTACGGTGTCGGTGTCAGCCTGGTGATAGTTATCTACTACTCAGTGATTATGGCTTGGGCCTGGGACTACATGGTCTATTCCCTGGGTCAAAAATGGGGAGTTGATGCAGGGACATTCTTTAACATCGATTTCCTCAAAATAACGGACGGTCCCGGCCAGATGGGACCGCTAAACCTGCCTGTTTTGGCCGGGCTGGTTGCTACATGGTTGGCGATCTACTGGATTCTCTCGAAAGGTGTGGATCGTGTGGGCAAAGTGGTTCTGTGGAGTGTGCCGCTTCCCTTGTTCCTCCTGGTCATCCTGGTGATACGTGGAATAACCCTACCCGGAGCGGTTGAAGGAATCAGCTATTACCTGACACCGGATTTTTCCAAATTGCTGGAACCGAGTGTCTGGCTGGCGGCTTATGGACAGGTTTTCTTCAGTGTTGGTATCGGATGGGGGATAATGGTTGCCTATGCCAGCTACCGTCCGCCTAAGGCTGACGTCACAAATAACGCGTTTATGACAGCCCTGATAGACGGGGGTGTGAGTTATTTTGCCGGGTTTGCAGTCTTCTCAACGGTCGGTTACTTGGCAGTTCTACAGGGAGTGGAGGTGCCGGATGCAGTAACGTCCGGCTTCGGGCTGGCGTTTGTAGCATACCCTACAGCCATCAGCGCGATGCCTATTCTCCAGGATGTTATCGGGCTGATCTTTTTCCTGATGCTGCTCACCCTGGGAATTGATTCAGCGTTCGCGATGGTGGAAGCGGTTATCGCCGCAGCACATGACCGTTGGAAATTCACCAAGCAGAAAGTGGCGATGGTTATCTGTTCCGCTGGGTTTGTGCTCGGGGTACCTTTCTGTTTCGCGGGTGGATATCACTGGCTGGATATAGTTGATCACTGGATCTCCGCCTGGGGACTAGCGATTGTTGGACTACTCGAATGTATAGTTGCCGGTTGGATGTTCCCGACAGGATCATTGAGAGAATTCCTGAACGAAGTTAGTGAATTCAAGGTCGGAATATGGTGGGATATATGCATCCGCTGGGTTACACCTTTAATCCTGCTTGTGATGATCGGAAGGAATCTCTGGACAGAAATAACCGAAGCCTATGGCGGTTACCCGATCTGGACATTGTGGTTAGGTGGATGGCTGGTGGTCGCGATTATTGTCGGAACTGCTGTATCCCTCCAAATGAAAAATAAAACCGTTGAATTGGAGAAATAGATGAACACCGGTGCGATAATATTTGGGGTTTTGACAGCTGTTGTTCTCTATGGTGGCTTGGCTGTCTGTTTACGGATCGCGATGAAGAAAAAGCCATAACGTCGCTGGATTGGTGACGATAAACGTCACCGAGCTACACATTGTTCACGGCTGTGCTTCGCACACCGCAAACTTCACTTCGTTTCGGTTCGTTACGGTTCCGGATCAAGTACTCCTCGGCGCATAAATCCGGGATGACATTGAAGAGCGTCATTGCGAGGTAGCGAAGCGACGAAGCAATCTCGATTTAGAATTTTAATTCAGGCAATCCTTAAACCAAAACATTCCCGGATATCAGGCAGTCGCCTGACTAACCGGGCTACTCGCTGGATCCGTGATCGAGTACACCTCGGCGCATAAATCTGGGATGACAACATCATCGAATAACTGAAAGATTTAGTCAGGTAATACCCTTCTCCCTGATTACAGGCTCCACTTCTTTCCAGCTCACCGGAGTCTGCCTTCCTGATTTAAACTGTTCGTCCAGTTGGTCATAAATATCATGAACTCGCTGATCGTCTGAATCTATGTGCTTTTCCGGTTGATTCCTGTGAATAAGATGAAGAAGACCTGCTACACCTGATAAAGGAGTAAGTAATGGCGCAGCCTTGATTCCAAGCGCAGGTTCCGGATCGAATGGAAGAAATACCGGGATTTTATCTTCCAGTTTTTCCGGTGTTGTACCACCGGGTATCTGCCAAGATGAGGGATCGAGGAAAGCAGGTTGTGATTGATTCCCAATGTTAGATCCGAACATAAATTCCGATATTTCCATCAGTTTTTTGAATTTCAGGTTTGAATATACAGTATGCAAAAGAACCGATTCAGTTGCCGCCCAGCCTCCGTTAGTACCCATACCAGACAAGGAACAAACAGGTTGAGCACCCTCATTTGCCGCTGAGAGGACACCTGCCAGTCCCATTCCCAACAGGTTGGATGCCTGGACAGATATATCGCCCGGATCGATTCCCAGGTCTTTTATTAAAAACCGCACCCATGATGCCAGGCTGCGGGGGATTCTGACATTCGGAAGAGGTTTGCAAATACCAAGGTTGTCCACCAATCGCCACATTGGTTTAATCCCCCGTGGACGTAATACCTTTGTCACCGATTCCACTATAGTAGCGATATCTTTTTTTCGTGCGCGGGTAATATCATTTAACGCGATTTCCGGCCGAAGACCGACTAAAGCGACGTTTTCACATTGATGTGCCGCAAAGACTGGAGACTGTTTTATCCCATTTGCAAGAAACCTTTGTTTCGCGAGTGGAGCGCTTGCGGGTATATCGAAGACAATCTCATAAACTCCACAATCTGACATCTTTCTGAAACGGTCACTCCTGGGATCGAGTCTAAGTACCGGGATTATTGAATCCTGTTTTTGACTGATTTCTATTGCATGGGCTAGAGCATTAAAATCCTCTTTACGTTCACCATATAGCTCGATCCTGAATTGTAATCCAGTATCCCTGGGGAGGTCATATCTTATCCAGTTTGAATATGTATCGATCAATATTATTTGAGTTTCAGTTGAAAGAGGAGGCTGCCCCCAATTTCCCAGGGTCAACGCCAGTTCCGTTATCTTCATTTTCTATCCTCTAGTGCTTGCATTTTTAGCGAATCTATCTAATTTTTCACCTTCGAGCACAATATCCAGAGAGAAACATAGCTGAATCCACTAAAAATAATCGAGGAAATACCAAATGGATCTATCCCGTGAGATACATAACCGGCTGGAATCACACCTGGAAACAGCCCAGAAGATGAGAGAAATTCTTGGTGATGTAGAATCGGCTGTGAACCTGGTGACTGATACTTTTCGAAACGGTAGCAAGATACTTCTTGCGGGAAATGGAGGTAGTGCTGCGGACGCTCAGCACTGGGCAGCAGAATGGGTTATCAGGTTGACTCATCATCTTGAACGTCCCGCCATGCCTGCTATTGCACTGACAACAGATACCTCAACACTAACCGCCGGTGGAAATGATATCGGATTTGAAAATATTTTCGCCCGACAGGTTGAAGCTTTGGGTACGAAGGGTGACCTGTTGATAGTGATAACGACATCCGGACAGTCGGAAAATCTGCTCCGTGCGGCAAATACCGCCAGGGAGAAAGGAATGCAAATTCTTGGAATCCTTGGTAAAGATGGCGGTGTTATCAGGGAGCATTGTGATCTGAATGTGATAATTCCGTCCAACGAAACTCAGCACATCCAGGAAATGCATGAATTTGTCGGACACCTGTTGTGTGAATTGAGTGAACTGGAGTTGTACGATAACTGAGTGAAGCACTTAATTCCTGTAGAATATTAAAGCCCGGCATTTGCCGGGCTTTTCACGGGGATGCGGATTAAACCGCTGATACAGCATTAATCTTCGTTGTCAAATCACAGCATGTGTCATAACAACAATTTCATTATTTAGAAGGAGGAGGTCACTTTCTTCTATATTCAACTGGCTGCCAAGGGCGACCTTGTAATATTCAAATCCGATTCCTCATTACAACGAGGACACCAATTCTCACGAGTTTCCCGGTGTGAACAACCACGTCCATGCGGACAGATGTAATAAATCCCAGCTTCACGGAGCATGCGAGCTTCCGGGGTATCACCACCCACGCTGATTCCGGAATCCTGGTGATGGATTCCTATTGAGGCAGGGATTCTGAAGTCGATCACTTCACCGAGCCTGACGGACAACGTTTCGTTTTTCATGATTTTTTCATTCGTTTGTTTGATACCGAACCTTCGACCTGATCAAAATTGTAAAACCGTCAATTCATAGAACGTCAAGAATATGGTGCTTATCGTTAGATTTCTATTATTTGCATTGAGAAAGTAATAACCATCTTCTCTAACTACCGTGATAACCATCACATAAATATTCCTCGGAGACACACAATGTCTCTGATATGTAAAAGTCTTACCACTAGTTGTTGTTTTATAGCGAGTAATAAATTGGAATATAGGAGGAAGATTTCACCCGGTATTATACCGGTTTTAACGGGATATGACGAAAAATGTTAATATTCAGTTTGCCTTGTAGTTCTCCAGAAATACCCTTAAATTTTAAGGTTGAAACTGTTTTGAATTATTTCTAAATATTTTAATGACTTATCAACGGAGGAGAACGATGAAGAATTTGAAATGGATGTGGATCATGGCATTGGTGACCGGCCTGGCAATCGGTTTTGGTGTCGGTTGTTCAGATGATGATGACGACAACGGAACCGGTCCCGAGGAACAAGAACAACTGAATTTTGAGGACGGTACACCTCAGCAACAAGCCGATGCTGCGCAGGTGATGATTTATACTGATCTTAACAATATAGGTTGGATCCAGGAGATAGGCACCTCCATTTCATCAGGATCCTGGGGCGGATTTGGACTGGTTCCGGATGATTTTGACCAAGAGCATGAATTGGACGATCCACCCGAAGATTTTGATGGTCCCATGACAGGTCCAGATGGTACAGCAGGGTGGTATGAAGGCGCATACCAATTTATGGAACATGATGTGACGTTCTGGGTAAAATGGTATCCGGATATCTGGGGTGTAGGTGAAGGTGAGGATGTTGATAGTGTAGAGGTTGTCTTTACGCTTGGTGAACTGGCAACCGGGAGCACTACCTACTCCTGTTTTGCCCGGAGAACAGAAGGACAGGAGCGTTGTGAAGGTGAGATGACTGTATCATTCGAGATAGAAGGTGACAACGGAGAGTACTGGTATACGCAGCTCTATAACTTCGAGGATGTACCTCTTGATGGTGATTGTGGAGGTTATTATACAACTTCCGGTGTATTTTATGGTCATGATGCTGATTATAATATTATTATTGTTGACTATGATGCATCCCTGGATTTCAATGATGATTGTTCCGGTTCAGGTGATATAGATATTGCCGGTGAAGAGAATTCCGTTCTTGTGTATTTTAATGCCGATGGTTCCGGTTACTTCGAACTGGCCAGTGAAGATTGGCAGATTCAGCATGAATTTTAGGCATATATCTTAGATTCTACTTTTCAAACCCCTGTAAATAATTGCAGGGGTTCAGTTTTTAGTCGACTTAGGTGTCTCTAAAGGTAGCAAATCTATATTTATTCTGATTTTTCTATTATCTAAATTGGGAATGATAATAGGGGTGTCGTTGCGAGGAAGCGAAGCGACAAAGCAATCTCGAGATAAAATCTTACATATTTATAAAGAATGTCATCATCTCCATCGATAAAACGAATTAAATGGTTCGAAGCAAAACCACTGGTAGCCCTGGCGCCAATGGAAGCCGTAACAGATCGTGCCTACAGGACAGTTGTACGCAGGATAGCTCCCGAGGTAATTCTATACACTGAATTCGTACCTTGTATGGGACTAAAACATGGTGGTGAACGTGTCTGGAGAATGGCTGAGTTTGACGATGAAGAACGTCCTCTGATAGTCCAGATATATGATCACGACCTTGATGCCATTGAGTATGCTGCTAGAGAGGTTGCAAAAAACCTGAAACCTGATGGGATAGATCTGAATATGGGCTGCCCTGTAAAAAAAGTAGCCGCTCGTGGTGCCGGATGCGGGATGATGGCTGACCCGGAAAAAAGCGCTGAAGCTATTAAACGGATGGTTGATAATTCCAACGGAATCCCTGTTTCAGCAAAAATGAGACTGGGAATCAGTAAAAAGGATGAGGTGTTGGAAGTAAGCCAGGCGGTGGTAGAGGCTGGCGCGCAGCAAGTTTCCATACATGCGCGTTTAAAGTCCGATCGTCCACGTGTACCGGCGGATTGGGACGCCTTATCAATTGCGGCAAAAGAGCTTGACGTTGTTGTCATGGGAAATGGTGATATCTGGAGTGTTGAAGACGGTCAAAGAATGATGGATCTGGATGGTATTGATGGCATCATGATCGGCAGGGGGGCAATCGGTAATCCCTGGCTGTTACAAAGATGCTGGCAGACACTGGCCGGTGTAGAAGTAGATTCTCCTCCAAATAAAAACGAGCGAGTAGCAGTAGCGATTGATCATTTGAGAATGAATGTAGAGAGCAAGGGCGAACGTCGAGGTGTGCTCGAACTACGCAAAGTTGTCCGCAATTATATTAAAGGCTACTCAGATTCACGACAGACATGGTTAAGAATTATCGAATCAGAGACTGAACTGGAAACAGCAAAGATCCTTGAAGATTTTGCCAGGAACGGCGAAGCGATATCTTTAGCAGATGTGTAATTTTGTAACCCGGGTTGACTCGCAAATCGGGGGTGGCCATGTTGGCTTTGACAACAGGGTATACTAAGGATCTTCCTGCCAATTTGATTCTATCAATTTTCGCTGATCACGCCGCAAGACGACGCAATAGACCCTGTCATCAAAGCTGACAGGGCCACCCACGTTATTTTTATTTGATTAGTAGAATTTTCTGAATCTCGTTCAAGTTCCCCGGGAAACGCTGTTCCCGGGCTACCTCTAACCGAATAAAATAAATCCCACTGGAAAGTCCTGATCCATTAAACACAAAGTTTTGATACCCTTGGTTGTATTGCCCTTCAGCTAATGATGAAACCTTCTGTCCCGTGGTGTTGAAGATTTGCAGGGACAGGTGCGACGGCTGAGGTAAGGCAACGGTTATCGTTGTAGAAGCATTGAAAGGGTTAGGATAAACGGATTGTATCTCATACTCAGTGGGGAAACTGGATGCAATAGGATCATCTACTGAGTTTGTAGTATCAACAATGGTAAAATGCCAGAAATGTTCTTCAGCCCATTGTTCCAAACCGTTATCAGCTGCGGCTTTTACATCCCAGAAATATTGTGTGCCGGGAATACCCGTGAAAATGTAGGTTGTATCTGCTGTCTCAGCGATGATTTCATCATTGTCCGGGTGGTCATGGCATTTAATATGATAAGTGATGTCAGTTTCGAAATTCGGGATTGCCCAGTTCCAAACAAGGACAACCTGTGTATCAGGTGTTGTGAATCCTGGTTCAGGTGATTCAAGATGGAATGGTTCAATTTCGGCATCGATAGTATGATTTTCAAACCAGGCAAGAACCGGATACCAGGCCGCTGTGGCTATAATATCTTGATCTCCATCAAAATCAAGATCTATTGCTGTCATGGTATTTGGTCCGTAAGGTCCATAAAATTCATCTGATATTACATATTCTGTAACATTCTGCATTCCGTCATTCAGAAAATACTTCAGATGTCCATAAAATCCTTCTGGGTCACCAGATGCATTCAGTACATCGATATCGTTGTCAAGGTCAAGATCAGATGTATATACTGCCTGTGGATTACCGCTGAATGCTAAATAGTGATAAGTAAATTCAGGTTCTTCATTACCATTATTTTCATACCAGTAAAGATCGTCTCCTACGGATGAAGAACACCCAACAAAGTCGAGATCTCCATCACTATCCAGATCACATGGTTGGAATGATTTACAGTGTTCATCATCACCTATAACTATTTGCTCTGAAAAGTTCATGTCTCCTAGGTTCTTCAACCACAATATTCCATCCCAACCAGCGCAAAAAATTATATCTATATACTCGTCATCATCAAGAAATACCAGGCTCATATCATTTAGAGTGTTATCAAGGTCTATTGGAACAGTTAGTGTGTCAAATAGTTCTTCATTATTTTCATATATAAGTATTTTATCGTATGATTCAAATCCTTCTCTCCAAATTCCGGAAAAACAGATATCTAAATCACCGTCATTATCCAAATCACCAACCCCTAAAGGATCAAGTAAATCATCGAAAGCATCAAAATCTTGTACAACGAATTCAGGAGGATTACCTCCATCATTCACCCATAATTTAGCAATATCAGTAGCCTCATCTACTTTTCCCGTAGCAATAATATCGATATCGCCATCAAAATCAATGTCAATAGTTTTCACTTCACTTGAAATAATAAAATTATCAGTTAAACTTTCTTGTCTATCAAACTGTGGTGGATAACTTCCGTCATTTTCCCACCAGTAAACCGGTTCATTCCTTCCAGTACATACTATATCAATATCACCATCACCATCTAAATCAGCAGCAGCTGGAGACCTTGGCCAAAGTAAATCTGTATCAATTGTATGCCAGGTGAAATCTACCTGGGGAAAAGCAAGCCCGGTTAAGAAAAGGAGAATAAGAAAAACTAAAATTATTATGTGTTGCATGACTTTTCCATTGCCTGGGTACTGGAATATACAGAAATATAATATTCTGATTATATTCTTTTCGCTATTAATTAATTTATTCTGCTGTGTGAAGAAACCCGACTTGCGAGTCAAGTCGGGCCACCCAACGACATTATTGCTTCCCTCCTTGATACCTTCGCTTTTACAGATATAGATTACGTATTCGATATTGTTTGTTAGAAGTAGCCCGGGATCAGCGTATCCCGGGAAAATCATTGAAAAACCCGATCAGCCAACTGGTTGATCAGGCCACCCATCGACATTATTACCTCCCTACGTGATACCTTCGCATTTGTAGTTACAGCTATCTTATTTGATAAGATTTGTTAGTTACATCTAGTTGTTTTCTATCATCTCTCCTTCGAATTTTTCGTATTTTCCAATGATAATTGGCAATTCAAACAAGAAATCAACTTCTTGTTTGTGATTTATTTCATTGCCACACTCTCCACGGTTATCTTATATTGCATTCCAACAACGACCAACCGAAAGAGCACACATGGAAATTCGTATCCCGATTTTAAAGATCAAGAATTATCTGGTTGTCCCTATCCAGGTGGATATGGACGATGCCACGATCAACAGGCTCCAGAAGGATATCCTGAAACAGCTGGAAACTACCGGCGCCAGGGGTGTGCTGATTGATATCAGTGTTATCGAGATGGTAGACAGCTACCTGGGACGGATGTTCGGCGACACAGCACGTATGGCACGTCTGATGGGTGCGGAGGTAGTTGTGACTGGTATGCAGCCGGCTGTGGCGATAACTCTTGTGGAACTTGGACTGAGGCTCGAGGGATTACACACCGCCCTGAACATGGAAAAGGGGATCGAGCTGCTGGAAGATTTGATCGAAGATCGCTCGCGGAGAGAACCTGAATGACCGAGATCAACCGGGTGAAGATCAGAAACGAGAGTGATGTGGTCGCCTGCCGAAGAGCCTGCCGAAAAGCAGCCAAAGACAGGAAGTTTAACCTTGTAGACCAGACACGTATCACCACTGCCGCCAGTGAACTTGCTCGAAACATCATCGAGTACGCGGAAGAGGGGCTTGTGACCATCGAATCCCTCAAGGGTGTAAACGGCTTGGTGGGATTGAGGTTGACGTTTATGGACAAGGGACCGGGGATCACAAATGTTAAAAAGGCGATGAGTGAAGGCTGGACTTCACATCGAGGACTGGGGCTGGGGCTTCCCGGCGCGAAAAAACTGATGGACGATTTTGATATCGACTCACGTCCGGGTAAAGGCACAAAAGTAAGTGTGATAAAGTGGCGGCGTTAAAGGAAAGCGTGGAGTTATAAATGGCAGAATCAAATATCCAGAAAGAATTCCGTGACCTGATATCAGTCAGTTCACGTATGCTGCGGCTTAAGTCTGTGGAGCAGGTTTGCCAATTGACCGCGGATTCTATGATACGGTTCACAAAATTTCAGCGAAGTGTGGTCTCAATACTGGAACCGGATGGTACATTCGCCCGTCTCGGTTTCGGTGGGCTGAAAAAAGAGGAAATAGACAAACTTCGCGATACTCCACGAAGTACACTTGATAATATCCGTGAAAACCTGGTTGATAAATTTAAGATCGGCCGTTCCTATTACTTGCCGTATCAAAAAGCGAAAACCGGCACTAAGAAAAAGGGAGAGAAAGCTGCCGGATGGCATCCGGAAGATTTCCTTTTTATTCCACTATACAATCCTGATGACGAAATGGTGGGATTGATCTCTGTTGATGATCCTTCTGATGGCGCCAAACCAACAGAAGAAAACCTGTTGCCACTGGAACTGTTTGCAACACAAGTGGCGGCCCTGTTGGAGAACCTGCGAAATGTGGAAAAGCAGCAGGAAATGATCCAGCAGTTGAAGGCACAGCAGGAAGTGGTGATGGAATTATCTACCCCTGTAATCCGCATCTGGGAACAGGTTATGGTTTTACCACTGATAGGCGCTGTTGATAGTATGCGAGCGCAACAGATTATGGAAAATGTGCTCCTGAAAATCAGTGAAACTAACGCTGATGTTGTCATAATCGACATTACCGGTGTCCCCGTGATCGATACACTTGTGGCGGCTCACCTGGTAAAAACTGTTACTGCGGCACGTCTGCTGGGTGCTTCCACAATTATTACCGGGATAAAATCAGAAATCGCCCAGACACTGGTACAAATGGGTGTCGATCTAGGACAGGTGATGACACGAAGCGACCTCGCCTCAGGTATAGAGGAGGCGTTGAGCATGACCGGTAAAAAAATCCAGGATATTTCTTTAAAAAAATAAAATTTGCACAGTTCCATCAGTAATAATTCACCCGGGTTGCGCGTCAACCCAGGCTACACTTCAGGTACATGTAGAGTTTCAAATGGCGGTTGAGGGAGAAAAAGTTTTCAGGGACAACGGCGAGATTGATAAATCTCTGGCGACTATCGCAGTAGAAAATGAACACTCTCTCTACCTTGTCCGTTCGAAAGCCCTTGAACTGGGAAAATCCGTCGGGATGGAAGAGAAATCCTTGGGCGAGCTGGAAATAATTGTTCGTGAACTGGTTAACAATGTTCTTGCACATGGCGGTGGAAAAGGATTTGTCAAAATCGGAATCGCCAATGGCGGCAACAACCAGACAAGAATGGTTATCAATGTCGTAGACCGGGGGAAAGGATTTAAGAATTTTAAAGAAGCGATAAAGAAGGGAAAGTCTACCTCAGGATCTTTAGGAGAAGGATTACCGAGAGTAAAAAAACTTTCGGACAAGTTTGAGCTTGTCAGTTCAAAATCAACAGGCAGTCACCTTAGGGTAGAGAAAAGGGTTTTACCACTAAAGATCGCTGATGGCTCATGGGAGATAACATTTTCAACCAGGATGTATCCCGATGAGACTATCAATGGAGACGGATTCTCCCTGTTTCCCAGTACAGTAGGACCTTTGATAGTTGTATGTGATGGTATCGGGCATGGCTCAAAAGCTGCTGAAGCGGTAAGGAAGGCTTTGGACATAGTAAAAACAAATAAAGATCAACCGTTACTGAATATCCTTGAATTGCTTGATACAGGGCTGGCTCGTACCAGGGGTGCGGCAATATCGATGGTCAGGTTGTTGCCTGATAAAAGAGAAATAGAATGGCTTGGTGTAGGAAATGTTGTCGGTTCGTTTTTTAATTCAGCGGATACAAACAAGTATCATAAAACTTTTATGAACGCAAGTGGGATTGTAGGAATGCAGGTAGTAGCCCCACAACTCAGCCATTACAGATACAAGCCGGGAACTATCCTGGCAATTAATTCAGACGGTATTAAGAAAAACTGGTTCAAAGATTTTGATGAAACAATATATAAATCACTCCGTGAAATGGGTGAAGAAATTGTTCGCGATTATGGATTAGTTTCGGACGATGCCACAATTCTGCTCGGGAGATTCCGTAAGTGAGCAAAGGGAACGGCAAAAAGATAAGTCTGCTCGAAGAAAAAATCGCTGAACTCGAGACAGAGAACAGTGAGCTGAGGCAGGAACTGATTGAAACCAGCCAGGGTACCCTTTTGCTCTACAATGAAATAGAACATAAGAACACTGAGCTGGAGAAAGCCCTGGAAGACTTAAAAGCTAGTGAAGAAGCCAGGGTGGATTCCGCAAGAACAGCAGCAATGGGATCCATTGTTGTAACCATGAACCATGAGATCAATAACCCGCTGGCTATAATCCAGGGGAACCTTGACCTGATTGATATAAAGGCGGGCACATTAAATGACGATATTCGTAGTAAGCTGGACAAGATCAAAAATGCAATATCACGTATAACTGATGTAATGTCTAAAATACAACAATATAGAGAATTACTGACTACAGCGTATCTTGATGTAGAGATGCTTGATCTTCATAATAAACAAGATCCTGAAGAGAATCCCGGACAAAAGGAGAGAAGGATTAGCTAAATTGCTCCCGGTGATAACATTATTGTTGTTTTTTCCTTGTGATGAAACAGGTGACGGTTATAATTTCCGTTGGTTTTAAGGCGAATTATATTATACATTCAGTTTAATGGACACCCAGAACGATCAAAATCAAAAGAACCTGCTGCTGGTTGTAGAAGATGAAGACGATCTTCGCAGCCTCTATGTTGAAGGATTATCCCTGGTTGGTGCTGAGGTTCTCCAGGCTAAGGATGGTCAGGAGGGCTGGGAGGTTTTCCAGGAGCATCTGAATGATATTGATGCCGTTGTCAGTGATGTATTTATGCCACGTATGAACGGCATTGAATTGCTGAATAAAATTAAGGAAGCCAGGGCGGAAGTTCCGGTTATGCTAGTAACAGCCTATGCCCACAGGCATAAACATCAGTTGGAGCATGAATGCATCCACCCACCGGATGCGTTCCTGGAAAAACCATTTCATCTTTCCAAACTCCTGGAAATGCTTTCGGATATTCTCCCGGGAAATTCACTCTCAAGTTTATAATACTCCTTCGTAATCTGATAAATATCCCCGATATTTGGCAATTATTATTCTCCATAGTGCCATTCCGCTTTGGAAAAATGTTATATGGCTATTAAATTCTCTCCACCTTGTGATGCAGGTATGTCGGGTGCTTTTCTCAATTGTTCGGAGGGGATCGTAGTGAATATTAAAAAGTGGTGTTTAGTCTATCTTGCATTTTTCTGTTTACTGGCAGTACTCATTGCTGATACTGCTGAAGCGGAAGAACCGGTCGCAGTAGGGGATACCTTATCGCCGTTTATGCTTCAATTGTACGACTATCCGGGCAAATATATAGCTCTCAGGGATTATTGCGGAATTCCAAGACCAACTAAACCTAAAGAACCTCGCAAAATTGTAGTTGTTTCCTTTTTCTCGAAAACCTGCATACCCTGTAAAAAAGAAATTCCTCAGCTGGAACGCCTGTCGAAATTGTGGGGGAATAATGTCCAGGTATTCCTGATCTCTGTCGGTGATAAAACGGCAGATATTAAGGAGTTTATAACCAAAACCCCTACCGATTTAACAATCCTCATGGACCCTTTCAAAGCGACTGCGGTTGAAAGGTATGGCATCACGTCTATTCCTACCTCAATTGTTGTCGATCCCGATGGAATTGTCCGGTATACGCATTCCGGTTACAAGGAGGGGGATGAGGTATTTCTCGATGAAGCTGTTAGAAAGTTGATAAATAGATAAAATTGATTAATTATTATTAAATAATTTACCCGAAATATTATTAGAAGAATTCCTCTGAACTGCTGATTCCGACAATGGTATAATAACCGCAAGGAGTTGTTCGCCATGAAGAGGTTAAGCTGGAAATCATTATTAATTCTCTTGATTGTTACTTTAGTCTGGATAAATCCGGTCTTCCCGGGAAACTCCGATACCATTGGTAAATTGTCATTTTTTGTGGGAGATGTACGGATTCGACCGGTGGGACAATCAACCTGGGATAAGGCAACACTGAACCAGGATGTTCACAACGGTGCTTCAATCAGAACCGGTTCCGAAAGTCGTGTTGAACTGAAACTGATCGATAACAGCGTTTTCAGGATCGGGGAAAACTCCGTCCTCGAGCTTAATGACCTCGTATTAAAAGAGGGTAAGTTAAGCGGTAAATCCAGCTTGCCATTTGGACGGATGTGGTCGAACATGAAAAAATTGAGCAGCAAAGGTGTTGAAGTACGCAGTCCGAATGCTGTGATGGCTATTCGCGGGACAACCTTTCGAGCTGATGCTCACCAGGATTCCAGTTTAAGCTTGTTTGTCTACGAAGGTACAGTTGCAGTAAACCTGATTGATAACGTCAATGATCAGCAAAAAACTTCACCTCCACCTGCAGAAAATTATCAGCAGCCGCAGGGAGGGCCACCGGTCCCGGTTAATCCACCTGGTATTCATCCTGTACCCGGCCCCTATGAAGTGACTCTTGAAGAATGGCTCCAGATTGTTGAGGGAATGAAAATATACCTCAAGCCCGATGGAAAATACGAACATGGTAAATTTGACATCGAACAGGATCGGGCTGACGATTGGGTTGAGTGGAACATGCAGCGGGATAGTTTGATTAGATAATGAAATCTGCAGGTCAAAAAAGATCCCGTCCTCTTGTTTTTGCCATCCTCGGGCTTGCCTGTGGATTATTCTTCTGGTTTATCGCCACAGGGACGCCTGTTCAATTACTCTTCGAAAGCTTTGAAGCCCGAACATATGATCAACGGGCAAAACTCACGTCGTTAGCTGAAGACCATGTTATCGATGATGTTATAATCATCGATATTGACGCCAGGAGTATTCATAAACTCGGCAGGTTTAACCGCTGGTCACGAGAATTGTACGCCAAACTGCTGGATGTCCTCGATGAGGGAGGTGCAGCGGCAGTCGCTTTTGACATCCTCTTTGATCCCGACCAGGATATAAGCGCCGATTCTTTTTTTCTGGATGCAATTATTGAAAATGGTAGAGTTGGTCTGGCGCTCGATTTTTCACTCTCAGACAGTAATAATTTTTTGTACCCGATGGACGCTCCGCCTGATGGATTCATAAAAGAGGGGAGGACTATCAGGCCGGTTCAACTGCCAAAAAAACTCTGGTCACGTGATCGGCTTGAGCCCGGTGTGAATGAGTTCTATAACAACGCGGCATTCCTTGGTTTTGTCAATTCCCGTTCAGATCCGGATGGTGTTGTCCGCCGTGCACCTCCTGTACTTGAGTTCGCTGGCGAAATATACCCGTCATTCCCATTTGCACTGGCAGCTCCGTTGATGGGTTGGGATCTTTCAACGCTTATTCTGTCGGATGATGAGCTGGTTGTAAACAGTTTTGAGGATGAGGAGTTCAGGATCCCACTGGATGGTGATGGTAACCTTCTGCTCCATTATCGTGGTCCTTTCCAGACCTTCAGGTATATCTCGTTTTATGAGGTTGTCGAGGAACGGATACCCCCGGCATATTTCGAAAATAAAGTAGTTTTCATTGGAACATCTTTCGCGGGTCTGTCCGACCTGGTTCCAACCCCGGTAGAATCGGAAACATTCCCCGGTGTGGAAGTTCATGCTACAGTTTTTCATAACCTGGTTTACGGTAACCCGATGCTTCAGGCATCGAGATATGTTACCCTTGCAATAATTCTTTTCCTGGCAGTCTTCGCAGCAATATCCGTTGGAACGATGAGGGTTTCCTGGGCGATTGGGAGTATTATTGCTGTTGAACTGATATATTTAATCACCACTTTCTACATGTTTGACGTTCACCACCTGGTGATGCAGATTATTACCCCGACCGGCGTCCTTGTTCTCACAGCGATTGTATCCATGAGTTACAAATACCTTGTCGAGGAGCGCGAGAAAAAATGGGTGCGTCGAGCTTTTGGCCATTATGTATCCGCGGATGTCGTCAATGAACTGATGACCGATCCCAAGAGACTATCTCTCGGTGGTGTCAACCGTGAACTGACCCTGATGTTCACAGATATCAGGGATTTTACTTCGCTTAGTGAGGGACTTTCTGCAGAACAACTTGGGACAATGCTCAATCGTTACCTGACAGTGATGACAGATATTGTAATGATCGAGGGTGGAACCCTGGATAAATATATCGGTGATGCCCTGGTAGCGTTTTTTGGAGCACCGTTACCGACTGAAGATCATTCACAAAGAGCGTTGAGAGCAGCTCTGAGAATGCAGAGGGCAATTGTTGAACTAAGGAAAGAATTTGAGGGTACCGGTTTTGCATCCCTGAGGGTGGGAGTAGGAATTAATACCGGGCCGGTAATGGTTGGTAATTTTGGTTCAACACAGCGGTTTGATTACACAGCCATCGGCGATTCCATGAACCTGGCAAGCCGCCTTGAAGGACTTACCAAATTATATCGCTGCGATATCCTGACAACAGCTGAGACTATTAAACACTCCGGTGGAGATTTTGTTACCAGGGTTGTTGACACAGTTCGTGTAAAAGGAAAGAACGAACCCGTGGACCTGATCCAGGTTTACGGCATGGAAGATGATTACGAGTTCCCCAATGGATTTATCGACGGTTACGAAATGGCGTTGGATAAATACAAAAGGGGTGAGTTCGAGGAAGCAAAAGAACTGTTCGAAGCCCAGATCAGGGTCTTCCCGGAAGATGGAGCAGCATACCCGATGATGCAGCGATGCGAAAGATTGATTACCAATCCCATGCCTGATTGGGATGGTATTTGGAAGATGATGAGGAAATAACCGGATTAAATCCTCTGAATCCATATTTAAAATTTACATGATGTAGGCCCGGACCGCCCTCGGTCCGGGCCATGAAACCCGACAAATCCGCCTCACGTCGGAATGTCGGGCCACCCACAATGCCGGACCGTAAATTATCTCCATCGCTATTGCAGAATGCTTTTTCTTAAAATATC
This sequence comes from bacterium, assembly GCA_028278125.1. Next base: position 67,552 of record JANQEY010000074.1, on the reverse strand, counting down.
TTACATCAAATATACTGAACACATGAACAGCATAATTGTAGTTCGATACCCTGGCCCGTTTTCCCGGACCGGGGGCGGTCCGGGCTACATTATCGCCGGGTTCAGGGGAAACCGGCCTACTTTGAATAACTGAATTAATCGATATAGATGCGGGAATAATATATGGCAAATTTCGAATTAGTCAGCAATTTTGAACCTCGTGGTGACCAGGGGGATGCGATTGACATGCTGGTTCGGGGATTTAAAAAGGGACAGGATGCTCAGGTATTACTTGGTATTACCGGTTCCGGTAAAACGTATACCGTAGCTAATGTCATTAAGGAACTCGGTTTACCAACACTGATAATGAGCCATAATAAAACCCTCGCAGCCCAGTTATACGGTGAGTTCAGGCAGTTTTTCCCGAATAACGCGGTTGAATTTTTTATCAGCTACTATGACTATTACCAGCCTGAAGCCTATATCGCTACTACCGACACGTACGTGGAAAAAGAGACATCAATAAATGAACAGATAGACCGTTTAAGGTTGAGGGCAACGTCATCACTGTTTGAACGTGATGATGTTGTAATTGTCGCCAGTGTTTCGTCCATCTATGGGCTGGGCAGTCCCCAGGATTACAAGGATCTCTATATCTATCTTGAGCCCGGTTTAACAATGGAGCGGGATGTTTTATTGAGAAGGCTGGTAGATATCCAGTATGAACGGACTAATATGGATTTGACATATGGTTCGTTCAGGGTACGGGGCGATACGGTCGAAATCCTCCCGTCATACGAAGAAGATGTAATCCGGATTGAACTGTGGGGTGATACAATCGAGCAGATCAGCCGGATTCACAGGATTACAAATGAAACTGTCTCCAAACCCAAAGGAATAGCCCTTTACCCGAACAGCCATTACGTAGCCAGCCATGAAAGAGTTCAACGGGCGATGGGTACAATCCGTGTCGAACTGGAGGAAAGACTTGCTGAACTTGGACGTCAGAATAAACTGGTGGAACATCAACGATTGCAACAGCGGACAAATTTCGACCTGGAAATGCTGGCGGAAGTCGGGTATTGCAACGGGATAGAAAATTATTCGCGACATTTTAACGGAAACGCACCGGGTGATCCACCTTTTACCCTGTTCGATTATTTTCCTGATGAATTCCTGGTAGTTGTTGATGAATCCCATGTGTCTGTTCCGCAGATCGGCGGGATGTACAATGGCGACAGGTCGAGGAAAGAATCGCTGGTGGATTTTGGCTTCAGGCTTCCATCGGCATTGGATAACCGACCTCTTAAGTTCCCAGAGTGGGAAGAGAGAGCGAAGAAACTACTTTTTGTCAGTGCCACTCCAGCAAACTATGAGATGGAAAGATCAGAGGGAGTAATTGTTGAGCAGATAATCAGGCCGACCGGGTTGCTCGATCCTCAAATTGACCTGAGACCGACTGAAGGACAGATCGATGATCTTCTGAACGAAATCCGTGACCAGACGTCAAAAGGTGAAAGAGTACTCGTGACAACGCTGACAAAACGGATGGCGGAGAACCTGGCTGATTATCTAAGAAAGCTGGATGTTCGCGTCAGGTACCTTCATAGTGAAATTAAAAGCCTGGAAAGAGTTGAGATATTGAGAGATTTACGATTGGGTCATTTTGATGTTCTGATTGGAATTAACCTTTTGCGTGAAGGGCTTGACCTTCCCGAGGTGAGCCTTGTTGCCATCCTCGATGCGGATAAGGAAGGATTTCTCCGTTCTGAGACCAGCCTGATGCAGACATCGGGACGTGCCGCTCGAAATTCAGCCGGAAGAGTGATTTTTTATGCCGATAATGTCACAAAATCGATGCAGAAAGTGATCGATGAAACAAATCGACGGCGAGAGATCCAGGCGGAATATAATCGACAGCATGATATCCAGCCGAAAACAATCAGGAAAACTGTCGATGAAATCCTTGCTTCCACGAGGGCGGCATCAGACGCTCGGCGCGGTACAAAAGAAGAGGATATTCCCGAGGTAACGCCATCAGAACTTTCAACAGATGAATTCAACGAATTGATTGACAGACTGGAAGACCAGATGCTTCGGTATGCTGACGGTTTGGAATTCGAAAAAGCAGCACGGATCAGGGACCAGATAGAACGGTTAAGGAATGATAAATTAGGTGATGAATTAAAATAAATTGATTTACCAGGTACCAATTATATAGAAAGGAACCGCGGTTCTTGCGAATAAATTCTGGCTTGCTTACACTTGAAGCAGCCTATCCCGGCTGAAAATTCGAAAATTAATCCTCCAAAATACAGGTGGATATATGTCGACAGGTGAACGCAAGAACCAAATCCTGGGGCGCAGTTTTTTACTTGTCCTGCTAATTCTTCTTATCGGCGCATTTATTTATACTGTAAAAATGTTTGTGCTGCCTGTGCTGTTGGCGGCTATTTTCTCCGCGCTATTCTACCCTCTTTTCAGGTGGTTAAACAAACTTTTCCGTGGCCGAAAGACCCTTTCGTCCGTAATAACCTGCCTGTTGCTGCTCCTGCTTCTGCTAGTTCCCGTTTACATGATTGCCAATATGGTAGCCCTGGAAGCGATTGACCTGTACCAGAGCAGTGAAACAAAAGTCAAGGAAATTATCGCGCAAGGGGAAGATGGCTTGTTGGGAAAGGTTAAAAACCTTATTCCTGAACGGATGCTGGAAAAAGCTGATATTAACTGGCAGGAATCGCTGGCTAATATCGCTAAAACAATCGGAACCGTTCTTGCCGACGTGATCAATAAAACATCAAAGAGCACATTCCAGCTTGTGATGAACCTGTTTATCGTCCTCTTCACCATGTTCTATTTCTTCCAGGATGGAGCGGGAGTTGTTGAGAGGATAAAGTACCTGTCACCATTAGATGATAAACATGAAGACAGGTTGATTGCCAGGTTTCTTTCAGTTTCGAGGGCGACAATCAGGGGCTCACTGTTCCTTGGATTAATCCAGGGTATTTTAGGTGGCATTACACTCTGGATTTTTGGTGTCAAATCAGTGGTGCTCTGGACTGTGGTAATGGTAATTCTTTCCGTAATACCAATGGTCGGAGGGTGGCTCGTTATGTACCCTGTCGCTATTGTGAAACTTCTGGTAGGTGACTTCTGGCAGGCAGGGGCGATTTTCCTGATTACAATCCTGATCATTGGAAATGTTGATAACCTGTTGCGTCCTCGATTGGTTGGCAAGGACGCGAAAATGCATGACCTGATGATATTCTTCTCGACCATCGGCGGAATAGCAGCATTTGGGGTGATGGGTTTTGTCATTGGCCCTGTGATAGCGGCATTGATGTTGACGATACTTGATATTTACAGTACTGAATTTAAAGATCAGCTCGATTATGCTTCCAATGTCTCTCTTCCTGAAAACACAGAAACGAGCGAAGATAAAAAGGAGTAGTGAAGAATCATTGATTTAGAGTGATTGTTAAAGATGGTATATTACTTACGGGGGAAAATATGAAAAACGCAAAAGTAATCATCTGTATAATTCTTCTCTTGTTCAGCTTTTGTGCAGCATTTGCAGGCGATGGAATTTACCTGTCAGGTCAAGCAGGTTATTCCGGGGGCGATTCCGACCTGTCCGGTAGTTTGAGATATGGTACGGGATTAGCTGCTGAATATGAATCTGTTCGCTTGAAGTTCGATTATTTGCTGGGTAGACCGTTCGCCGATTACTACCTGGGATTGTTTTTCCCCGATCTCGAGCTGAAGCAGACAACCTACCTTCTTAACCTGAATTATCTCCTGCGATGGAAGAGAAAACCGCCTTATGAAAAAACAGGACTTTTCGTTGGAATAGGCGGCGGGTATGCGTGGGACGAGATATATCTAAATTTTAATGAGTTTAATGACGAACTGGGTAAAACTGAGACCACAGATTATTTTGAATCAATTCTCGCTAGCGGGGTAATAGGAATCAGCCATCAACGAGTAGAAGTATCGCTCAATTACATTCAGTTTCTCCGAGATGTGAATATTGATTATATAGTAAACCTGAACTTGGCGTTCAGGTTATATAAATAAGTCAACGTACTATTTCGTTTGTCAGATTCTATAAATCGCTATGAGCGATGAATTTCTTTTTGTTTTTCTTTTTATGGAAATAATACCTGTACCCTTCGACATCGAGAGAATCTTTCGCGCTCGCATGGATAAATTCTTTCCCCGAAATCGGATCGCGAAATGTTTTATTTCCCATTTCATCTACGCTGGAAACATTAGCCGGAAGCTTTAGCTCATCGAGGAATTTCTCCGTCTCAGCTCGAAAAGGTCCCTGGCAAGGTGGGCAACAATGGTAATAGCGGACGTTTTCGATATCACTGTAGGCAAAAGCGTGTGAAACTTTCATTTCGCCCTTCATCACCGGGCAGGTAAAATACTTGGTGCTGTCCTCTGTGAACCAGATATTGCCTTCCTGGATGGAAGATGAACTAGCCTGTTCCTGAGCACAAATCGTTGAAAGTGAAAATGATAAAAAGATCAACAACAGGAATACTATACTGCTTTTGAATTTCATGATATTTTCCTTCTAAGAGCTATTAAAAATTGTAATCGATACTTGCCTGGAATGTTCTTCCCAGCATCGGTCCATAGATCATTGCTGAATCGATGAAACTCGCGTCTGTTCCCGGGATAAACACAAATGGATCGTCTGGTTGTGTCCAGTCTGTCAGGTTCTCAACGTTCAATGCTAATGTTAATCCGTTAAACTTTTTGCTGATCCCGGTACTGAAGATAGTATAAACCGGAGAATCCGAACGTGATCTTCCCTCGGGAAGTGCCTGTGGACCATAAAGATTCGCACGTATTTCCGCAGAAATTTGTGGTAAGGCCCATTCTTTTAATAATGACGCATCTGCAGTATACTTGTTTTGCATCTCCGTGAAATGCCAGCCTGATTCGTTCTTGTACTGGACGTCCGTAACCGTTCCGCCCAAGCCGAGAGTCCAACCGGGATGGTGACTCCAGGTTAGCTGCAATTCGAATCCCCTGCTGAAAGCCTCCTCAGCGTTCGAGTACTCGGTCGTGCCCTCATGGTGCCCGTAAGCGAGAATCGCCTTGTTTTCAAAGACGGTATAAAAACCGTTGAGATCAACCTGGAAAGAACTTCGAGGTGAGGCTGTGCGATAATTAACATTCAGGGAACCGTTTATGCTTCTTTCAGGTTCGAGCTCATTGGGGACAATAACATTGTCGAAACCGGCATGTACGGCTTTATCAAGACTGAAGATTGTAACAGGACGGTATCCTGTTCCACCTGATAAACGAAATCCCCATGCTTTTGTCGGATTAAAAAGTGCCGATCCTCTGAATGTTGGAACAAATCCGTCTTCCTGGTAAATCTCCGAACGAATCCCGCCCTGGAGGGTCCAGGTTGTTGAAGGAATCCAGGTGTGTTGAATCATTACTCCAGGGATATTATCTATTCTGTTTGTTTCGTTTTCAAGCTCAAGGTTATCCCTGTATTCCTCGTATGTATACAATCCCTGCAGTAATGTTGAGTTGAGGACGTTCCAGCGACGGTTTATTGATAACCGGCTGATGGATTTTACCTGGGTTGCGTCGAACTCGGTTGAGCCGTACCAGGAATCCTGCTGGTGAAATACATTTGATGACTCGATTGACCAGTTACCCCAGGAAGCAGGATTATGAGCGTACCGGAAAGAGACCTCACCGCGATTTGTGAAAATCTCTCGCCCATAAACCGATTCACTGCCCCGGCTGTCTTTTGTCCAATCCACGTCGCCAGCAAACCTGCGTTCTCCATATCCCCTGAAATTGCCGGAAATGGTGCCGGTTTTAATGGGGAGTTGTGCGTTGTAACCGGCATTGAACCTGCTGTACTGGGGAGTATCGGTCAGGCGGTCACCATTCTCGTCAATTTTGACAGGCTCGCCTGAATAGGTTAACGAGATCCGGTTTGATAATTTTCCTGTAGGTTTTTGAACACCGATTGAAACAGTATGCCTTCCCGTTGTTCCACCTGAAATTCGAAAACGATAGGCGGGTTTTGATTGTGCTGACATCGTAACCAGGTCAACACCACCGGCAACCGCGCCTGCGCCGAATTCACTTGATGAACTCCCCTTCACATACTCAACCTGCGAAACATCGGAAACAGCAACACCGTCTAATCCGTAGAGTGAGCCAAGTCCCGAGAGGACAGGCATCCCATCCACATTTATTTCAGTATAGGATGGATCAAGCCCCTGCATTCCAATTCCCGCTGATCCACATAAGGCACAGGGACGGGTATTCAAGCCGGTCTTCTTTGACAGGGCGGATAATACTCCGCCATCCTGTGTAGAACTTTGCATGTCTTCTGATGAGACAACTTCCTTCCTTACCATCGCGTCAGCATCAATCCTGGAGTCCATTGCCTGGAGCTTGAACATCAATTCTTCAAGAGCAACCGGATCAACGGCAAGTTTAATTTCTTCAATATTTAAAATCTCACCTGTTCCCGCGGGAATTTCGACTGGTTTTTCAATCGTGGTATACCCGACAAGCGAAACACGAAGTAGATATTTTCCTGCTTCGACATTTTCGATCTTGTATGTGCCATTAATGTTCGATGCGGCGCCTTGATTTGTGCCATCGAGAATGACATTCACCCCACCAAGAGGATAACCGTAATCATCCAGAACTTTGCCCGTGATAGTCGCTGCTGATGCTGAAAAAGATATCAGCATCATTATTAATAAAAGGAGATTTGTCTTTAATATCCGACTTTTTAAATATATCACAATCTGATCTCCATGCTTTGAAATTGTTTCGAGATACACATTCGAGAAATCTCGAACGACTTTAGATAGATCCAAATGGACTAATAGAGATCAGTATAGGGTGGGTGGATGGAATATGGAGTTTAGAACATCATCGGCTGATTCATTGAACGTTTCCTGCCAATTGATGTTTTCGCTTGAAGGTGGAACAAGAGAAAACTCACTGAGAATTCCAATGCTAGTCACAGTTGAAGTACTACATTTGCATTTTGAATGGTGAGATTCATGTTTAGAGGTACAATCATCACCGCAGCAGCAGTTGCCATCTTCTGTAGAACAACAAACAGATTCAACGTTGTTAATAGTCTCGTCACTTCCGTGGATTACACCGAATGTCCCGTCATCCTGAACAAACGGATATAAATTACCCAGGAAAAACAGGATAAACACAAGGCTGAATATTCTTCTTGTTTGTGTCATAGTATTCATTGTCGTTAAAGAAGATCGAAAATTTCTTTCTATTAATCGGAATCCTCCACTAAATATACTTAAATGGCAGCCAGATGTTCCCCGGACAGATCATTTTTTTCAATTGAAGAGAGAAAGATATTGATCAAACTGTTCTGAATAGACTACTATCAATATCCGCGATTTGATACCAGTTTTTGGAGGAAAAGATGACCGAAAACCTGTCTTCCGGCGATATGATAATTATTGTCCTGTATTTCCTTGTGGTTTTTTCAATCGGTATCTGGGTGTCAAGACAGAGGAAAAACGCCGAGGATTATTTCCTTGCAGGGCGTGGTGTAGGATGGTTCGCTATTGGGGCAGCCCTTTTCGCGTCAAACATTTCCAGTGAACATTTTATCGGTCTTGCCGGGACAGGTGCTTCATCCGGGATGGCTGTGGGTCATTTCGAATGGCTGGCCTGCCTGATCGTTCTTGTTCTCGGTTGGGTGTTTGCACCGTTTTATCTCAAATCCGGTGTATTTACTATGCCGGAATTCCTGGAAAAGAGGTATGGACCAGCCAGCAGGTGGTACCTGACAATTATCTCTATCCTTGGGTATGTCCTGACAAAAGTATCGGTAACTCTTTTTGCAGGAGGTTTGCTGCTCCATACTCTCCTTGGCTGGGACATGGTGACATCGGCGATTGTCCTCCTTCTGGCAACCGGATTATACACAATTATCGGTGGACTTGCGGCAGTGATCTACACTGAACTGATCCAGACATTTATCCTGATTGGTGGTGCTGTAATTCTGACTTTGATGGGACTGCACGAAGCTGGAGGAGTTACCGCCGTCCGTGACGCTGTTCCCCCGGATTTCTGGAGCATGTTCAAACCGATGAACCACCCCGATTTCCCCTGGACAGGAATCCTGCTGGGTGCACCTATCCTGGGGATCTGGTACTGGTGTACTGACCAGTTTATAGTTCAGAGAGTATTGAGCGCAAAAGGACTCGATCATGCTCGAAGTGGAAGTATTTTTGCCGGGTATTTGAAAATACTCCCGGTGTTTATACTTGTGATGCCGGGTATTATTGCCAGAGCTTTATATCCTGACATTGCCGGTGATGAAGCATACCCTGCGCTGGTATCCAGGTTATTGCCTGCAGGTCTGAAGGGAATAGTAATAGCGAGTCTACTGGCTGCCCTGATGTCTTCGCTGGCGTCATGTTTTAACAGTGCGTCAACACTCTTTACCATTGACATATTCCGAAAACTCAGGCCGGATGCCAGTGAGAAAAAACTTGTCCTGGTGGGGAGGATTTCCACAGGATTTCTTGTTCTGCTGGGGCTGATGTGGGTGCCGTTTATCAGTCACCTTTCAAGTCAGTTGTATATTTACCTGCAGAGTGTACAGGCTTATATCAGTCCACCGATTGCGGCGGTTTTCCTCTTCGGGGTATTCTGGACACGAGCGAATTCAAAAGGTGCGTTTGCGGCGTTAATGACAGGGCTAGTATTTGGAGCTTTGAGGCTTATACTCGAACTTATCCATAAGGCAAATCCGCTCGAATCGACAACTCTCGCGTGGATCGCGTCGGTGAATTTTCTTCATTTTGCGGTTATGTTGTTCGCATTGTGTACAGTCGTGCTGGTGATTGTCAGTTACCTGACCAACCGTCCTGACAATAAACACCTTTACGGTCTCACGTATAAATACGCGGTAGCCGGTGATACAGAATTGCCAGAGTACCTGAGAACAAATCCGTTCCACAGGAAAATCAACTTAACGGCGACGGCTGTTTTGATCGGTATCGTAACAATATTATGGATTATATTCTTCTAAAATAGTAGTATACGGAGCTAACCATGGAAAAGTCACGGATAATAGATTTCCTGAACAGGATCGAACTCTTTGAAGAATTGTTACCAGCCGAGATGGAACAACTGGCTGAGAACGTAGAAGTTAATGAATTTGAAAAAGACGACCTGGTGTTCAGCGAGAACAGTCCAAGGAAAGCCCTTTTTATTATCTATGATGGTGAGATAGAATTATTCAAAAGAACCTCGTTCGGTGAAGAAAAACGGCTGGGGATATTCACGAAATTCGATTTCCTGGGTGAGGGAGCATTGATGGACCAATATCCCCATTCCACCTCAGCCAGGGCGATGCTAAAATCCACGATTTTATCAATACAGAGAGAGGATTTCGAAGAGTTTTTCAAAGATCAACCAATTATTGCCTATAAAGTTCTCTCAGCAATTGCACACGTAGTTTCACGTCGTATCCGGCAAGCAAGCACAAGGGTAGTAAACGCCGGCGAACAGTATATCTCGGGACGAACACGAAGCGAACATGACCTACTCGGTGACCGCCAGGTTCCATTCGAGTTCTATTACGGTGTCCAGACATTAAGGGCGCTGGAAAATTTTAACATCTCTGGAATATCCCTTGCTCATTTTCCTGTCCTGATCGAAGCGATGGCTATGGTAAAGATGGCTGCAGCAAAAGCAAACAACGACCTTGAAAAATTATCGCAGCCTGTTACAGATGCCATTGTCCAGGCATGTAACGAGATAATCAACGGGAAGTTTCACACCCATTTTGTTGTCGATATGATCCAGGGTGGTGCGGGTACGTCAACAAACATGAACGCCAATGAGGTTATCGCCAATCGAGCCCTGGAAATTCTTGGCTATGAAAAGGGTGAATACAAGTATTGCCATCCCAACAACCATGTTAACCTTGCTCAATCCACAAACGACGCATACCCGACAGCCCTCAAAATTGCGTTAATCTTTAGCAACCGTTCACTGGTGGAAGTCCTGCAGCAACTGGTGGAGAGTTTTAAAAACAAAGCTGATCAGTTTGCGAATATTTTAAAAATGGGACGTACCCAGCTTCAGGATGCGGTTCCGATGACACTGGGGCAAACGTTTGAAGCATATGCAGCCACCCTCGATGAGGAAATTCAGCGTCTCGACGAAAACGCCAATCTATTCCTTGAAGTGAACATGGGCGGAACGGCAATTGGGACCGGAATCAATGCCGATCCAAAGTACAGCGGCAAAGTAATTGAACACCTGAGAAGTATCACCGGACTGGATATCCGTCTTGCCGGCAACCTCGTGGAAGCTACACAGGACACCGGGGCATTTGTCATGTATTCATCGGCGATTAAACGGTTGGCTGTCAAGCTATCAAAAGTCTCCAACGATCTTCGTCTTTTATCGTCCGGCCCACGCGCGGGATTAAACGAAATCAATCTACCTCGGATGCAGCCCGGCTCTTCGATAATGCCCGGGAAAGTTAACCCGGTGATCCCGGAGGTTGTCAACCAGGTGGCGTTTAAGGTTATTGGAAATGACCTCACAGTCACCCTTGCCGCTGAAGGTGGTCAGCTCGAGCTGAATGTATTCGAACCGGTGATTGTACAAAGTCTCTTTGAATCCATCGAGATGCTGAAGAATGCCATGATAACTTTCAAATTCCGTTGTATTGACGATATCACCGCTAACGAAGACCTTTGCCGGGAAACAGTTGAGAATAGTATCGGACTGGTCACTGCTCTTAATCCCGTCCTCGGTTATGAAGTCTGTAGCGAACTGGCGAAAGTGGCACTCGAATCAAACAGGGGTGTTTACGAACTGGTCATCGAGAAAAACCTTCTTACTCGGGATGAACTGGATAAGCTGTTGTCACCGGAAAATATGATTGGGACAGCTTGATTTTATCCGGGTTGATTTCAACCCGGGTGGCCCGACAAGCTTAGCTTGTCGCGGTTTCATAGTCAGGTTTGAAGTATCACATACCTACTATCCTGTGATCCTTTAAGTGTTGTAGCCCGGGACTTGTCCGCCTTTGGTGTGATCAGTGAATCCCGGGGAAGTAACTTATCAATTAACAAAAAGACACTGGATCCCGGATCAAGTACACCTCGGCGCATAAATCCGGGATGACAACATTTTGATAGCCCGGCTTGACTGGCAAGCAGGATTTCTTATAAATGAAGTTTGAAATTGTTGGCTCTTTTTCAGTTATAAATATCCCGATACTTCTTCGGATTAAAACGACCGCTGGCGAAGCTGTATAACCAGGCGAGGTAATACATTATCGAAAACACTAACAGCATTCCCAGGTTACCAGTAAACAGGTCAAAATCAGTGAAAACTTGAAGACCGATAATCACCAATGCCGAAATCCCACCTATTAACAATCCCGCGGCAATATGACGGTAGGTTATCATCGCTGCGCTTTTTGAACAATACCTGTAATAGAGACCGTAAGGACCTGTATCCGGTGGATAATTCTTCCGTAATCTGCGATAGGTGAGGACATAAGAGAGAAAGATTGAAGGGACAAGGCAGATAAGAAGAGTATGAATATAAGCCAGCATGTCTATTGTCCGCAGGATTTGAGATAGTATAACCTGGCTGTAAATATACACTAATCGAAATCAAAGAACTATGCAAAGTCTTCACAAGGAAATAATAATAAACCCTGTTGTCAAAGCCAACAGGGCCACCCGCCGTCATTGCGAGCGTAGCGAAGCAATCTCAATCCTATTCGAGAAAACGTTTAGATTGCTTTGTTGGTGGGAAACTACACCCACTGAGCTACACTGCGTTCTGGTTCGTCACTTCGTTTCCTCGCACTGATGTCCTATCAAATATCAGCCGGATGGGTGGCCCGACATTATTGTCGGGTGTCATGGTTTTTATCATGCTTGTTCCCGGACCGAGGGCGGTCCGAGCTACATCACTAGATCCCAGGTTCCGCCGTCGCCAAGGATTTGGCGGACAGGAAAGTACGCCACGGCGCATAAATCTGGGATTACACCTAAAGTATTAAATCACGGATATCCTTTTATTGGTGAACCATCAGTGATCATCTAGCAATATTCTTCCCACACCGAGCCCCTTTACTTGCCACTAACAACTGTAAACCGTACAATTTGATTCAATAAACAGAACGTAAACAAATCAGGAGGTAACTGATGGCGTTTACCATATTTATGTTAGTTGTCCTGGTGGTGATAATTGCCTGGATTATCGGGTTGTACAACACGCTAGTGAAAACCCGTAACCAGGTAAAAAACGCGTGGGCGCAGATAGACGTCCAGTTAAAACGTCGCCATGACCTTATCCCTAACCTGGTGGAGGTCGTTAAGGATTACATGGAATACGAGCAGGAAACACTCGAGAAGGTAATCCAGGCAAGGAATATGGCAATGGCTGCGGAGGGCGTTAACGCAACTTCTGAAGCTGAAAATCTCCTTACGGGAGCTCTGAAAAGCCTTTTCGCATTGGTTGAAAATTATCCTGACCTGAAAGCCAACCAGAATGTCACCCAGCTCCAGGAAGAACTGACTTCCACGGAAAACAAGATCGCTTTCGCCCGTCAATACTACAACGATTCCGCCATGAGGATGAACAACAAGATCGAAATTTTCCCGTCAAACATGGTGGCTGTGATGTTCGGATTCGGCAAGGAAGATTATTTTGAAGTTGCAGCGTCCGAAAAGGAAAATGTAAAAGTTGACCTGCGCTAGTTCTTATTGACCATGAAAACCTGTCCCAAATGCGGTTATGATCAGAATCCCGACGAAATCCCGATGTGTAAACTTTGTGGGGATGTCTTCGAAAGTGCAGCAGGCGAGGTTGGTGCATCCAATCCGGGGGTGGCTGCGTTCACCTCGGATTCAGGTGGCGCTGAACTGGCCAAACCAGGTGATATATCCCTGGAAAAACGTGACTTTGCCAGTGAAATCTCGGCAAATCGCGGACGGACACTCACCCTCATGTTTTTCTTTCCATTATTGATTGTAGCTATGGGGTGGTCTGCCGGTGAATGGTTCGGCGGGTACAGCCTCTATGGGATTATTGCAGGTGTAGGAATCGCTGTAATCTATATGCTGGTTTCATGGTTCGCTGGCGATAAAATGATCCTGGGGGTCAGTAAAGCCCGTCCTGCTGACAAAGTCCGTGATTTTATCCTGATAAATGTTGTTGAAGAGATGAGTATCGCGTCAGGTATGCCGATGCCCAAGGTTTATGTGATAGAAACCAAGGCATTAAATGCATTCGCTACCGGAAGAAGCCCAGCGCACGCATCTGTCGCAGTAACACGTGGTTTAATCAAAAAACTGAATCGCGAAGAATTGCAGGCTGTTGTCGCTCATGAGATGGGACATGTACGGAATTTTGATATCCGTTACGCTATGCTGGTGGCAGCAATGGTTGGTGCGATTGTCTTGCTGGCTGACGCCATGCGGAGAAGCTGGTGGTGGGGAGGGAGAAGCAGGCGAACCGGTAGTGGTAGTAGCGGATCTTACCTGATCATTATCGCTATCCTGCTGGCTATCCTTGCCCCGGTTTTTGCAAAGTTGCTACAGATGGCGATATCGAGAACTCGCGAATACCTGGCGGACGCGACGGCGGTAGAGCTGACACGTAATCCGGTAGCACTGGCCAATGCCCTCGAAAAACTTGATAATCATGTTGAGGAGATACCCCTGCCTTCCGCGAACCGTGCGACACAACACCTGTTCATAGTTAATCCTCTCCGGAAATTCGGCGCTAAATCCGGAGCCCTGATGAGTACTCATCCTCCCCTGCAGGAACGAATCCGCAGGGTAAAAGCCATGACATAATCCAGAGAAATTGAAGGTGTATTGGAGTCGAATATGTTTAAGAAATTATCCGTCGCAGTTTTAATTGCAGTAATTTTCCTTATAACAACAAATCCGTTAATCGCTTCTCCCGGTGATATAATTAGTTCAAACGGAATCCCTTCATCTCACCCTACAGGGTTGACATTTGATGGGAAAAATATCTGGATGGCGGATCGTTTTTCCGATTCTCTCTATGCGGTTAATCCAGGTGACGGTTCAGTAGAAAAAACAATATCGGCACCGGGTTTCATACCCCGTGGACTGGCATGGGACGGAAAATATCTCTGGTGTGTGGATGGTGAAGAAAACCGGATTATCCAGCTGGATATCAAAACCGGGATGGCGATTAACTCAATTGAATCGCCGACATCAAATCCTCATGGCCTCACCTGGGATGGAAAATATCTCTGGCTGGGAGATGCCGGTAGCAGGAAAATAAGCCGCATCTCAACCGATGATGGCACAACAATTGTAAGCCACCAGGCACCCTCAAGAAATACTGATGGACTCACATGGTGGAACGGGTATATCTGGTGCTCAGATCGCAGGGATGATAAGATTTACCTTGTTGATTCCGAACATGGAGAAGTGGTTTTCGGATTCGATTCTCCTGGAAAATACCCGCGTGGCCTGGCTACTGATGGAAAAGTCCTCTGGAATGTTGACTACCAGGATGATAAAATTTACAAACTTGTCATCGATGACGACAATCCTATTAAAACCAGCAACAGCACAACGTTAAACATGACCTTGAACTATGAGTTCAGGAATTATGGACCGGGTGAAGTACCTGAACTGAATATCTATATCGCGTTTCCATCTGACCTGCCAAACCAGGTTCTAAAGAGTGATGTTTTGTTTGATCCGGCACCGATGGCGTTCATCGAGGACAGGTGGAATCAGAGAATAGCGTATTTTAAACTTGAGGACCTGGGCATATCTGAACGTAACATGGTGACAATGGAGGTAACAGCTGAATTATCCGATGCTCATCATTATATCTATCCACACAAGGTTCGCTCAGAAAATGAAATTCCCAAAGATATCCAAAAGCTTTACCTGGTCGATGAAGACAAATACATGATCAACGATCCGATAATCAAGCGTGCTGTAAAAGAAGCGGTTGGTGATGAGAATAACCTGTACTGGAAGATGAGAAAAATTCATAAATACATCCGTGAACGACTCCACTACGAACTTGCAGGCGGCTGGAATGTTGCGCCGAAGGTACTTGAAAGGGGAAACGGATCGTGCAGTGAGTATACTTTTGTCTTTATTTCGATGTGCCGATCTGCTGGAATCCCGGCACGGTATGTTGGTGCTGTAGTGGTACGAGGGGATGATGCTTCAACAGACCAGTATTTCCATCGCTGGAGCCAGGTTTATCTGCCCGGCTATGGATGGATTCATGTTGATCCGCAGGGTGGTGACAAGGAAAAACCGGCTGATGTTGCGGAATCCATAGGTGTCGTGGATAACCGTTTCCTGATCACAACCACCGGAGGTGGAGCGTCCGAATACCTGGGTTGGGGATATAATTACGACCAGCACTGGATCAGCAAAGGGCCAGTGAAGATTTTCACCGAAGCGACCGGGGAATGGAGCCCTGCCGACGTAGAAGATGAATAATAAATTAGAGCGGATACTGGCGAAAGAGAAATACATCCTTGCTGAGGGATCGATTATTGAAAGACTGAGCCGTGAATTTGACGTTGAGTTCGATCCTTATTTATATAACGCGAGGATGTATGAGGACAAGAACACTCGTATAATTCTCGAAAAAATCTACCGAGAGTATCTTGATATTGGTCATGAGTTTGACCTGCCGATTATAGTATTGCTACCCACCTGGAAAGCAAATCCTGACGCCCTGGCTAAAGCAGGTGTTGGGGATGGTAAAAAGCTAATTCAGGATAACTATTCATTCCTGCAGAATATCTGCTCCAGCTATGGTGCTTACTCAGAAAAGATTCTTGTTGGTGGATTGATGGGACCAAAAGGTGACGCATACAATCCCGTTGAAGCGTTGTCGGAAAAGGATGCTGAATTCTTCCATAAATCCCAGGCTGAATGGCTGGCAGCCTCAGGAGTTGATTTTGTCGTGGCCTCAACTATGCCGTCCTTATCTGAAGCAACTGGAATAGCAAAAGCGATTTCAACTGCACATCTGCCATACATGATCAGTTTTGTAGCCCGGAAAACAGGTAAATTACTTGATAGAACCCCAATTAATAAAGCGATCGAATATATTGATTCTGTTATAAATCCGAATCCAACCAGGTATATGTTTAACTGCATCCATCCGACCAATCTGATGGAAGGAATAAGGAATATTTCCAGCTTGGGTGATGATTTTATTGAGAGAATAGTAGGCCTCCAGGCAAATGCTTCACGCCTGGATCCCGCGGAATTGGATGGATCAACTGAATTTTATACCGAGGATCCCGGATTGTTTGCTGGTGCTATGCTGGAAGCATCAGGAGAGCTTGGTTTAAAAATACTCGGTGGTTGCTGCGGCACCACCGAGAAACATATACATGCTATTGCTGAAAGAATTACTAAAACCTGACTCCGAGGATAAATCCCGGCCAAATGAATATTCCGTCAACGTCTTCCTCATCGTTTAACCGTTCGTCACTGGCCCACAATGCAAAATCACCGGGCTTTTCAACACCTGAAATAAACGAGTTCAATGTGAATCCAGCGAATACATCTAAACGTTCCTTAATCGGGATACCATAGGTACAACGAAGTTTATTTAAAATAGAAGTCTCTTCGTTGTCGACATCAACATTATCAACGTAGTAACTGATAAGGTCTATTTCCAGGTAATGTTCCACAAATGGGTGATGGTAGCCTATCCCGATACCATAAAAATAATGAGCTGAATCTTCCAGCCAGTTTGCTCCTACTGAAGCGAGACCATAAACCCTTGGGGCCCCATACCTGACTGCAATATGAGGTTGCCCGGTTTCGCTTGCCCAGAGGTCAAATCGAAGCGGATTACTGTGAACATAACTGACTAATCCGATTGGCGCACCACGGATGTCTCGGCAGATGTTTACGACGCCTATCTGGGTTCCTATCACATTCCGGGCAATATTAACCACTCCACATTGGATACCATTGAGGGAACCACCGATGTTCAGCACACTCAGCTGGATTCCTTCAAGTTGGTGAGCGTAGTTAATCGAACCCCACTGGATACCCGTTCCCATTTTGCCCGAGTAGTTTACAACACCGGATACCTGTAATCCTTCAAGGTTATTCCTGACAATATTAAATCCGTATGCTGCCTGGATACCCTTAAAAGAACCGTCAACATAGTTAAGTAAGGTGGTAGCGGTAAATCCGGTAACATTCCCACCCGAATAATTTCCTAACCCGGACAAGGCAATCCATTTCTGATCCCTTGCTGCATAGTTAATCAATCCTGCAAGCTGAACGCCCTCGCTGAGTCCACCTGAAAAATTGACCATGCCTGCGGCTGCCAAAGTAGACTGGTCAATAGCTGAATAGTTTACCAGTCCCGCAAGTTGTGCACCCTCTGTATTACCACCCGAATAGTTTGTAAAACCTGCCATTGCCAGCCATCTTTGGTCACCCTTGGCATAGTTGACCATGCCAGCAAATTGTGCACCGTCTACCCATCCTTCCACAACATTTGCAAATCCGGCAAACTGAGCACCATCAACATATTCAAGTTCCCAGTTGGCGAAATAACCAAACTCGGCTCCATTTAACCGTGAATAACGCCCTACGAGGTTAAGGGCAAAGGATGGCTCAACTTTATGACCATATTTTCCCGTACTGCTGAATCCCGGGAAAATTGTCACGGCAATTGGCACCTTCTTTATATCATCCGATTTAGTAGAAGTTTGTGCAAAAACTTCTGATTGAGGGGAAAAGGCAATAGTCAGAAAAACTAGTGCTGATATTGAAACCACGAATGCAAAATGTCCATTTCCGATTTTCATGATTCTCTCCCCGGATATTTCGAAACTTTGAAACAATGAAAGGATATACCAATTGAAGATAAGATTATTCGGGGTGTATCTTAAAGACCAAAGAGGCGGGGAGATTATTTTTTGTGTTGTTCAATTTGAGAACCTGGAAGTGTTAAAATCAACTGGGAATAAAGATGAGAAAATTAAAAAGAAATATCTTTCAGAGAATTATCGGAAAACCAGCCACCAATCCGCCTAAAGATCCATCTTGCTGGAAATTTAAAGAAGGCAGGTTAACGGTTGATATCGCAAAAACACCTGAACTTTCGGAACCGGGAACCGGTGTCCGGTTTGAGGGTGAAAATCTACCGAAACGAGTTCTGTTGGTCAGGGGAGATGACAACGAGTACTATGCTTTCTGCAACCAGTGTACACATGGCGGTCGTCGTCTCGATCCTGTTCCAGGCGGGCAGGCCGTTCAATGCTGCAGCCTGGGAAAATCCACTTTTGACTATAAAGGAAATTTAAAATCCGGCGCTGCACGTGATCCGCTAACCCCATTCACGCTTGTAAAGGAAGGCAATAAAATAATCATTTCAGTAGATTGATTTATGTTGTTGAATTATATTCATTAACACAAAGTACAGTTTGATATTCAACCGAAGTTTATAAAATCTTAACAATTCACATTTATAGTTCATTCCTTGCTCAATAGGGGATAATGAGTTATACTCCATAGTTTTAATCCTGATTGTCCACCTCATCTGGCGATTGCTGAACTGTATTCCCCGGAAGGGGAGACGATTAGAAACTGTAGATAATATTCAAATTAACGGTTTTACATGAGAGTTACACGGTTATGAGGCTTTCCCGGGCGTTTATGCCCACATTAAAAGAAATCCCGGCAGACGCTACTGTCACCAGTCATAAACTGATGCTCCGTGCCGGATTAATCCGTCCATTAATGGCCGGAGTATATAATTACCTGCCAATAGGGCAACGCTCCGCGTTAAAAATTATCAATATAATCCGCGATGAAATGAACAGGATCGGCGGACAGGAATTCCATCTGCCGATTATGAATCCGGTTGAGATATGGGAAGAGACTAACAGGGCACAGGATTTCGGCCCAGAGATGTTCCACCTGAAGGACAGGAAAGACCGTGAACTTGTTCTCGCCCCAACCCATGAAGAAATAATCTGCAGCATAGCAAGGGGTGAAGTCCGCAGTTATAAAGAGCTTCCGCAGATCTGGTACCAGATCCAGACAAAGTTCCGTGATGAACCACGTCCTCGCAGTGGCGAACTCCGGACACGCCAGTTTTTCATGAAGGATTCATACAGCCTGACGGTTGATTATGATGATCTCGATGAGGTCTACACCTACCATGACCGTGCCTACCGCAGGATATTCCGCAGGTGTGGCATTGACTTTTTTGTCGTCGGTGCTTCCAGTGGATTGATGGGTGGTACGGGTTCTGAAGAGTTTATGGTCGAGTCGGACGCGGGCGAGGATACATGTGCTGTCTGCAATGACTGTGGCTACGCCGCAAACATTGAAGTCGCGACATCAGTTTTGAAAGAAGAAATATTGGACGAGGATACTGAAGAGTTTAAAGAAGTCCATACACCTGAAAAGAGAACGGTTGACGAGGTTTCGGAATTCCTTGGACTTACACCTGACCGTTTTATCAAATCGCTCGTGTTTATGGGTGATGATGGTCTTGCGATGGTTCTTATCCGTGGTGATGAGGAGGTTAACGAAGCTAAATTGCTTCCGCTGCTTGGCGCATCAATGAGGCCGGCTCATCCTGAAGAAGTTCTGGATTTGGTCGGGGCGGAAATCGGATTCCTGGGACCTGTCGGTCTCAAGGGAAAGCTGAGAATTATAGCAGATAACCGTTTAAAAGGCGGAAAAAACCGTGCAACCGGCGCAAATAAGAACGATTATCATGTGGTTGGAGTCCAGGTTGGTGAAACATTCGAACCTGACGAATGGGCTGATATCCGTACCATAAAAGAGGGTGAACCCTGTCCGAAATGTGGTGCCGCACTTAAGGTAGTACGTGCAATTGAATTGGGGCATATCTTCAAGCTGGGTACAAAGTACAGCGATGCAATGGGAGCCACTGTTCTCGATAAAAACGGTAAAGAAGTCCCGATCGTTATGGGAAGTTACGGTATAGGGGTCGGCAGGCTGCTTGCCTCTATAATTGAGGGAAGTGCTGACGAAAATGGTATTGTCTGGCCTGTTTCTGTTGCGCCTTACGAGATAATCATCCTACCATTAAAGTCAAAGGATGAATCGGTCCTCAAGACAGCTGAAAAATGGTATCAGCAGTTTAGTGATAAAGGATGGGCTGTTGTAATTGATGATCGCGATGTGCGTCCCGGATTCAAATTTAAAGATGCTGACCTGTTGGGGTATCCATTCCAGGTGGTTGTCAGCGAACGTAACCTGGCTGAAAATAAACTCGAGTTGAAAAGACGATATGACGGGGAAAAATTACTGGTAGATGAAAAAGAAGCGATGACTACACTCGAAAGATGGTACGAGGATGATTTAAACCGGACTGCACCTGAATAGAAAACCCTTGTTTTTAAACATTTAAAGATAGCAGTTGACTAACAATGGATTTTAATGAGTCTGATTACTGAAAAGGTAAAAGAGTTCACGGAAGCACGTCGTATAATGGAAATGGGTCTCTACCCATATTTCAGGGCTATCGAAAGTGAACAGGGTGCTACAGTTACTATGAACGGTAAGTCCGTTCTGATGATGGGATCGAATAATTATCTCGGTCTGACAAACCATCCAGAAGTTAAGGAGGCCGCGAAAAAGGCAATTGAACGGTACGGTACTGGCTGTGCAGGCTCACGGTTTCTCAATGGCACGCTGGCAATTCACATCGAATGTGAAGAAGTAATAGCCGATTATATGGGAACAGAATCGGCATTGGTCTATTCTACAGGTATGATGTCCAATACCGGGTCAATCTCCGCTCTTGCCGGCAGAGACTGCCACATTTTTGTCGATCGAATGGATCATGCAAGTATCCTCGATGCAGTCAGGTTGTCATTCGGTAAAACGATTAAGTTTGCTCATAATGACATGGAAGACCTGGAGAAAAAGATCCAGCCATTCAAGGATAAGCCGAAACTGATCGTAGTGGACGGTGTATTTTCCATGGAGGGGGACATAGCCCCGGTTCCGGACCTGGTGAGAATAGCTGAAAAATACAACGCAGATATTATTCTTGATGACGCCCATGCTGTTGGCGTTATTGGGGAGGGTGGACGAGGAACCGCCTCCCACTACGGACTTGAAAACAAAGTACTAGCAACAATAGGAACTTTCAGTAAATCATTAGCCTCGATTGGCGGTTTTATTGCGTCAAATGATGATATAATCCATTATCTTAAGCACCATTCGCGTGCATTGATTTTCTCTGCCAGTCCACCACCGGCAAGTGTCGCTTCGGTAATTAAAGCAATTGAGATCATCAAACGTGAACCGGAACGAATAGAACGGCTTTGGGAACTTACTAACTACCTCAAGAACGCCCTGCTTGAATCCGGTTTTAACCTGGGTGAATGCCAGACTCCAATTATTCCGGTATATGTCGGTGATGATATCACAGTTTTTAAGGCCTGCATGATGTTGCAGGAAGAGGGAGTGTTTGTGAATCCGGTTATTTCACCAGCGGTTCCGCCTGATAAAGCACTGATCAGGCTTTCATTGATGTCAACCCTTGAGATGAAACATCTTGATTTTACCATTGAAAAGTTGGTCAAGGTAGGGAAAACTCTTGGATTTATGCAGAAGAAAAGCAGTAAGGTTGAAAAAGAGGTTTAAGAAGGACAATAGTTTTTACGGAATTGTGAGCCCGTGAAAACGGGCTCTTTACTTTCTTCGGAGAATTTATATGGCTCAGGATATTAATGTAATACCGGCAGATGAAGGGAAAGCGTATAAACAATTTCTTGAAATACCTTATATGATTCAGAAGTCAGATCCGAACTGGGTTCCACCGATCAGAATGCAGGTCAAGGAATTACTCAATCCAAAGAAAAATCCTTTTTTTGATCATGCTGAATTGAAAAAATTCATTGCCCTCGATAATGGGAAACCAATAGGAAGAATTGCCGCAGTCAAGGACAGGTCACACCTTGATATCCATAAAGATGATACGGGCATGTTCGGTTTTTTTGAATGTTTTGATAACGAAACAGCAGCAAAAGCTTTGTTCGACGTTGCGGAAGAAACAGCCAGGAACTGGAACTTAAAACATATACGGGGACCCTTTAATCCCAGTGTAAATGAAGATATCGGTACGCTGGTTGATGGATTTGATACACCGCCGACGATTATGATGCCGCATAATCCATCCTTTTATCCTAAACTGATAGAAAAATGTGGATTCGAAAAAGAGATGGATCTCTACTGTTATTATATCGACCACAGTTTGATGACAGAAAAACTAAAACGTGCTGCTGAAAAAATCCGTCAAAGAACCAAGCTTAAATACCGGAAACTGGATGGTAAAAACCTTGAAAAAGACGCATTTAAAATTTGGGATGTTTACAGTAAAGCATGGGAAAATAACTGGTGTGCTGTTCCATTGACCAGCGATGAATTCCAGCATCTTGTTGATAACCTGAAACAGTACGCTGATCCTGATATCATTTTCCTGGCCGAAGACGAAGATGATAAACTTGTAGGATTTTCTCTTGCCTTGCCTAATCTTAACGAGGCGATCATTAAAATCCGGGATGGTCGTTTGTTCCCCGTTGGATTACCAAAGCTCCTGTGGAATACTCGAAAAGGTGCAATTAAAAGCGCTCGCATTTTGATAATGGGTGTTCTCGAGGAGTACCGGGGAAAAGGAGTAGATGCGGTATTTTATTATGACCATTTTAAAGTAGCGGAGGAAAACGGTTTAGAGTGGGGTGAGATGAGCTGGATACTGGAAACAAATACCATGATGAATCGTGCCGCAGAGATGATGGGCGGGAAAGTTTATAAGACTTACAGGGTATATAAAAAAGAGCTCTGATTTTTTATTGATCATTTTAAGGTGAAGAATTGCCAAAGAAAATATTACTGACGGGTGCCAACGGTTTTCTCGGAAGCCATATCACCGATGCGTTACTGCGCTGGGGATATGAAGTCCGTGCGATGGTTAGATCGACCTCTAATCTGCAATGGTTGGAAAACAAGCCTGTTGAGATAGTTTACGCTGCATTGGATGAACCGTCTAACCTGCGAAAAGCCGTTAAGGGTGTGCAGGGAATCATTCATAATGCTGGAATTGTATCGGTTGATGAATATTATCATTATTTCCAGTACAACAGTGATGGAACCCGTAACCTGGCACAGGCTGCAGTTGATGTTTCGCCGAAAATTAAAAGGTTTGTGCTTGTCTCCAGCCAGGCTGCCGGTGGACCTACACTGAACAATGTTCCTCGTTCGGAAGACCAGAGACCCGAACCAATTACAGCTTACGGAAAAAGTAAACTCCTGGCTGAAAACCATCTGAGGAAATTTGAAGATAAATTCCCGATCAGTATCATCCGTCCGCCTGCCCTCTATGGACCCCGTGATTACGCCTGGTTGCCTTTATTCCAGATGATTACAAAGGGATTTCTACCCCTGATCGGGCAGAATAAAAAACTGACCATGACACATGTTCAGGATGTTGCTCGCCAGGTGATGGTACAACTTGAAGATAAAAAGGCAATAGGCGAGATTTTTCATGCCGCGCCATTTGAGCCTACTTCCTATAAAGAATTCGGTGATACAATCTCCAAAATCCTTTGTGAAAATCCACGTGTGATACCCTTAAATGATCAGGTCATAAAGTATGTTTATCCATTACTTTATCCTGCAATCAAGATTGCCGGGATCAAACCACCATTCAGAAAGGATAAACTTCCTGACCTGTTTGCACCCGGGTGGACAATCAGCGGTGAAAAAGCGGAATCTGTTCTTGGATTCGAGGGCAAGATGCCGTTGTTGGCTGGAGTTGGCCAGACGGTTGAGTGGTACAGGTGGAAAAAATGGGTTCTCTCGAAACGTGACCGTTTAAAGAATTGCGGTGGATCAAGGGTGACTAAAAAGTCACAGAATGGAAAAGACTGCCGTTATGATCCAACTTGTGATCTGTGTGGTCTGTCATTCGACGGCGAGATCAAGACGAAAAAACATTACGAAGACGATAAATTTATAATAGTTGATTGCCTTATCTGTAACGTCCCCATGGCTGTACTCAAAGAACACCGTTCCAGTTTTACCGAGGATGAGAAGAAACTGCTGATGAAAATATTCGAAGATATTTTCGAAAAAGACCAGCATCCAGATTTTACCCAGCGAAGAATCCCGGAACATGCGCATGTCCATTACCGTACAGTTCCACATGCACTACCCTGGCAGAAACGTCCGGAATAATCAGAAGGCAGAATATGAAAAATGTTAAGATAGGATACGCTCAGTTTTTTCCTCAATTCGGAGATGTAACTGGCAACATGGGCACCATCAGGGAGATGACAAAAGAAGCATCAGATGCGGATCTGATCGTGTTCCCGGAACTGTGTGTATGCGGATATGATTTTAAAAGCAATGAGGAGCTTCGATCGTTTGCGCAATCCTTAGAAAATGGACAGATTACAGAAGAAATTTCCGGACTGTCAAAAGAATATAATGTTGTGATAGTGGTCGGGTATCCTGAGCTTGGCGGCGATAAAGTCTACAATTCATCAATGCTTATCTGCCCGGACGGGACAAAATCCAACTATCGTAAAATACATCTGTTCTCCCGTGAAACCGCAATTTTTGAGAAGAGCGACAAAGCTCCTGATGTCGTGGATACGCCTGCGGGAAGAATAGGGATGATGATCTGTTTTGACTGGGTTTATCCGGAGACAGCAAGAATTCTTGCTCTAAAAGGAGCTCAAATAGTTGCTCATCCATCCAACCTGGTTCTTCAATACTGCCAACGGGCGATGTTTGCCAGGAGTGTCGAAAATGGTGTTTATACAATAACCTGTAATCGTATTGGGACTGAGAATCGTACAGACAGGAGCCTGACATTTACCGGGTACAGCCAGGTACTCGATCCCAAGGGAACTATCCTGGTAAATGCACCAGAAGATAAAGATCATATTGGAATTGTAGAAGTTGACGTGGATAAAGCAGATGACAAAATGTTAACTGAGCACAATAATCTCCTGGTCGACAGGCGTACTGATATTTACGGGGAATTGCTTTAGAATTTTGTTGGTTGTTTTGTTGTAAATTTAGATTACACAAATTGAGAAAGCCTGTATGGGCAAAAAATCCACACGCGATCCTTTAAGGCAAATATGGAGGATATACTGCCTGTTTATCGCATTTGAAGGAGTCCTGATTGTCCTGGGATTATCGGCGATATTGGTGGATATAGATATTTTTGTTGCCCGGTTTAACGGTACTGGAATTGGGGTAATCATTTATGCAGGAGGTTTGGGAATTGCCTACCTGGCAGTTGTTGGTATTATTCGGCCCCTTATCGTCTGGAATAAATCGATCCATTTCCCAGGAACAGATCAACTGCCGGGAACATTGGAAATCATAGTACCCGGATTTCGCGACAAGGAATACTCGCAGAAAAAAATGACCGAGATTGCTACCAATAATTCCGCTTTTAAACTCCTGTCTAAACAGCGCATTATAAGAAATGGAACAGTTTTTCTTTTTGGAATTATGGCGCTGGTCTTACTGGTTGTATTTAAGTGACATTTTCTGAAACTGAAACGAAAATCAGGCAGGAGCGTATCTTCGTTAGTGATAATCCCGGAAACCGGTAATGCATATTCAATTACAAAATATCTATAAATTATTAAGTAACATTCGCCTGCACCAGAAAATTATCTGGATCAGCTCTACCCTCATCGGCTTGATCCCGGTTTTGGCCTCGATATTATTTATCGCAGCTGTTGTTGAATCCATCGCCTGGTTTGATACTTCTGTAAGACAACCGGTTTTTAACCTGTTTTCAGGTGTTTCCGCTTTGATTATCCTGGCGTCGATAGTATCAGTGATAATTTTACTGGTAAGACGTAATTATCCCGCAAATGAAAAACTTGCGAGGATAATCTGGTCACGAGATCAGAAGGTCCGGGATAAAATTATTGACGCTCTCGATTTGGCAGACTCAACCGATAAATATTCTAGCCAATCTCTAAAACTTGAAGCCATCCGCAGGATTGATGAACAAGCTGTCCAGCTTGACAAAGATGATTATTTACACAGGAGATGGTTAAAAAAATCGCTCCGCTTCTCTGGTGTAGTTTTAATTGTTTATGTCTTTGCGGGATTTATCGCGGGAAAGTCACTCATCGAGGCAGGTGACAGGCTGATCCATCCCACTCGTGAATATCTCAAACCGGGAACCGTAATAATATCAATGGATATGGCAGATTCAGTGTCAATTGTCCAGGGAGATAGCCTGGAGCTGAAAGCTGAAACAAAACACCATAATCCAGAATACGTCAGATTTTTCATGGATGAAGGTGCCGGTTCAATCAATGAGGTCAATGGGGTACCATTGCCGGGAAATCCGTCAAAATTCTCAGCGTCAATTGAAGATATTAAAAGAAGTTTTGATGTTTTCGCAAAGGGAGATAAATATTTCAGCGATACGATTCATGTGAATGTCATTCCCAGGCCGAGAATTGCCAGGTTGGAAGTACAGGTAAAACCACCGGGATATACAGGGATGGCTGTCCAGCATCTTCCTGAAGGTGTTGGGGATATTGCCGCTTTACCTGGAAGCAGGATAAGGGTAAAACTGGAATCAAACAGGCAATTGAACGAAGCAAAAATATTTCTTGGAAAAGAGGATTCGCCACGCGACAGCATCAACCTGAGCGTTGTTAACCGTACTGCATCAGGCAGTTTCCTGGTTTCAGGCAATGGATCATGGTGGGTGAACTTTACAGCGACCGATGGGGTACAGAGTGATGATCCGTTACTTTGGAAGATAAATATCCTGGAAGATTATTTTCCGCACGTTGAAGTCCGTTTACCTGAAGATGGGGCTGAAATCCCGGAGATTATGGCTGTTCCACTTGTTGTTGTGGCAAATGACGACTACGGTATCTCCAGGGCAAATCTACGGTTCAGGATCTACAACGAGATGATCAGCGCGGATTCTGTTGGCGAAGATGAATTTAACACTATTCCATTGCAGGGAACTTCCGACCAGTCAGCAAGCTTCATCGTGCAAAGTATCTGGAGCTTAGCAGACTTTCCATTGATCCCGTCCGAAGAGGTTCATTATTTCGTTGAAGTGTGGGACAATGACGGGTGGAATGGAGCAAAAAGGGCAAGGAGTGAACTTCGCAGATTAGTCTTCCCAAGTATGGAAGATCTTTTTACAAGGACAGAGGAAACCGAGACTCAAACGGTTGAAGAACTCAACGATGTCCTGAAAGACGCGGAAACCATCAGGGAAAAAGTTGAGCAGACGCTTGAAAGATTAAAAAGTAACCCGGAGGAACTCAGCTGGGAAGAATCGCAGGCGATGCAGCAAACTCTCGAAAAACAGGAAAATCTTGTCAAACAAATGGAGGAAATTGCAGAATCCCTGAAAAACCTTGAAAAATCCTTTGTAGAACACAACATGGTCAACGAAGAACTGCTGACTAAATACCGTGAACTGCAGGAATTGATGGAAGAGATTGCAACCCCGGAGATGCGGCAAGCAATGGATAAAATCAGGGAGGCGATAGAAAACCAGGACGGTGAACAACTGAGAAATGCTCTCGAACAGTTTACAATGGACCAGGAAAAATTCCTCGAGAACCTGGACAGGTCATTATCCATCCTCAAACAACTCCAGGCAGAACGCCGTATGGAAGAACTGGTCAACAGGGCTAAAGACCTTGCGGAAAGACAGGAGGAGTTGACGGACCGGTTGAACAGTGACCAGCCACAGGATCTCGACCATGAAGCACTCCGCCAGGATCAGATAAAGAAGAATTTTGATGACCTGATGAAGGACATGAAAAAAGCCAGTGATGAACTCAGTGAACAATTCCCTGAATTGGCTGATTCACTTGCCAACCTTGAAAAGCAGATGTCCGAAGATCAGCTGTCTCAACAACTGTCAGAAACATCACAGGAGCTTAAATCCGGTCAAAGAAGTGAAGCTTCGGAAAGTTCAAGAAAAAACCAGCAGCAACTTGATCAACTTGCCCAGCAATTGAGCGCGATGCAGATGCAGATGATTCAGCAGTCCAAAGACGCTATCACGGCAGAGATGGACAAAATTATGGAACAGCTTCTCTCCATCAGCCGATACCAGGAAAATTTAAGGAATGAATCATCGCAGCTTGGTACTGCCAGCCCAAGGTATCGCCAGCTTGCAGCACGTCAGAAAAACATGATAGAAGCTCTGTCTGTTGCCTATGAATCAGCAATGGAGTTGACTAAACAGACATTTTTTGTAGGAGTGCAATTACTCAGCGAACTGGGTAATGCCGGCAGTGCGATGGAACGGTCACTGGGCAAATATACCGATCGTCGTCCACGAGACGTCAGTGGTGAACAGACCAATGCAATTGCCGCGATTCATCGAGGATTAAGGCAATTAAGCCAGGCGCAACAGAGCATGCAGCAGTCATCAAGCAGTTCCGGGTACCAGGAGATGATGGATCAATTGTCCCAGATGGCAGCCCAGCAACAATCATTGAACCAGGCTTCGCAGGGAATGCCGATGCCCATGCCGGGTCAGTCGCCGGGTGGTCAGAATCTTTCCGAGCTTGCGGCTCAGCAACGGGCTATGGCTGAGGCGATGAGACAGTTGGAACATGATGCACAAAGAATGGAAAATGTGCTCGGTAACCTCGATGGACTTGGGGATGCAATGGAATCAGTGGCTAAAGATCTTGAGGATATGAATATCTCAGATCGTACTAAACGTCTGCAAAAGCGCATCCTGCAGAGACTGCTCGATTCACTAAAGTCGCTCCAGGAGAGAGAAAAAAGCCGCGAAAGATTATCCCAAACCGGTGAGGATATTCGTCGACTATCACCTTCAGATATTTATTCGATGCATGAGAATATGCTCAGGGAAAAGATGTTGAAAGCCCTGGAAGATGATTTCCAGACTCCCTGGAAAACTGTTATCAGGGACTATTTCCGTGCACTCGAAAAGGTGCAGGTAGAAAATGAATAACCCTGTACTCTTGATGTATCCTCTACTCTAATATTTCCCTCGATAGTTGCATTTACCGGTTATAATGTCAACCCAAAATCAGCTGCGCATATCATTCACAGGTGAGCGCAGTGAAATCCCGGTAATAATTTATCAGTATCTCCACTATTGTATCCAATTCATTTATACAACTTATAACATCATCATAATTAACGAATAAAGCCTTGTCATATATTTCACAAACTCTGGCATATGCGTTGCAAATAACATAGTCAACGCCGGCGATGTTGAAGATATAAGCTTAACTGGATGCATTTAAGATAGTTTTCTGGTGGTTCCTGGAGGGGAAAGTCATCTTAACACCGGCTGCAGGGTGCTCTTCAATACTCTGCACGCAAAAAAGGAGGGCAATATCATGAGTCGTAAAGTCATGAAGATTTCGCCTTCCTATTCATGGCCTTTATCAAGCCGCGTGCATAAATCCAGGGGTTCAAACCCCGGTGGTTGCGGTGGCTGTGGGACAAAGGTTAACTGGCGATCTGTCAATGACCGTTGTTGGCGCTGTGAAATGGAAGCTGTGAAGACCCGACGTCCATTACAACTTGACCGTGAACTGTTGATGTCTCTCGCAGGTGTGGGTGATTAATCAATATTATGCCGGCAAATAAGTTTTAGACCGCATTCTCTGATGAATGCGGTTTTTTACGTCCTGAATTACTATCTTAAGGCTTATTCGTCCTCGTTGAATACTGCATACTGAATCTCAACGAATACAGGTATCGATTGAACAGGGAGTCATCTGTAGTGCAGCCGGTGAAGAGAAACTCTACCAACGCAAGAAAACATTCTTCCTCTTGGTTCAAATCTCACTGTTCAATATCTGTCCTGAAGTATTTTCTCTTAGTCCTTATCCTGGGATTTGTTTTTACCGGTTGTGATAATGATTCAAATGAAGAAAACGATCCGAGAATAAAAGGTTACTATTTTTGGGATGATTTTATTCTTGGAGAATCCGTGCTTGAGCTGTATGGTCTGTCCGTGGCACCTGTTGCAGAATTTGATTCAATCAGGATCATTGTGTACGGTGATTTACCTGGAATAGATTCTATCAACCTAGATCCCGTGGCGGATGTGTCAATGCAGCTCAGCTTGTTACGGGAAGAAGACGACCAGGTAATAGGTGCGCCATGTTCGAACACCCTGGAATATAAAAGTGATATTGATGTTTTTGATGGTTATATAGTGCCCCCTAACCAGGGAGACTGGTTGGTTGAGTTTACCTGGAAAAACGGTGATGAGCGTAATATTTCTTATATCGAACTTGATGTTGAACAGGCCAGGCCCTTTGCCAGGGTTATAGAACATGGCGTTGAATTCGAGCGGAATGTTACTGCATGGCGTATACCTGATGTTCCAGTTATCGGAGTACAACGATTTACTGTGCAAATCTGGAAATCATCATTAGGATTGTTGAAGTTTGAGCCTGATACGACAATGTTACTTGATGTCGCTGTCCAGCGAACAACTAACCTTGAGCCCAGTTCAAATAACACAAATCCTGTTCATAATGAGAATGGTTTTTATTCGGGAGAAGTAAATTTTCCGGAACCAGGTGGATGGACCGTTTTATTCCTGGATCCCGAATTAATTCCTGAAGATACTTTGGCCGCCTTTCAATTTAACCTCTGATAAGTTTTATTTTTGTTTCCCAGACGTTATCCAAAATCAGAATTTTTTATCGTATAGATGTTGTTAATATAAGCAAAATATGGAATTAAAAATGGTTACGGCGAAATCAAAATTTGAGAAGCGGGTATTTTATTTAGCGATACTGACTTGTGAACCTGCAGGTATAGTATGTATTTTAAATGATTAGGACTTAAAGTAAAACGAGGTACATTGACAAATCTTTGTGGACAGGAGGATCTGATGATTAAACGGTTACCGATTTTTGTTGTAGTATTATTCCTAGTTACTGCCTCCCTTTATGCTTTCCCCCGAGTAGTTCTCTTTGAAGAGACTACACAACATACTTGAGGAAGTTGTGGGCCTGCGGCGGAGGCCCTACACGAGTTTCACGAAAACAATGCAGATGAAACAGCGGTGATTGTTTACCATGCGGGTAACGATCCCTGGACGCAATACAACGGTGCACACCACCAGGAACGCTGGCATAATTATTACGGGGTTCAGTTTACTCCAACAGTGGATGTAGACGGTACCATCAGGCATGTAGGCTTTGGTGAAGCAGATCTAAGCAGCGCTTTTGATACCAGGATTGATATTGAAAGCCCATGCAGTATAGAACTCATACCTATGAATATAGGAGATGAGATTGATGTCACTGCCATTGTAACAACAGGCGATGAAGCGATTGGTGGCAATCATAAAATTCGCTTCGCACTGGTGTCAAACTATATTCAATGGTACGGTACCTTTATCCAACACTGGTATCACAGTTTACTGGAATTCTCACCTGATCCGGACGGTTTGGACGTAGATATCGCAGCCAACAGTACACAAGAATTTAATGTGACATTCCCCTGGCCTATCAATTTTAACGACGAGGACCTGGAAGAAGACAATGTCTCAGTTGTGGCTTTTGTTCAGAATGATGCGGACCAGGAAGTACGCCAGGCAGCGTTATCAGGAATGGGAGCACCACCATATTATTATTTGGCAACTGTAGACAACCAGGCACATCTTGTTAATCCTGAAGAAAGTGCGACTTTTGAAGTATTTTTCCTGAACATCGGAACGGAAGATGATGTTTATGATATAGAAGTAAACACTGACGGTCTTCCCGTAGGATGGAATTTCTCATATACTACGCCGGATGGTGTAGAATATGGTAACTCCAGCATCGCAGTCGCTTCATTTGAAGATTTCACCAGTGTCTTAACACTTGAAACTGACGCTTCTGAAGGAGCGAGTGGAATTATCAGCTTCAATATCAGTTCACAGGGTTCTGATGTTGCCCCGGTTTATGAATTTGATCTTTATGTCCAGAATGCCAGTCCTGTGCTTGTAGTAAATGGTGATCCGGCAGGAGCTTATAGCGCCTATTATACAAACGCCATGGATGCCGCAACCGAACTGGATGCGGCTAGTGCTTATGGTGTCTGGCCAGAAGCTGATTATGTTCTAAACACCGAAGACCTGGCAGCTGCGGATATCGATCTCGTGCTGTGGTACCTGGGTGATGGCGGTACTATTGAAGCTGCAGAAGCTACTGCTCTCCAGGATTACCTTAGCGCTGGTGGAAACCTTTGTATCAGCGGCACTGATGCCCCTGATCATATGTCACTATATCCTTTGCTTGGGATGATGGGTGCCGGTTTCCAGAGTCATTACGCCGATGGAGACAATGTATTCAGTCCCGATGACGATGATCCTATATCCGGCGATCTTGATGTTGATATTGAAGGTGGCGATGGGGCAAATAACCGTCGTCAACCAAGCTCAATGGTAATCGCAGGTGATGGTGTTGCCAGCCTGATGTATACAAATGTCCGCAGGGCTGCAATCAGGAACGAAACCGATACATACAAAACATATATTATGGGATTCCCATTTGAAGCCATCGCTACAGAGGATGGACGTAACCAGTTAATGCTGGGAATTCTTGGTTATCTTACCGACCTGGATATACTCTCAACACCGGAGGCAGGACTTGAGAATGTTATCCCTGAGTCATTTACACTGTACCAGAACTATCCAAATCCATTTAATCCAACGACAGATATAGCATTTTCTCTTCCGGAGATGGCGCAGGTAACATTAACCGTCTTTGATGTAATGGGAAGGGAAATAGCTGTTCTGGCTAACCAATCTATGGAGCCGGGTTATCATAGTGTCACCTGGGACGCTGAAGACGCAACTTCGGGCATGTATTTCTACAAGATTACAGCGACTGGTGAATACGGAAGTTTTGATAGCATCAGGAAAATGCTGCTATTGAAATAAACAGGATTGTGAACGAAAGGGAAAGACATGTTGAAAAAAGTTGCTGTCGGTTTGGCCATAGTTGGTTTGCTGGTTGGATCGTTGCATGCGTTCCCCCGTATTGTCCTCTTCGAAGAGTTAACACAACATACTTGAGGACCGTGTGGGCCTGCGGGACAGGCTTTACACAACTTTGAAGAATTACATGAAGCAGAAGTTGCAGTAATTGTATACCATGCTGGAACAGATCCATGGACAGATCACATGGGTGCTCATCATGTAGCTAGATGGTCTACCTATTATGACATGGGTGTAACACCCACACTGGTTGTAGATGGGACATTGTTATATGAAGGTTTTAATGCAGCCAGTTTAAATGAGGCTTATAATAACCGTGTCGCCCAGGCTGCGCCATGTGCGATTGATCTTACCGCCTATGTTGATGGTGATGAACTGATTGCTGACGTTGTAGTTTCAACCGAAGATGTGATAATCGGTGATAACCACACTCTCAGGATAGCGCTTCTTACTGGGTACATCTATTGGGATGGTGCAGCAATTGATGACTGGTACAGCGACCTGTTGGAATTTGTCCCTGATCCGGATGGTTTTACAGTTGACCTGGATCAGAATGATACCGAGACGTTTACCGTTACTCATGACTGGCCTATAGAGTTTAACGGTGAAGACCTTGTCCAGGAAAACGTTAAGGTGGTGGCATTTGTCCAGAATGACCTGACCCAGTCAGTCGCGCAGGCGGCGGTTGTCCAGATGACCCCACTCTACGACTTTGATGCGTGGCAGGGTGGCAATACAACCCACCTTGTTGATCCGGGTGAGACTAGTACATACACCATAGGCCTGATAAACTTGGGAATATTGGACGATGTCCTTGATATAACGGTTAATACCGATGGATTGCCGGACGGTTGGAGTATAATGTATACAACTCCTGATGGTGAACAGACCGGTAACTCAACTATCGCTCTTGATCCCCTGGGAGAATACACCAGCACCGTATCACTGATACCCGGTGATGTTGCCAATGAAAATGGTGAATTTTCGATCACAGTTACATCACAGGGAGATCCTGAAAACACGTTTGAGTTCTCATTCTTCGCCCAGACATCAGCACAAGAGCAGGTGTTGATCGTTAATGGAGATCCGGAAGGTCTCTACTCTGAATACTTCACCAGCGCTATAAATGCAGCGATTGAAACAGATGATCTTGTCAGTTATGGAATCTGGGAAGAGACTCCTCATCCCCTGAACATGGATGATCTGCTTCTCTCGGATATTGAAATGGTCATCTGGTACCTGGGTGATGGTGGAGAACTTGATACCACTGTAACAAACGGACTTGTAGACTACCTGAATATGGGTGGCAACCTCTTCATGAGCGGCAGCGACATGGCTCATGAATTATGGGCGACTCAATTGATGAATATGATGGGCGCAAGTTA
The DNA here is from genome assembly GCA_028278125.1 of bacterium. Next base: position 33,116 of record JANQEY010000074.1, on the reverse strand, counting down.
CGAAAGTTATTATAACGACGAGGATAATACCCACGTATACAGTCTTGGTGATGATCCTGTAACCGGTGACCTGGAGTTTGACCTTGTCGGTGGTGATGGTGCAGATAACCTTAGAGTTCCATGCTACATCGACGAATTCGGAAACGGGGTTACCTGCATGAAATATGCAGACAATATCCGCCGGGCAGCTATTCGCAATGAAGGTGAGAACTACCGGACTTTCCTGACAGGTTTCCCATTTGAAGCCATAGCGACAGCTGAAGATCGAACTGCACTGATGCGTGGAGTGCTGGATTATATGACCACATGGGATTATGATGGTGTAGATGACGATTTAGCAGGCAATTCCCTGCCTGAAAAATACCAATTGCATCAGAATTATCCGAACCCCTTTAATCCCTCAACAGAGATTTCTCTTTCGCTTCCGGCTAATTCTCGTATTATATTAACTATATTCGATATTACAGGCCGTGAAGTGGCCAGGTTGGCGGATGGGGCTTACCAGGCCGGACATCACAACTTCACATGGAATGCTGATAATTCAGCCAGTGGTGTATATTTTTACCGTCTTTCGGCGACCGGTGAAAGCCAGAGTTTTGCCGAAACTCGGAAAATGCTGTTACTGAAATAAATCTTAACTTTTTATTCTGCCGGTATTGCGGCCACCTGCGTACCGGCAGGATATAAATGCATCCCCCGTTTGCATTCAGCGGATGAAATGCCTTCGTACGGTTCGCGCGAAGGGGAGGAGTGAAAAATGAATTTGCAGAAAAAATCCTGTCTTCTGTGTCTTGTTATTCTGCTGGTAATGGTGGCGTTTGGGAATGTGAATGCTTTCTGGCATACATCATTTAACGAGACATATGAAGAGAGCGATGTCGCCTGGCCCTGGAGTACAGGCATTATTGAGAACAGGACAACAGAATGGTTCTGTTTACCGTGGCCTCCCGGTCCCGGACCGTGGCACACCTGGGGTAAGGAAGACAGTACTGTCTACCGGGTTGGTGTACCGGGATATTACCGGGCAATCTGGTGTGCCGGTCTCCCAAATGACAGGGAGCCAGGTGTTGATACATACCCGGAGAACATGAATTCCTGGGCCTGTTGGGGTCCATACCTGGTTACCGAGGATATGCAGGAAGCCGGGGGAGTCTTCTATTTCTGGGGTAGCATTGAGCTGTACCAGGAGGGTGCCGGCGACGATTTCCGCCTGCTGGTCACGGACAATGAGGACAATATTGGCAACATGGAGGACTGCTGCGAGGCGTTCTTCTTCGGACAGGGAACAACCGGTGGACTCTGGTGGAATGCCGAGTGGAACTATGCTGACTTGGATTCGGCAGGAGACTCGGTCAGTTATATGCCGTTCTACGATGATGAAATGGTTCTCCATGAACGAGATGAAACATATATTTGTCTCTATTTCATGTCTAATAACTTCGAACGTGGTGGACCTCCACCTGCACCTTTAGACTTTGGTATCGTGGTGGATGACTTCAGTGTCGGGTTTGATGATGGTTTGTTCGACTTTGACCTCTATGATCTACGCTACATGGAAGCGGATGACATATCTCGCGAGTATTACGAGTTACATGTCAACGATCCCATAAGGTTGAGGATAGACTTCGAAGCTCGTGGGCCCGATCCGGAGGTTGAAGTAAACCATGTGATCTATATTGATGATAACCTCGATGATGATGTGCACATCTGGGATTTACCACAGGATACAGTAACCTTCCAGTGGCCTACTTCGCGGTATGGAGTTGTACACGATACACTTTTCCCTATGACTTATGTGCCACAGGATACCGGGTACATGTCGTTTGCAATAGCGTTGGATTCCGACAGCCTGGCAGAAGAGTGGAGCGATAGTAACAACATCAAGATCGATACCGTTTACATTAACCAGGCTCAGCTTGCACCATGGATGAACTTCTTTACTTTCAGCACTGAAGCGATAATTGTTGATACCTTTGAAACAATTATAGAGGTTAACTTCGAGGCATACAATTCTCCAGAGCTTGAAGGTGCCTCAATCAGTTTCTTCTATGATTTCGAGCCGTTCGACACATTAGGAACATGGATTCAGAGTGGATATTATCTGCCGGTGCTGAACGGTCCGGATTCATTCAGCTGGACTATCAACGAAGACTATAGTAATGCGGAATACAACCTCTATGCCCAGGTTGATGATTTTTTCTTCCCGAGCCAATATTTTTATGCTCCATTCCCATTGATTGTTGATCATGATGATATAAGTGAAGGATATAATGACCTGGCGGCAGTACCGGAAAAATTTGGTATTGAGAGCGTGTATCCTAATCCATTCAACCCGACAGTTGAAGTGGAGATAGCGGTTCCTCAAGCTGGTGACCTCAACGTCTCCTGGTACTCACTTGAAGGAAGGTTGGTGCATTCTGAATCAATACAGGGTGTACAACCCGGCTACAGGAGATTAACCTGGACACCGGATAATCTTTCCAGTGGAATGTACCTGCTGAGAGTATCTTCTCAAATGGGTAACGCCACCAGTAAGGTTCTCTACCTCAAGTAAGCAATATTTAAAATTCAAGATAAGAAGGCTGTCGGTTTCGGCAGCCTTTTTTTATACCCAAATGAGAAAAGAAATTCTTTCTGGAATAATCTTCCATACTTCTCATTTGGAACCTTGGGCATGATGTTTGCATATATATAATATAGACGTTAAGATGGAGGTAGAAAAAAGTGAAGTTAGTATTAAACAGTTTTTTCATCCTGGGTTCTTTATTGACTGCCCTGATTTCGTTCGGCCAGGTTTATTCAACCCTGCAAGTTGTTAATGATGATGATGATAGACATCTATTCGTCTAACAGGAAAATGAATTTCATCCCGGGTGATAGTGGTGAGTTTTCTTACAACGAGCTCCATAGAGGAGCTATGCAAAGTTGTCAGAATTTTGCACTGTCACTTTTTAATAATACATGAGTCTCCTCCCATATTGAAGTGTCACATAAGAAGTGACACTTGGCCTGAATGAGTGAGCAGGCCGGAAACTTTTCTTCATGCGAGCGCCGGGGCCTATCCCTCCCCGGCGTTAATATTTTATACCTAAGCTTAAAATAATTCCTATCGAAAAAATGTAACAGTAATGATTTTTCTAATGTTTTAAAAGAAAACTATTTACAGTCCTTGATTCATAAATACTCTATAATTATCTTGTAAAATCCTCGCATCGTCTAACCACAGAGTATCACTCTGGTTTTGGTAAAGAGAAGTATGCCCAGTTGACATATCCGCATCTCGACAATTTAGAGCCGCAAGCCAAGATTTCTCAAAGGGAGACAAAATGAGAGTTGCTGCGATTTGTTTACTGTTGGTCTTAATGGCAGGTGGTCCTTTCACTGCCATCGGACAATTAAATTTCAATGAGAATTTTGAAGAGTCTAACCTGGACTGGCCGTGGTCAACAGGTATTATTGATGGCAGGCCAACTGAATGGTTTTGTATACCCTGGCCACCTGGTCCTGATGAAGATCATACTTGGGGCAAAGAAGACAGTACTGTCTACCGCGTTGGGATTCCTGGATACTACCGGGCTATCTGGTGCGCAGGCCTTCCCAATGATCGGGAAGCAGGAGTTGATACATACCCTGAAGATATGAATGCCTGGGCAGTCTGGGGTCCGGTTCTTTTAACTGAGGATATGGTAGAAGCTGGTGGAGTTTTTTATTTCTGGGGTAGCCTTGAACCCTATAACGAGGGAGCTGGTGATGATTTTCGTCTGCTGGTAACTGACAACGAGGATAATCTGGGAACGATGGAAAATTGCTGCACAGCTTTTTTCTTTGCCCAGGGAACCACTGGTGGATCATGGTGGAACGCTGAATGGAACTTCGCTGATCTGGATTCAGCAGGTGACTCAGTCAGTTATATGCCTTTTTATGATGATGAGATGGTGCTCCATCAACGTGATGAAACCTATATAGCTCTCTATTTTAAGTCCAACGATAATACTCGTGGCGGACCTCCGCCTGATCCCCTTGATTACGGTATTGTTGTTGATGATTTCAGTGTCGGTGAGTTTGATGGTTTGTTCGATTTTGACTTGATTAATTTCAAATACATGGATGCTGATAACATATCATGGGAATATTTTCAGCTTCATGTAAATGATCCCATCAGGTTCAAGATAGATTTTGAAGCTAGTGGACCGGATCCGGGAATGGAAGTAAACCACGTGATTTACATCGACGAAAATCTCGATGATGATATACATATCTGGGATTTACCACAAGATACGATCACATACCATTGGCCCACTTCAAGATATGGGATTACCTATGATACACTGTTCACTATGACCTATCTTCCGCAGGATACCGGGTACATATCGTTTGCAGTTGCACTGGATGCGGACAGCCTTGTTGAAGAACGTAGCGATTCAAATAACGTGAAAATAGATACGGTCTATATTAATGGTGCACAGCTTTCACCGTGGATGAATTTTATTACTTTCGGTACCGAACAAGTTTCAGTTACCAATCCTGACACGGTTTTAGAAGTTCATTTTGAAGCATATAATTCACCGGATTATGAGGCTGCAACAATTAACTTCTTCTTTGAAACTCCCCCGTTCGACACATTAGGAACATGGATTCCAAGTGGTTATGGACTACCGGTGATTAATGGCGAGGATTCATTCAATTGGACAATAACTAACCAGTATTTGGATGATAGTACATACTATCTTTACGCTCAGGTTGATGATTTTTATCATGCCGACCAATATTTTTATGCTCCGTACCCGCTAGTCGTTGATTTTGTAAGTGTTGAAGATAATCTTAGAACATCAGTACCAGTGCAATTTGGAATAAATAAGATCTTTCCTAATCCATTCAATCCAACCGTTGAAGTGGAGATCGCCGTACCAGAGGTTGGAGATTTGAACGTTTACTGGTATTCAATAGATGGCCGCTTGGTTTATACAGAGGAACTGGCAGGTGTACAACCGGGATACAGCCGAGTAACCTGGACACCGGTGAATCTTTCAAGTGGTATATACCTGGTGAACATTTCATCAAACATGGGTAGAGATGTCGGCAAAGTGTTGTATCTGAAATAAAAACGATAAAAAAATTCAAAAGGAAACTACTTATAATCCTTGATAATCAGATACTTTTCTGGCTATCTTCCATTATCCCCTCACCGTCAAACCGGTAAAATACACCTGGTATTGATAAAAAGAAGTATGTCCATTTTCCCTATGTCCAGATATATCATCAGCTGCAAGACAAGTATTCTCAATAGGAGATCAAAATGAGAGCTGCTCTGATTTGTGTTCTGCTTGTACTGGCGCTTTGTGGGGCTTCACACGCCTTTTGGCATAGTATAATTTATGAGAATTTCGAAGTGACTGAAGTGGCATGGCCATGGTCAACAGGTGAGAGAAGAGGATTGGAAACTGGATGGTCCTGTTTGCCCTGGCTACCAGGACCTGGTCCATTACATACATGGGGCAAAGAAACCGATACAATCTGGCACGTTGGACACCCAGATCAAACCAGGGCAATTTGGTGTGCGGGACTTCCAAATGATTTGGTTGCTGGAGAAGACTCATACCCGGAAAATTTGAATTCGTGGGCTGTCTGGGGTCCAATGCTCATTACCGAGGATATGTATGAACCTGGAGGTATATTTTATTTCTGGGGAAACTATGAACCATACGATGAGGGAGAGGGTGATGATTTCCGGCTGTTGGTTACCGACAACGTGGACAACCTCGGGACGATGGAAGATTGCTGTACCGCTTTTTTCTTCGAGGAAGGATCAACAGGTGGTATGTGGTGGTACACAACATGGAATTTCGCGGATCTTGATTCTGCCGGCGACTCTGTAAGTTACATGCCTTTTTACGATGACGAGATGGTGCTTCATCAAAGGAATGAAACCTATATTGCGCTCTACTTCATGTCCAACAACATCATGCGTGGTGGTCCTCCACCAAATCCAATTGATTACGGTATCGTGGTCGATGACTTTAGTATAGGATATGATGATGGGATTTTTGACTTTAACCTCTATGATCTTAGGTATATGGATGCTGAAAATATTGGATGGGAATATTATGAACTTCATGTGGACGATCCAATCAGGTTCAGGATAGATTTTTTAGTTCGTGGGCTTGATCCTGAGACGGAAGTAAATCATATGATTTATATTGACGATAACCTCGATGACGATATCCATATTTGGGATTTACCGCAGGATACAATTACCTATCAATGGCCTACCTCAATTGATGGTATATTTCACGATACACTGTTTGCTATGACATATGTACCGCAGGATACCGGCTACATGTCGTTTGCGGTGGTTCTTGATGCGGACAGCCTGGTGGATGAGTGGAGTGACAGTAATAATGTCAGGATTGATACGGTTTATATAAACCAGGCTCAAATTCCGCCGTGGATGAATTATGTGACTTTCAACTCTGAAGAAGTTATTGTTACAGAACCAGGAACGGTTTTGAATGTACAATTTGTAGCATACAATTCTTCCGAAGATGAGGATGCAACTATCAGTTTTTTCTATGAAACGCCGCCATTCGATTCTATGGGAGCTTGGATTCCAAGTGGATATGGACTACCTGTTATAAATGGAGAGGATTCGTTTAATTGGACAATCACCAACAATTTTATAAATGATAACACGTACTATCTATGTGCACAGATAGACGATTTTTTCTTTCCCGACCAATATTTTTATGCTCCGTACCCGCTAGTCGTTGATTTTGTAGGTGTTGAAGATAATTTACGAACATCAGTACCAGGGCATTTCGGGATAAATAAAATCTATCCGAATCCATTTAATCCGACTGTTGAAGTGGAGATATCTGTTCCTGTGGCTGGAGATCTGAACATTAACTGGTATTCAATAGATGGCCGGTTGGTTTATTCAGAGGAACTGGCAGGTGTACTACCGGGATACAGTCGAGTAACCTGGACACCGGTGAATCTTTCAAGTGGTATATACCTGGTGAATATTTCATCAAATATGGGTAGAGCTTGCGGCAAAGTGTTGTATCTGAAATAAAAACGACTAAAATTTAAAAGGGAACCTACTTATAATCCTTGATTAACAGATGCTTTTCTGACTATCTTCCATAATCCCCGCACCGTCAAACCGGTGAAATAATTCCGGTATTGATAACTGGAAGTACGTCCTTTTGAGTTTGTTGCCTCCTGGCATTGTTGGAGCCGCATTTTTTATCATTTTGGAAGGAGAATGAAGATGAGAGTTGCGTTGATTTGCCTTCTCCTGGTGATATTTCCCGCCTGTTGTCTCCAGGCCCAGGATAGTCTCGAAGTTACTTTTAATGGCTATCTGCCTTTCCACTGGGAAACATGCGAAGATATAACCCTTGACGGCGACTACCTGTTCTGCGCGACAGGTCATTCCGGGCTGAATATCCTGGATGTCAGTGATCCTGGAAATCCCCTGAAAATGGGTGGTGTTATACCTTCAACTTCGCTGCATTGTGTTGCCGTTGACGAAAACAGGGCCTGTGTTGCGGGAATAGATGACCTTGAAAACAGCAGGCTGTATACACTGGATATTACAGATCGGGCATATCCTGTATTGATGGGATCATGCGAAACGGATGGTACACCCTCACGTCTCAGGATGAATGGGGATTATGCCTATTTAGCCAGCTATGGTGGTGGACTGCGGATTTACGATATCTCTGATCCTGAGAATCCCTTCGAAACAGGCGTTTATGACTTTCCAAATTTTGGACGTGACCTGGTTATTGCTGATACCCTGGCGTACGTGACGTTTAATTACGAGGGGATGAGGGTAATAAACGTTTCCGATCCGTATGAACCAAATCTCTACGGATCATATTACGGCCTCGAAGATCCGCATGGTATTGCGGTTTTTGATACAACTATGCTACTGGTTGGCCCGGATGATGGATTGCAGGTTGTCAGTTTGCATGGTGACCATTTCCTTACCTACTGTTTCGATTGTTTTGCTCCGAACGCAGCCAGGGTTGAAGTATACCATGATGCCGAGTATGCATTTGTTATGTGTAATTATAACATTCACCCACTCGCCAGGAATCTCAGGATTATAAACTTCGAAGATTTTGAATCTCCATACGAGATGGGATTGCTGAATACTTCTACTTTATATGCGGAGTGTTTAGCGCTGGGTGATTCGACCGCGTTTATCGGAACAAAGGTTGATCCCGATGATACCGTTGATCCGGGGGTGACTGTAATCGATGCATCTGACCTGACAGCACCGGAAATTATATCTGACTATTCGACACCGGGCTCTATAAATGATATCACAATAAATGGCAATTATGCCTACATAGCCGATCTTGAAGGTGGAATACAAATCCTGGATATATCAGACCGGGAAAATCCACACGATGTAACCCATAACATTGATCCATTTAGTACACGTACCATTAAGATCAATGACGACTACATTTTCGCCATCGGAGATGATACCGTTCGAGTTTATTCAAATTCCGAACCTGATAGCATTGAGTGGGTAACCGACTTTGTAATTGAGGGGCTGCTGGATGTTGATGCCGAAGCCGGTAGGATTTTTTACCTGGCGACACTGGGGTTTGGGATTATTGATTTCGGCGATCCACAGCAACCTGAACATATGGGATTTTTCGCGAATTTCTATAATGACGGTCAACTTATTGCAGCTGATACCCTGGCATATATATCTGATGGGTCGATATTCTACGTAATGGATATCCATAATCCTGAGGAGATCGAAGTACTCTATACCTATGACGCGGTTATGAACATTATAGATATGGAATATAGTTATCCCTATGTGTACCTGGCACGCCAGGGCGACCGTGTATTTGTTATGGATATTTCTGATCCCGGTTATGTGCAACGGATACCCTCAGGAAATTTCCGCGTTGAAGAAATTACACTATATGATGATTATATATTCGGGATTGACAGTGATGACGGTGTTTTTATTCGTGATGCCGATCCACACAATTTCCAGGAAATGGGATACTACGAGATTGAGACAGGATTGAACTGCATTGCTGTAAAGGATAATAGGATATTCACGGGCAACTGGTTCTCGATCCAGATGTTCCAGCACACGCTACCGGTTCCACCACTACCCTTTGACCTGCAGGAACCCCTGGACGACCAAAGAATAACTGTCACGAGAAGTACTGACCTTGATCTCAAGTGGAATACAGCGATTGACCTCAATGGTGACTTTGTTTATTACGAGGCGTATTTAAGCACACCCATTGGACCGGGACAAGATACCACCATCTGCGCAACGATGATACTGGATACAACAATTACCCTTGACGTCCCATTCTCACTTGGACTTGGGCAGGTTCACAACGAGGAAGTAATAACCTGGTGGGTTAATGCTATTGCTGAGGGAGATACTACTGAATCAGCTAAACGGTTCACCTTTATTATCGATCCAGACCTTGATGTTGAAAACCAGGATAAATCACATCTCCCATCTCAATATTCGCTGGGAGCTCCCTATCCGAATCCTTTTAATTCTACAGTAATTGTATCGTTTGGATTACCTCAGCCGTCGAATTTGCACCTGGATATAATAAATATCGGTGGTCAGGAAGTTGAAAGACTACATACGGGAAGTCACCCTGCAGGAAACTATTCGTATCCCTATAATGCAGATAACCTGGCCAGTGGGATCTATTTTATTAGGATGGAAGTAGCAGGTAAGTACAGTAATATGCGGAAAGTTGTGTTGATTAAATAAGATGTATTCTTTAAAACGAGCAAAAATAAACTCTTAAGGTAATACCTTAAGAGTTTTCTCTATCTATTCACTATTCTCAAACTTATCTCATCGAAGGAGGAAGTACTTTAAAGGGATTCAGGAACCTGTCTTTGTCAAAGGCATCCTTGAGACTTTTTAAGACAACAAGCTCGTCATCGCTGAACTGGATGTTCATGTAACGGTTTTTAGCAGCACCGATTCCATGTTCTCCACTGATCGTTCCTCCGCATTCATTAACGACAATCTTAAAACAGGCTGTGATAGCTTCGTGGGCTGTAGCTTCTGCTTTTTGATCGGATTTGTCATACATGACGTTCAGGTGCAGGTTGCCGTCACCGGCATGACCATAAATAGGTATATGAAGGTTATATTCCTCGGCAACCTCGGTTACCCTTTGCAGCAGGTTTCCCATTTCACCTATTGGAACAACCACATCCTCGTTCATTTTTCCATCAGCGATACGAGAGAGGGCAGGCGAAACCAGACGCCTCAGGTTCCAGAGCCGTTCACGTTGGGTTGGATCATTTGCCTGGTGGATTTCCAGGGCACTAAAATCCTCAAGGACTTCCCGGACACGATCTGCTTCCAGTTGCGCTTGGTCAGAATCACCATCAGTTTCAATCAAGAGTGCAGCTTCAGTGCCTTGAGGGAATGGGTAGGGATCATGTCCTCGGATGGCTTCAATCACCGATTGATCCATAAATTCACATACCGAAGGTACCAGCTCTGGCAGGAAAGTATGGATGGCATCGATGGCCTGGTACATGTCGGGAAAATGCGCTAACACGGTATTTACTGAACGAGGTGCCGGGATCAATGCCAAACGTGCTTCAACAATTATCCCGAATAATCCCTCCGAACCAATAATTATCGGCGTTAAATCCAGTGGCTGTGGATCAGGATTGAGGACTCCAGTCGTATGTAGTTCGCCCTCAGCATCCACATATTTTAAGCCGAGAATGTAGTCCTTGGTTGTTCCATATTTAACACAACGCAGTCCGCCGGCATTTTCAGCTATGTTGCCGCCAATTGAACTTATTTTATAGCTGGATGGATCAGGTGGATAGAACAGCCGATGTTTTGAGGCCGCATCCTTTACTTCCGCTGTAGTCAAACCCGGTTCACATTGAATCCAGCGACCATTAACATTCAGATCTATTATCCGTTTCATCCGTTCCGTTGATAAAACCATCCCACCACCAAGTGGAACAGCCCCGGAACTCATTCCAGTCCCGGTTCCACGGGGGATCAATCGCATCCCTTTTTCGAGGGCAAAATGGACCGCGGCTATCACATCATCAGTTGTTTCAGCCAGGATAACAATATCGGGATCATGATTTCCCGGGGGAGATGTATAGCTGGCATCGACTGAATAGACTACAAGGTCTTCACGTCGATCAAGAACCTTATGACTTCCAATACGTCTTTTAAGTTTTTTAAATGGGTCTTTACTTTTGAAAATCAAATCGATATCCCCTGGACGACCCGAATAGTTGAGCTAATTAGAATTGCTATTTTCATTGTTGAATACTATTTATCGAATTACCACATCATCATGTTTCGCCAGGCCAGGTTGGTCTGGCGCATTTTTTCGGCAACTTTCTGCGCAAGTCCACGGATAAGGATATAGCCTATCCTGGGATTTTCTTCAAGAAGCAGGTTCAGCCTATCATAAGGGAACTTGTACACAACCGCAGCACGTTCAGCAACGGCGGAGGCAGACCTGGGAGAGCCGTCGAGGAATGAAATCTCACCCATCAATTCACCCGGATGGAGAGTATCGATCATCTCAGCTTTCCTGTTTTCCAAAGGTATTGACATACTTATAGATACAACACCGGTGACTAAAGCGTAAAGGTCACGAGTTCTTGTTATTTCAGGAATAATTGTATCGCCCTGCTCATATTCCTCGAGCTCAGCAATTTCAATCAACTGGTTAATCTGTTCGTCAGTCAATCCAGCAACGAGACCATTTTTTTCTAAAAAATCACGAATTTCCACGTTGCCTCCATTGGTATAACCATTTAATATTCATGTAAGTTTAATATAGATTCTCATTATATACTCCACAATGGAAATCTCAACTCTACATGCGAAGTCTTACTTTATCAGGACTCGCGAGAGATTATCTTCATTACTATATTCGCTACGGGAACTAAAAAGACAGGTATCTCGTGTCCATGAATAGTATTATTATCATGGTCACGTTTTAAAACTCCAAAGAGATTATGAATAATATATTTTTGAAAATTCCAGTTCAGTTATTTCTCGCAGTGATATGTTTTGCTCTGACACTACTGCCTGTCTATTCTCAACAGCTGATCGCCGAGATAAATGTAAACTATGACCGTCTGCCACAGGAGAACCAGAATAAACTCCAGGGACTTGACCGGATTATTGAGGCGTACATCAATCAGCGTGAATGGGCTCCAAACGATTACGGATACGATATATACTTGGACATGGAAATCCATTTCGAAGAGTTTAAACCGATCAGCTTCGAGGACAGGTACGCTGCGAGGGTCGCGATTTCTAACCGGAGTGACGCGCAGTATAACGACCGTCGATGGGATTTCCCCCTCGAGCCGGGTGTGAAGCTCATCTATGGCAACCAGTTTGATCCATTCCGAAGTATGATCGATTATTATATCCACATGGTACTGGGGCATGAATTTGACAAGGTAAAGAAGTTCGGAGGTTTGCAATATTTTGAAACCGCCCGCCAGATAGCCCAGAATGCCCGTTTTTCCAGCAGGTATTTTAATGGATGGGATAAACGTGAGGAGTGGGTAGAGGATACACTGGAAAAAGAGAATGATCATTACCGGTACTTGAATTTTCTCTATTATACCGGTGAATGGCTATTCTATGAAGAGAGAGACAGGGATACAGCCAAACAATACGTTCTCTATGCCGTCAAACAGATGGATAAGATCCCGGATAAGAAGCTGGAACGGTTTTTTGAACTGAACTATTATAACCTGGCAGACATGTTATCGGAGTATAAAGAGTTCGCTTCTTTAAGCAAGGTAGCAACCCTTGATACCGATGAAGAAGAACGCGCTGATCTGTACCAGAAACTGCTTAAAAAACAATGATAAATATATAAGTAGATAGGTAACATTGAGGAAAAGATAAGATGAGTGATTTTAATTCTATCGAAGAAATCCTGGAATTTGCCATCAAAAACGAAGAGGAAGCTGCTGCTTTTTACAGGAACCTGGCAACCAAAACAAACAACCGTGCAATGCAGATTGCACTCGAAGAATTTGCCAAGGAAGAAGACATGCACAAGGTAAAACTACTCAAGGTGAAAGAAGGAAACCTGTTACCGGGTGCGCTGGAAAAAGTCGTCGACCTGAAAATTTCAGATTACCTGGATGATGTTAATCCTGAATCTTCGGACATGGATTATGGTAAAGCCTTAGTCCTGGCAATGAAAAGGGAAAAGGCGGCGTTTAAAATGTATACCAACCTGGCCGCACAGGTTGAGGACGAGGAAATGAGTGTATTTTTTCTTGAACTCGCCCAGGAAGAAGCTCGCCATAAACTGAAGTTTGAAATCGAGTACGACGAACACTACCTCAAAGAGGCATAAAAAATTAAATTCTGTTCTAACCTGGTTTTAGTTTGAGACCGGGTTTTTTAGTTTTAATAGATAAAAATCCCTGTCCGGTTAAATGTATGAGCGATATGTGAAAATATACCGTAACCTGATATATCCACTGATATTGTTGTCATCAATATTCCCGTTACCGGGCTTTTCCCAGGACATATCCCCGGACAGCGAGTTTGATTTTTGGGATACTCCTCCACGTGCGGCGTATTTCTCATATCTCCTGAGGGAATCCCATAACCATGAGTGGTACAGGAATCCCGATAAAACAGCCCTCAGAGCTACAATCGGTTCCATTTCCACATCACGGTACCTGGTTGATGAAGAGGCGAGAATTGTTGCCCCAATTACCGGATCATTGCTGGCAAGGTTCTATTATAAACGTCATGAAGAGTTCGATACTGATATTTTCAAAGATAGGGCAGAGCTTGAATGGAGAACCAAACCGGGAATAATCCTTGGCATCCTCGGTAGCGCGTTCTATGAAAAAGAGGATATGGATATTGGTGCCATTACCGGGTACTACCATGATCCGGAAAGGTACATCCAGCTTTACTATATCGCCCACCGATGGCTTTTCAACGAAAAGGAGAAGGATGGGGCAAGCTACAAATCATTCCCAAACCAGTATATAGTCGAAGGACGATATGGATGGAATAATTACAGGATAATACTTGAAGCGTTTTTTGAACAGAGATGGAGATTAAAGGATTATATCGAGAAAATGTTCATTGTTGAAGTGAACAAGGAAGGTTATCAAAATGAGATAAATCTCAGGGTTGAAAACATAAATAACAATCGATTGTATGGTGTAACTTTTTCATATTTTAAGAATTACTTGTGTGATAAATATGGTGGAATTACTCCTCAAGAGATATCAACATCTTCTATAGTAACGAAGTTGTTTTATTTCAAGCGTGGAGATAAGTATTCATACGAAGCGGATTTCCCGGTTGAATATTTTGCTGAAGATTATATTAAGAGGGCATCGTCTCCTCCCACCCTGAATAGAGACCGCAGGGGAATTGAAATATATCCTCAGGTTTCGGTGCGGCGTCACTTTGGAAAACTTCCTTTCGCTGAACTTGTGACGATGGCAGTATATCGCAACCTCGATCAAACCGGCAATTTTGAAGAACCACGTACCCTGGATGAGATTAATCCAAGGATAGGTATTTCTGCGGGGATAGAATTTCCAGGTGGAAATGTCAATCTAGGTGGAGAAAATCGTTCTGTCCCTCGGGGCGAACTCAGGTTGAGAGTGATGCAGAACCTCGACAGGAACTGGGTAGGAAGTTTTGGTGGTGGTAATCTTTTACTGGTGTTTGCGTGGTGAACGACTACATTCCAAGTTTTTCCACTATTACAAATAAATCAGCCAAAGGGGGGGCAAGCACTGATAGTAGAGTAGCCCGGATAGTCAGTCGTTAGACTGATATCCGGGAAATTCATACAAAAACCCGGGTTCGCTCCATGCGCAACCCGGGCTACACTAACAGGGGTATGTATATAAAATCCGGATTCTCAGCATGCGCAATCAACCACAGGCAGATAAATCCGGGCTACATTTCTACAAATTACTATATTCGAAAGATACTACTCATCCCCACCAATCATACCTCTTAACAGGAGAAGACGTACCAGCTGCAACGCAGCCATGGTTGCTGCTGCTACATATGTCCATGCTGCCGCGTCTAGAACCCGCTTCGCATCGGATGCTTCATTAGGATTTACATACCCATCAGTGGATAAAATCTGTATCGCCCGTTTACTGGCGTCAAATTCGACAGGTAATGTCACCATGTGAAACAAAACAGCAAGGCTGAACAAAATAATCCCGATATCCATCATTGCAGGGCTGGCCATAAACAGGCCAACGAGAAACAGTGGGAACGCTGCCCAGCTTCCTATCTGGACCGGTTTGACCATCGCATGACGTAATTTCAGGGCTGAATAGCCTTCGGAATGCTGAATAGCATGCCCGCATTCATGTGCCGCGACAGCAAGTCCCGCAACAGATGGTTGAACGTAATTTGTTTCCGAAAGCCTGACCACTTTTTTTACAGGATCATAATGATCAGATAACAATCCTGAAACTTTTTCAACCTTAACGTCCTGCAATCCAAAATTGTCCAGGATTCGGCGTGCGGTTTGTGCTCCATTCAGGCCGGAAAGGTTACGGACACGACTGTATTTCTTATAAGTATTCTGTACTTTCGACTGCGCCCAGAAAGCAAGGATCAGGGCTGGAATTAGAAGAAAGAATGTTGGATCAAAAATTGGCATAAACATCGTTTGTCCCATCTAGAAAGAAGATCCGGGAATTGCATCTTTAATATATCAAATCACCACGCTTAATATAAAATCAATCTCTATATCATGCTACGCGGCAGGAATTATAGTAGTTCCTTTAATTATGCTCTATATAGGAGTTAAGAGATTGCAGTTAGTAGCCGAGAATAGTAGTAGGGTAGTTTTGTGTTATTAATAATATCCCTAATCCCTTTGGATTCAAAATGGGCTCCTTGTCACGAGCTGATGCTTGTTGTATCTTCTCTTAATTCTGCCACTAGAGGTTAAATAGATGTCGGTTTTCCTCGCTCAGCTTTCCAATGATTCTCCGTGGGTTTCCAGGGTGGAACAAGCCCTTGGTAAAGGGGAAGTCTCTTTCTGCGAAAACATCGATGACTTGTTTGAAATAATTAAAAGGCAGAAGTCTGCGCTGATGATGATAGAACATCCCGGCGCAGGAAATGACGTAAGTGAACTGGTTAAACAACTCCATGAAGATAAAGATCCACACCTGTTTCCCGTAGTTTTTCTCGCCAATGGCGATTTAACGGAAGAAGATTATTCATCATGCTGGTCATCGGGCGCTTTTGGAGCGCTGGCAGAAACCGAATCCGAAAACGCCGTAATTTCCCGTTTACGCGACCTGCTGGTTATCCGCAGAAACGGTGCTATCCAGGAAACACTTCTCGCATTCAGCGATGAACTGCGCAACCTGACTGATATCGAACAGATTCTGCAGAGAGTGGCTGAGATTATTCATCATGACCTCGGCTGGGGACGGGTACTTCTCAGCATCCGGGATATCAACCGAGGTTTAACCGGGCCGAAAGTGATGGTCGGGTTTACGGATGATCATGTGGAAAAGGTTGTGTCTCGTCCTCAACGTCCCATTATGCCCAAGAGCCAGTTAAGCTGGTATCGCGATGAGTACCGTGTCTCCAACAGTTTCTTTATTCCAGCTGAAGCCGATCATCCCTGGTCGAAAAAACGTGTGTTTTTCGGATGGGATATGGGAATTGAGGAGGAATCATGGCGTGCGGAAGATTTTCTCCTGGTACCCATCGAGAGTGGTGAGATGTTCCTTGGTTATTTTTCAGTTGACCAGCCCAGGAGCGGAAAACGTCCGAACCTGCGACAGATTCGGGAACTGGAACTGATTGCTTACCAGGCCGCCGCGGCCATCTCCAGTTATTTCCTTACCGAGGAGATCCGTAACCGTTCCCAGCTACTTGAAAAGGAAATCTGGCGCAGGAAAGAGGAGCTGGACAGAGTAAACCAGGAACGTCAAAACCTTGAACTCAAGCTGATGGATGAAAGCCGCCTGGCAACCATTGGATTGATGACAGCAGGTATTGCTCATAACCTTAACGGACCCCTCACGGCCATTATTGGCTATTCTGATATAGCTCTCCGTAAAAACCCTGATGATGAACATATTACCCAGATCCTTAACAGCGCGCTTCGGATGCAGGAGCTGATCCAGAACCTCACCCGGAAAACCATGCGTGAACATATCCGGCAGAAAACCAATGTTGCGATTAACGCCGTTGTCCGGGATGAACTGGAAAGTCTAAAGGTTTACAAGGGATTTAAACGTGTGACACTCCAGGAAGATCTCGATCCGCACCTGGGAGAAGTGTTCTGCCGATACGGTGATGTATCACAGATATTTGGTAACCTCCTGAGAAACGCTGTGGACGCATTATGGAGCTGTAAAGATCCCGCCATCTGGGTTTCCACCAAACAGGTCGACAGGGAAGTTGAAATTACAATTCGTGACAACGGTCCTGGAATTGCTGAGGAACATAGAGATATTCTCTATGAACCGTTCTTCACGACCAAGCGTAAACCGGATGATCCCGGCCAGGAACCGTCAGGAACCGGTATCGGCCTCTATACCGTGAAAAAAGCAGTTGAACAGTCCGGGTTCAGGTTAACCTTAAAGACGGAAACCGGCGAAGGTACATTATTCTCCCTGTATATTCCCGACAATTGATCCTGCCAGATATAGCTGAAATCCCTTCGTTATTTAAATCTAAATTTTATCACGTTGCGACAATCTCTGCCAGGTTGTAACTTTGAGCGTGAATAAAAAAATCGCTGTAATAATTCCAGTATTTAACCATGTTCAGCAATTGCCACATGTCCTGGAAGGTGTGTGCCGTTTTATTTCACCGGATCATGTCTTAGTAGTTGATGACGGCAGTAATACCTCAGGTGTGAATACTCCCTCGGTTATTGCTGCTAGATTCCAGGTTCAGTTCCTGAGACAATCTTCGAACAGCGGCAAAGGCGCGGCTTTAAGATCAGGATTTGATTTCTGGAAACGAGAGGGAATAAAATGGGCGATAACCCTGGATGCTGATGGTCAGCACGATACTAAAGAGTTGGCAAAGTTCATTCGAGCTGCTGAACTTGATAGATGGGACCTTGTCATCGGGAAAAGAGATTTTGTTCAAAGTAACATGCCGCACGAGAGGAAACTCTCCAACAAAATTACAAGTAAAATAATATCACGCCTGGCGGGCAGGTATATCCCGGACAGCCAGTGCGGTTATCGTCTTGTGAGGTTGGCCGGAATTCCTGATATTCAGTGGAGGGAAGACGGGTATGCTTTCGAGAGTGAATTGCTTCTACGAATGGCATGGCGACGTACAAGGATAGCATTTTTACCGATAAAAACTATATATAATTCTTCGACAGTGAGCTCTATGAAGCCATTTGCGGATACTTTAAGATTTATCAGGATGATTTGTTTAACAGTGGTGAAACCGTGATCAATTACCAGCTGGCACGTGAAGAGTTGGTTCAGTCCCTCAGGGTAAAGGGGATCCGGGACGATAGAGTCCTGGAAGCGATTGGTGAAGTAAAACGTCACCAGTTTGTCCCGCCAAATTTACGAGCCAGGGCTTATGAAGATGTTCCGTTGCCCATCGGAAATGGACAGACCATCTCGCAACCATATATGGTTGCCCGGATGACAGAACTCCTTGAACTGACCGGCAAAGAAAAGGTTCTGGAAATAGGAACCGGTTCGGGGTACCAGGCGGCTATTCTCGCAAAACTGGCAACCAAGGTTTTTACTGTAGAACGGATTACCGGCCTGGCTAAAACCGCACAGGACCGGCTGGAGAAGATGGATATCACGAATATTCTTCATAAGGTTGGAGACGGTACCCTGGGATGGCGTGAGTTTGCACCATATGAATGTATTATGGTCACAGCTGGAACCCCGGCCGCCCCGATCAGTATCACTGATCAGTTGGCTGAAGCTGGGAAACTGGTGATCCCGATTGGACCGCGAAGAGTACAGGACCTTAAACTTATAACTAAACAGGATGGGAAACCCGTGGTACATTCAAAAGGCGGATGTATTTTTGTACCACTGGTAGGGAGTGGCGGATGGACATCGCAGGACGAATAGCAGAACATTTTCAGGGTAGCCCCTCCGAAATAATTACAGTAATAATAGCAATGCTTCCAATCGCTGAATTGAGAGGCGCTATCCCTTGGGCGTTAACACTTGGCGACCTTGACTGGATGACAGCAGTTCCCCTGGCAATCCTCGGAAACCTGGTACCGGTACCATTTATATTATTACTACTCGGGCCAGTCTCGAATTTCCTCTCACGATGGAGTGTATTCGACAGGTTTTTCCAATGGCTTTTCGCCCGTACACGAAAACGCAGTAAGACCATCGAGAGATACAAGGCGATCGGTTTGATCCTGTTCGTGGGAATTCCTCTTCCGGTCACAGGAGCGTGGACTGGATCAGTTGCTGCCTTCCTCTTTGGGGTTCGTTTCTGGCCGGCAATGTTTTGTGTGTTTATCGGGGTATGCCTGGCGTCGGTTGTCGTCACACTTGCCACACTCGGAGTGGTAGGAATTGCAAAAGTATTTATCTGAAAGAGAGTTGAATAATGATATTAGGCGCACACGTTTCTACGGCGGGTGGGGTGGATAAAGCCCCGGCAAACGCCGCAAAACTTGATATAAAAGCAATGGCGATTTTTACCAAGAATCAGCGTCAGTGGGTAGCAAAACCGTTGGCTGAAGAAGAGATAACTAACTGGCATGCCGAAATAAAAAAACATGGCATCACCCATGCCGTCAGCCATGATTCTTACCTGATAAACCTCTGTGCACCTGATCCGGAAAAACTGGAAAAATCATTAAACTCACTTCAAGAAGAAGTTGAAAGAGCTGAAAAACTTGATCTCTCACATGTAGTTGTTCATCCCGGCAGCCACCTGAAGGAGGGAGAAGAGTGGGGGATAAAGAAGATTGCCGAATCGCTTGATGAAATTCACAAACGGTTACCCGGTTATAAATCAAAAATTGCCCTCGAAATAACCGCTGGCCAGGGAACAAATCTTGGTTACACTTTCGAGCAAATAGCACAGATGATCGAACTGACGAAAGAGAATGAACGCCTGGCTGTTTGCTTTGATACATGCCACGCCAATTCCGCCGGGTATGACCTGACAACAGAATCATCTTACAAAGAAAGCTGGGATAAATTCGATTCGGTAATCGGCTTGGACCGACTTGAAGTGTTCCACCTGAATGATACAAAAAAACCGTTGGGAAGTCGCGTAGACCGTCATGACCAGATAGGCGACGGGCTACTTGGACTTGAGCCTTTCAGGTTTCTCGTCAATGACCAAAGATTTGCGGATATTCCCGCCATCCTCGAAACGCCATTGGGTGAAGAGGGGTATGCGGAAGATTTAAGACGGCTTTATGAACTTGTAGAAAAATAACAAGTAGTTGCCATCTAGCAGAACTACACCTTCAATTCACAAAACAGCAAGCAGTGATCGGAAATATCATTGCAGTATTTCTCGATTTTAGCCTTATCGCCAAGATGCTTCCGCCAGCCGTCCAGCCTGATTTCATGTTGATCCGTTTCACCAAAATTATCCTGCGGTTCAAACTGGAGGTGATCGGAAGCGATAATATGGTCCAGGTCTACCATACCATAGCTTTTACCATAAAAAGTACCTGCGGGTTTAGTTAAACGACGAAGTTTTGGCAGTATCTTTTTTCTCGCTGATCTACCGGCTTTACGGTAAGCGTGGAAATCCAGGTATTCCAGTTCCTCGGGTGTCTCGGCAATTTTATCAGCTTTATATGGTCTTGGATATTTTAATCCCATCGTATTTAAATCACCCATTATGAGAAAATTGGTTGGCTTGCCTGCTGCATGATCCAACGCTCTTTTCAAGTTATAGGAATGGTCAAACATCTCGGTCCGATTTCCAAAATCGACCGCTGATGTTCCTGAATCAGTATGTAAGAAGAGGAAATTATACTGATCTTTTCCCGGGTATTTAAACGTCAGGAAAGCTCCCGGACGAAGCCTGGGATTGCCGGACTTGAATTCCTTTTTCTGTTGAAACTTAATTCCCTCGAACCTGTTGTTACAGGCAACAAGTATTTCCTGGGTTTGTTGACCCTCAGTAATAAATACTGAATAATTCGGGAAATGTTGAATCATAAAATCGTAGATGGCAGCGGCTTCCACTTCATAGATACCAAACACATCAGGAGCATAACTCTGTATTATCTTTGCCACTTCAGTTTGTTTGGCAGTTTTGAAGTGCTCAACATTCCATGAAAGGATTTTAATTGAATCCATTTTACACACTCCTTTTTGACAGGGTATCCTGTTAAGTATTAATTAATAAGATAATAATTGGATAACAATCTTTCATGGCGGCCTCGGTGGTAAATCGAACGGTTATGTCTAAGATAATTGGCAAGCGAAATGAGTCAATATCTTCGGCGAGAAATAAAAAATAATTGCCAGATACGGCTCTGGAGATATAGAATGTTTTTAAATGAAAAACCTGGGGTACTCAGTTAGCCAGTTGAGCACCCCTGGAATATAGACCCATCAGTATTTAGTCTACTAACTGATTGATCGAGTATTCAATTAACTCGTGGTCCAGCTTTAGACGATAAAGCCCAAGAAATTCAGCCTGTTCACTATATTCTTTGACCAATCCACCAACGCTACGTTTCAACAAACCTTTTGAACTGAACCAGTCATAGATATAATCCTCTTCATAACACTCGTCAAGCTGACCGATAAAATGTTGGGTTTCTATTACATAGGATTCAAACCAGCCTGCTTCAACTTCTATGTTTTCTTTTTTATAGACAGTTTTTCCGATTGCTGGACTATCTCCCCACTGGTATCCTACCTCGACCGGGTGGGGATATGTGAGTTCCGGTGGATCAATAAAATAGACTATACTATCCTCTTCGAAAGAACACAGTCCGGTGAAAGAGAAGAAGATTAGATTTTCTATTGAGCTGAAGGATTGATTGTTGAACCTGAGTTCGCTGGGATTACGTTTTGGAGTTACAGATCCGGTTATTGACGCATATTGGCATAAACTTAAACCATCATCTTCCTGTCGATACCAATGGTAGCCTTTGTCGATAAAATCGTTACCTTCAAAAAACTCAGTTGTAAATCTATAAGCCGGCAGGCTGTCTTCAAGGACATCAACATCTTCTATTGATACAATAAACCTTTCTTCCGACACCCAGGTACAGTCACTGATTACAACTGAATCAGCAGGATTAAGTGTCTCTCTGCTGATGACTGTCCTGTATTCCCATGTATTCCCGATTTCCATTGGATACATGGTAGTAGATGAAATCGAGATTATATCCTTATCATCATCATCACTGCAGCTAATGAGAAATGTCAAACTTACCAGCAGTAAAATGAGGGTAAAAATCCGGAATTTCATGAGATACTCCTGATTGGTCTGTAAAGTATGATTTAGTTTCTGTCTATATAAACTAAATAAATATTAATACGGGATACAACCAAAGGAGAGAAGGCTGTCAATCTTTTACTAAATAGGGAAATATTTATCTACCCATGGAAAGACGATCTGCAAGAAACTCTGGAAGCCCGGCGTCACGAATTGCATCTCCGGCAGCTACTTTGTCGTACTCTACCCTGTACAATCGTGCTTCCCCGCTATCTGAATCGTAGAGGCAATACGCTGCACGTGGATCACCGTCACGTGGCTGACCAACAGAACCCACATTAATCAGGCGCCCATACCTGGTGCGGTAATCGAACGGGACGTGGCTGTGCCCGATAAATGCCGTGCCGTATTCCGTCTGCTCCATAACATCTGCGGCGTCCGTGTTAGAGAATACATAAAGCCATTTTTCCGGGTAAATAGGTGTTGCGTGGGCGAAAATCAGGTCTGATTCCGAGTGTGTAAAGGGGATTTGTTTAAGAAACCTCGTATTATCATCGCTCAGTTTATCACGAGTCCAGACAGCGGCATTAAAAGCATACTGGTTGAAGATAGTAATATCTGTAAGCCCTACAGCTGCATGATCGTGATTACCGGCGAGGATTACGTCTGAAATTTCTCTGGTGAGAGATATTACTTCATTCGGATATGCACCATATCCAACCAGGTCACCAAGACAGATTACACGGTCGGCATTATCCATCTTGATATTCTCCAGCACAGCTTCAAGTGCGTGAAGGTTTCCATGGATGTCGGAAATTATCGCGTACAGCAAATCAAGCTTCCCTTCCGGCATTTTCGGGAGGTTTTTTATTCTCCGGGAGGATTGTCCTCCGCCTGATCCTGTTTCAAAGTTTTTTTCTTGCGTGCCTTTTTCGCAGGTTTACCGGCCTCTTTTCCATCGCCATCTGCTGATGGTTTATCTAGCACGCTTTTTATATCCAGAATTTTTTCTTCATACTCATTAAATAACGCATCAAGGATACCATTGATGAATCTGCCCGACTGGTCAGTACTGTATGCCTTGGCTATTTCGATAGCTTCATTAATAGTTACCTTGGGGGGGACATCGCTGATATGGAAAAGTTCGCTGAGCGCTAAACGCAGCACCAGCCGGTCTATCAGGGCGATACGATCAAGATCCCATTTTTGTGCACGTTCCCTGATCAGTTCATTCATCTCTTCGCGGTGTTTTACTGTGAGGAGAACAAGTTGACGAGCAAACTCGATATAACGTTCCTCACCACCGTTCAGGAGATCGTCACAAGCCAGACGGGGATTGTGTTCACCTATTTCTACTGCATAAAGAACCTGAAGCGCTCTCTCTCTCGCTTCGTGTCGGCTGTTTACAGAGCCCGCATGCATCTAAACTCCAAATACTGCATTACTGATTAATCAATATTTATTAAAACGAAGAAAGTTATAACATTCGACTTATTAAAAACAAGTACCCTAATATATAAACAAGCAGTAACAAAAACATAATGTTAATAATAAACCGGCGAGAATAATTCTTCGCCGGTTTAAAGAATACAAGCTTTTACCCCGGAAAATATATTTTTTCTTAACTACCTCATGCAAATGAAATGTTATTGATATTTATATGATTACAACTTTTTCTGCTTATTCTTTCTCTCCGGTTGAATCCTGTAAATGCCATTCAAGACGCATATATGTGGGTGGAGATAGGGGAGTCGGGGATGTTCCGTTCCACCAGATTCCCAATGTTTTGACGATTAACAGTAAGACGGCTCGATGAGTGACAACTATAAATCCTTCAGGCCATCGTTCACGTCCGCGACCAAGGGCATCGATTACACGCCTGCGATGGTCTTCGAGAGTTTCTCCACCTGGTGGAGCGAAATTCTCCTCCTCACGTAACCTTTCCCATTGATCCTTGTTGACAATAAAAGCGTCGTTGTAAGAAGTACCTGTCCATTCTCCGTAGTTCCTCTCACGCAAGCCTTCGTCAACAACCATTTCCAGGCCAAGATGATCCCTTAGCGTTTCGGCTGTTTTCGATGCACGGGATAAATCGCTGGTCAAAATCCCGCCAACAGCATCTTCCTGTTCAAGAGCTTCGGCAAGTTTTTGTGCCTGGATTAAACCATTGTCGGTTAAGGCTACATCGTCCCAACCGGATACCCAGCCTTCTTTGTTAGCTACAGATTCCGCATGAAGACAGAGAAAAAGTTTTGGCATTTATACTCCGAATACCGATTATTCAGCTATAAAATCCGTCTAATCGAACAAAGAACGTCCGATAACTATTCTTTGAACTTCGTTGGTGCCTTCGTAAATCTCGGTAATCTTGGCGTCTCGCAGCATCCGTTCAACGGGGTAGTCTTTGCAATAACCATAACCGCCATGAATCTGGATAGCTTCGAGGGCACACCAGGTAGCTGTTTCACTGCACTGTACCTTGGCCATCGCAGCCTCCTTTGAATAACGAATTCCCTGGTCTTTCATCCAGGCGGCATGGTAGAGCAGCCAGCGGCTGGCGGCTATTTTTATCTGCATGTCGGCTACCTTGTTTCGGATCGCCTGGAATGCCGATATCGGTTTACCGAACTGGTATCTCTCCTGGCTGTACTTGATGGATTCTTCCATCGCGCCCTGCGCAATTCCCAATCCCTGCGCAGCGACACCAAGACGTCCACTGTCAAGAGCGGTCAACATGATTTTAAAACCTTCGCCATGTTTACCGATTACGTTCTCTTCAGGAATACGAGCATCCTCAAGTGATATTGAAATCGTATCTGTGCTCCTGATTCCCAGTTTATCCTCATGTTTACCCAGTTCAAGGCCTGGTGTGTCTTTGGGTACATAAAAGGCTGTTGTTCCTTTTGATCCAGCATCAGGATCGGTTACCGCGACCAGGACATAGGCATCGCAGTTAGCGCCCGAGGTAATAAAGTTTTTTGTGCCGTTGAGAATCCATTCATTACCGTCTTTTACTGCCTTTGTTTTCATCGCGCCGGCATCTGATCCTGAACCTGGTTCTGTCAGGGCAAATGCACCAAGATGTTCACCCGATGCCATCTTGGGGAGATACTCTTTCTTTATAAAATCATTGCCGAATTTTTCCAATGGGTACATGTGAAGACTATTATGGACTGAAACGATGATTTCGGTTGACGGGTCAACACGTGCAAGTTCTTCCAGCGCTATGACATAGCCTAAAGTATCAAAACCGGCACCACCGTTTTCCTCGGAGATCACCATCCCCATGAATCCAAGTTCACCAAGTTTTTTGATGTGTTCAGCAGGAAATATTTCCTTTTCATCACGTTCCGCTACACCGGGACGAAGCTCCTTCTCCGCAAAATCACGTGCAGTCTGCCTCAGCATCTCATGTTCTTCGCTCAGTTTAAAATCCATCTTTCCCTCTATCCGGTTAGAAATTGTGAAAATTATTACAAAAATGAAGTTAAAAAATCGGGTAGCGGAATATAAGAAATCAGATAGTCTTTTGCTTCAGAGGAGAGCGGAACAAATTTCGCTTCTGGATCGTAACCAAATGATTATGTATCCAGGTTTAAATTCAGCTTCAATATTTGACCAGATAATCATCCTTGACAAAGAAATCCGCTTTTTAATGTTCTATATTCATTCCGATCGAGTTTTTATACTGATATTGATGAACTAATAATATACCGATGATTAAACCAGTCCTCAGTTATATCAACATCCTTCGCTGGCCATCAGCTATTCCTGCCGGGCCGTTTACTGCAAGGTTTATGTCAGCCGTGGCAGGTACCGGGGTGGAAACTCATCTTGTTGTCCAGTCGGCAGCGAAAGGATTTAATGGTTGTGATGGTGATGGCAAAGCTGTACTCAAAAACGAGTATGGAATAGATTCCCCTGAATTACTCAATATCCATGTTATTCCCATGCCGCACTGGAAACCCGCCTCTGACAGGATCTTTTACCTGGCAAAGGCTGGAAGACTGCTTAAACGGTTAGTTAGAAAGCATGGCGTAAACGTTGTGATGAGCAGGGATACCAGAGCGCTTCCTTATCTAACTCGATGGCAGAGACTGGATATTAAAACAGCACACGATACACATAATTTTTACATGGACATAGAATCCAGGGATGATCTATCAGGAAAACGCTGGGAAAGATACCAGGATTTAGAAAGGAAACATATTCCCAGACTGGATGGTGTTTTGACCCTGCTGGATGTCCAAGCGGATTTATATAGGAAATCTCTCAACTCAAATGAGCCTTTGGTTTCCTCAGCACACCCTGGATTGGACCAGGCCAGGCCATCATTGCCTGGCCGACCAGAACATAAAAATGTTCTCTATCTTGGAAGCCTGCAGCGTAAAAAAGGTGTCTACATGCTGCTTGATGCTTTCAAAAACGTAGACGCAAATGATTGGAAACTGGCTTATGTTGGTGGTCGTGACCGGAATGAAATCGATCCCTTAAAGCACCGAGTGAATGAGTTGGGATTAAGTTCAAAAGTGGAAATTTCAGGTTGGCTGGATAATAATAAAATGCGTAAAAAAATTGAACAGGCAAGTATTGCCGTTCTTCCGCTCGAGGACAAGTTTTACAACCATTACCTGACAGCACCGTCAAAACTGTTTGATTATCTTGGTCACGCAATTCCAGTAATCTCCAGCGATACACCGGCAATACGTGAACTTGCTGATGATGCTGTTGTTTATGTCAAACCGGGTGACAAAGTCGATCTTTCAGAAAAAATGGAGGAACTGATAAAATCACCGGAAAAACAGGCGCAGCTTGCCGTTAAGGCACATCAACGTGCCCAATTTTTAACCTGGGATAAAAGGGGAGAAAAAACTAAAACCTTTCTAGAGGTGCTGTTGAACCGATAATTTCGTTCGGCTCTTCTTTGCCTATCCTTTTCCATACCTGCCAATCCCACTCACCGGCTGTTTCCGAAATCATGTAATTTGAATGGATAAAATCGTAGAAGTCTTTCAATGCCGGATGGACAGGTTCTCCATTGATGACAATAGAAGGATCCCATTTCTCCAATGAAGGAACCTGGCGGTTTTTATTGGAAGCATCAATTATCAATTCAGGTTTCGATTTGTTCAATTCCGATATCAGTTTTCGAACAGTGGATGAATCGGTATAGCCAGGTGCAAGTAGAGGGTAAACCAGAGTATAATGACTTGCAGGTTTTCTTCCTGACAGGTAATAAATATCAGCCATCACACCCCAGGAAAAGATAGTATCGTAAGAATCAGAATTCTGTTTGATAATTTCCACGGTTTCAGCAACCTGTCGAACTCGATCATTCTCGAGGTTCCGGATAATTTTTGTCCGGTGTTTTACCGCCGTTACGGCTAGAATCAACACTACAAGTAAAATCCAAAGGTTTTTAATTCTCTTCGGCTGATCTCTTTTGTCTAGTATTTGAATAGTAGTAAATGCAGCTAAAGTTGAACAGACCGGCAGGAAAGCAAGGTAATAATGGTTAAAAGCATGACCGGAAACAGTTACAAAAATTGTCTCAACTGGCAGCCAGATCGCTAAAAGAAGGAAAAATGCGTCGGTTTTATAGATAGAATTGCCACGTATTAATCTGACTAAATGATATATTGCTGAAATGACTGCTAATCCAAGGATTGGGACATAATCGAATGCTGTAAGATGAGCGATAAATTTTGCAAATAATGATGAAGCTATTTTGAAGCTGAAATTATAGACAAAAGCATATTCCCAGAATGCTTCGACAGCTGAAATTCCGCCGGAGAGGTCAATCCAGATTATTATCGCCATTGCCATAATTATGAAGCCGGACAAACCCCCGATTACAAACTTGAATATCTCTCGGAATTGTTTGTTAAATACCAGGAAGAGTATTACCGTTGCTGAAATTGCTACCTGTGTTCCAATAAGATTCTGCCTTAATCCGAATGATATGGCAGTAATAATTCCGATTAAAATCCCGAATATCCAGGTGTTTGCTTTAGCTTCTTTATACCATCGCTGAAAGAGTAGAAGTGTCAGCCATTGGAGCGGCAGGGCGTAGGATTCAGTTAAATTACCACCAGCGTAGACACCGATAAATGAAGCCGCAAATACTAGTGATCCAAGAAGGGCGGCTAAAGTACCAAAGTATTTTCTTAACGTCAAGTGACTAATAAGAAGTGTAGAAACCAGGGTAAATAAACTTATAAACCATGGTCCCAAGGTTTTTCCACCCGATATAGTTAAACCAAAAGCATTTATTATATAAATCATGGGAGGTTTCTGATCCCAGAAATCGATGTAGGGTGTGTGCCCAGTCCTCAGCATCTCTCCTGACAGGACAAACGCGGCGCAATCACGATTGTCAAATCCACCGTTTACAAGGGTAGGCCACTGGTAAAACTGGATCAGGATTAACCAGGCGATAGTAACAACAAGGAAAGAAATCTCAACTGTTCGAGGTATTTTGAACGAGGATGGATTTTCTGATAAACTATTCGAAGTTGTGCTCAATGTTATTTTTCCCCGGGAGACACTGATACGCCTCTGCGCACATATCCCGGGCTACCTTTCTGAATCTCGTGTTTCCGTTCTCGTCGCAGTTCCTGCAATTTCCTGTCGATCTCAACAATGTTCTCGACTTCCGAGTAAAAAAGGGGAGTGGCGTCAATATCGGCTTCAAGATTGTGCCTCAAAACGTCACCGGTTACCCCGACAGGTGGAGAGGAAGAAGCCAGGATAATAAACAATCCAAAGATCAGGAACAATCCCACAAAGAATCTTATTAATCTTAAGGCGACCTGCGGGTTTTGATCAATTATTTTTTTTGGAAGAAATGCCATATTATTTTTCCAGATCTTATATCGGCCTGGGGAATAGTATCCCGCCAAACGCCAGGTATGCCGCCGTGACCGTCAACACCAGGTTGAACGATTGACCAATTACGTAGAGTATTAACGGTTTTCCACCTACCATCTGTGATGCCAGGTCTCGGAAATTGGATTCGAGTCCGATCGAAACAAAAGCCATACAGAACAACCAACCACGCAGGGATTTAGTTACCATCTTGATGATATCATTTTCCACAACTTCAGCGCCCAGGGTTGGCATCAATAAGAATGAAAACAATACGGATGCTGCCAGGAAACCGACAATAAACTTGGGGAAACGGTACCAGATTTCCATCAGGGATGTTCTGTTCCGGATATTTTCGCTGCCATTTTCTTCTTTCTCAACTTTTGTGCACCAGTAGACTGCCACAGCAAATGCAACAACACCGATAAGAATATTCTGGATCATTTTAACAACGGCTGCAACCTTCTCCGCTTCCGGTCCAAGGAATGCTCCAGCTGCGACAACAGCACCGGTGGCGTCGATGGTTCCACCCATCCAGGCAGCTCCGACTATGGCGTCCATTCCAACCGCTTTAATCAGGGGTGGCATAAAAATCATCATCAACACGGTAAATATCAGGGTCATTCCAACTGCAAGGGTCAATTCTTCCTTTTTAGCCTTAGCAGCGGCGGCGGTTGCGATTGCTGCCGAAACTCCGCATACGGATGTTGCGGCTGCGATAATTATTACCAGGGCTTTGCTACCCATCTTGAGCGTTTTTGTGCCGAATATAAACATGAAGATTATTACTGTAGGCGTTACCAGCCAGGCCACAAACAGACCCGGTCCCCCAAGTTGAAGAATCTTGTTAAAGAGGATTTCAGCTCCAAGTAAAACCAGGCCGGTTTTGATATACATCTCGCTGCGAGCTCCGGCAAGGAGCCATTTTGGTGTCCCAATGGTATTCGAGATAAGTAAACCGATCAGAAGAGCCCAGACTGCGTAACCAAGTCCGTATGCTCGTGCCAGCTGATGGTTGGCTAATAAATACGAGATCATCCCAATGGTGAAAACCAGGGTGTAACCGGCAAAATAACGCTTGTAATCGCCACCCATTGCATAGACACCGACAGTAGTAAGTATTCCCAGGCCAAACCAGAGGAGTAAGAGAGGAACAACTATATTTACGGTAATTTCTGATTCCTTAAAAACCAGGAAAACCTCAAATGGATTGGATGTCCATTTTCCCAATTTTGGGACTTTTCCGATCCACCCGGCAGTTGCACCAATTATCACGATAAAACCAAACCATACTGCCCACCAATCCTCCTTCTTGAGCAGTTCCATCCAACTGTTTGGTTTAGTCATTGTCTTCCTCCAAATCATCCCTGGATTGCTACATGTGACCGGTAACCGGCTACTGTATTATCCTAACATATCCGACAGGTTTGAATCTAGATTCTTTGAACATTCATGGCAAGACATTCATCGTGAAAATTGCATTCTGATTTGTTCATTTGTTTGTCCTTCTAAAAAAGAGAGGCAGATAGAGTCACCTAACTTCTTGATGTAAATAAATAGTTAGTACGGGTGAAAGGATTTTACGTGTGAAATGTTTCGCATATGTAACACTGTTACAAAATGTACTCGAACTTCTGAACTTATTGTTATATAATAAATAAAGTGCAACTAGTGTTACCAAATCGTAACATTAAACAGTTTTTTTGGTTTTACTAACTTTTATCTGCAATATATTATTAGTCAATTATCAAGCGTTTATTCATTCTGGCTTAATGCTTGCTTGTGACATCTTGCACAAGTTATATTACTGTTCATTTAAAAATATTGACTTAAGTAGTTGATAAAAAAGAATATAAATAGAACAAGCAAACATTCAAAAAACCATCGAAAGTTTGTGTACATTAACACAAAGTAAAAGTGTCTGGAAAACTGTGATCTCTGCAGGGTGAGGGTATCAGCAATCCACACTTGGAAAGGTTTCAGGAGGAAAAATGCCAAAGGAGTACAAAACACCTATGCTTGACGAACTGGAGAAGGGACCCTGGCCGAGTTTCGTCAAGGAAATTAAGCTGGCTGCGAAAAACAACGCCATGTCGAACGATCTTCTTGGGCTTCTTGAACAGTCCTATGATGAACGGATCGGTCACTGGAAACATGGTGGTATCGTTGGCGTTATGGGATATGGTGGTGGTGTAATTGGCCGTTACACAGACCTGCCGGAAAAATACCCGGATATTTCCCATTTCCACACTATACGTGTAAACCAGCCTTCAGGATGGTTTTACACTTCCGATGCACTCCGCAGCCTGTGTGATATCTGGGAAAAGCATGGTAGTGGTTTGACCAACATGCATGGATCAACCGGTGACATCATTTTCCTCGGTACAACAACCGATGAACTCGAACCTACATTTTCAGAACTGACCGAGGCTGGATTTGACCTTGGTGGTTCAGGATCAGATGTGCGTACCCCTAGTTGCTGTGTCGGTCCGGGACGTTGTGAGTGGTCTATGTACGACACACTTAAGGTTTGCTACGACATCACAATGCGCTATCAGGATGAGCTTCATCGTCCGGCATTCCCGTACAAATGGAAATTTAAATTCTCCGGCTGCCCGAATGATTGTGTAGCTTCAATTGCACGTGCTGACATTTCCGTTATCGGGACTTGGAAAGATGATATCAAAGTTGATGACGCTGAAGTTAAAAACTATGCTGACGGTGGACTTGATATAGTTAACGATGTTGTTCTCAATTGCCCGTCAAAATGTATGAAGTATACTGACGGAAAGCTTGAAATTGACAATAACGATTGCCGTCGCTGTATGCATTGCATCAATGTAATGACAAAAGCGCTCCGTCCTGGTGATGAAAAGGGTGCCATTGTCCTTATCGGTTCAAAAGCTCCTATCGTTGAAGGCGCGTTACTCTCCAGTGTTCTTATTCCTTTCCTCAACATTGATGACGAAGAAGAATTCGATGAATTCTGTGACATCATTGAAGAGATCCAGGATGTCTGGTGTGAAGAGGGTAAAAGCCGTGAACGTATCGGTGAGTTTATCCAGCGTGTCGGTATGGGCAACTTCCTGGAAGCAGTTGGCCTGGAGCCAGTTCCTGAGATGGTGGCTTTCCCGCGGGATAATCCATACATCTTCTTCGCTCAGGATGAGGAAGAGGAAGAGTAATCGACCACGGTTACAGAGTGAACATTTATTCTGATAATTAACAACTTGAGAATAGGAGTGAAAAATGGCTGAGGCCATGCAAGAAAGACTGACCGATATAGGTCCCCCGGATTATAATAACTTCCTTCCGCCGGTAATTAAGGAAAATTATGGCCAGTGGAAGTACCATGAGATTCTTGAGCCAGGTGTTATGGTTCACGTTGCTGAATCCGGCGATAAAATATACACGGTTCGTTGTGGATCACCTCGACTCGTGTCAATCGATTCAATTCGTTTTTACACTGAAGTAGCTGATAAATATTGTGACGGATATCTTCGTTTTACCAGCCGTCATAATGTTGAATTCCTGACCACTAAAGAAGAAAACTGCGCCAAAATCAAAGATGAGATGGAAGCGTACGGAAATCCTGTTGGTGGTACCGGAAATTCAATAACCAGTATAGTCCACACACAGGGTTGGGTACACTGCCACTCTGCAGCAACTGATGCTTCAGGTGTTGTAAAAGCAGTCATGGACGAATTGTTCGAGTATTTCAAAGAGATGAAGCTCCCGGCGAAATGCCGTATTGCTCTTGCCTGCTGCCTGAATATGTGCGGTGCTGTTCACTGTAGCGATATTG
>JANQEY010000095.1 GCA_028278125.1 bacterium | reverse complement strand
CCGGCCTACTTTTTATCCTCTAAATTTAATTATCAACAATTCAGCAGATGAAAGTCGTCTTTTCGTCATTGCGAGCGTAAGCGAAGCAATCTCGATTAGTAATTATCTTTAACTGTTAAAATGATTGTTCGTTTCAACCTTCGATGAAACTTCGTTTCCTCGCAACGACGCTGGATCCCAGATCGAGTCTGGGATGACAACTTTTTCAAACATCATAACAATAAAAAAGAGCTCGGAAATCCGAGCCCTTAATTACTTTATCTCGAAAAGAATTATTCGCCGTACTGGGATATAATCTCTTCCTTGGATTTTCCGAGGATGTCGTACTTTTTACCGATTTTTTCAAATGCGGCGAGGGCTTTGTCCAGGTGAACCTGATCGTGACCAGCCGAAAGCTGTACACGGATACGCGCAAGACCTTTACCTACTACCGGGTAGAAGAATCCGATTACATAGATGCCTTCAAAGTACATGTCACGGGCGATGTCCTGTGATAACTTGGCGTTATAAAGCATAATCGGGACAATCGGATGATCACCGGGGGTAATCTCAAAACCGATCTTTGTCATGTTATCGCGGAAATACTTGGTATTCCACTCCAGTTTGTCACGAAGGTGAGTTGATTCTGAAAGAACATCAACAACCTTGATCGCTGCCTTAACCACTACCGGGGCAAGACTGTTTGAGAAGAGGTAAGGACGTGAACGCTGGCGCAGCATTTCGATCATTTCGGCATGTCCTGACGTGAAACCACCGGACGCACCACCCATTGCTTTTCCGAGGGTACTGGTGACAATGTCGATACGACCCATCACATCACGGTATTCGTGGGTACCACGGCCTGTTTTACCGAGGAAACCTGTGCAATGGCTATCGTCGATCATAACCATAGCGTCATATTTTTCTGCCAGGTCACAAATTTTGTGTAACTGGGCGATGGTGCCGTCCATTGAGAACGCGCCATCGGTTACTACCATGCGGTAACGAGCGTCCTGGGTCTCTTTCAGTTTCTCTTCCAGGTCGTTCATGTCGTTATGCTTCATGATATAACGCCTGGCTTTGCTGAGACGGATGCCGTCAATGATTGAGGCATGGTTGAGGGCATCGGTAATAATCGCGTCTTCAGCTTTCATGAATACTTCAAACAGACCACCGTTGGCATCGAAGCATGAGGAATAAAGGATTGTGTCGTCTGTGCCGAGGAACCTTGAAATTTTCTGCTCGAGTTCTTTGTGGATATCCTGTGTTCCACAGATAAAACGTACTGATGACATTCCGTAGCCATGAGTCTTGAGGCCATCGTGGGCAGCATCGAGTACATCATTATGGCTGGAAAGGCCAAGATAGTTGTTGGCGCAGAAGTTGATTACGTTTTCGGTCGGGGCCTTTTCCGGGTACTCAACGCTGATATCGGCACCTTGCTGACCGTGAATAAAACGTTCTTCCTTGAACAAACCTGCATCGCGAACGTCACCAAGTTCACTGATCAGATCTTGTTTAATTTTACCGTACATGTCTACTCCTTACTTCCTGGTATTGTTATGTTATGTTTTATGTTTTACCTGTTTTTTCGCTTTAATCTTATCCGGAAATTTATTCTCAACCTGCGATTTTACATCACTCCAGCGGTTAAAAACCTCGGAAAGTTGGTGATAAATTTCTCAAGGGGATTCGAATATAATCAGCATGGAGAAATCAGTCAACATCTTTCAGCGATATGACGAGCGGTTTTAGTAGAGTAAAGAGGATATATAAGCTGAAAGTTTACAAGTGTTCAGCATAGATCTTTGGGTACCCGTGAGGCAGAACTTTCAGCTTGATTTGAATAGAGCCGGAAATTACATTCCCTAACCCGTTTTGAGAGGAAAACAAATAAAATACATACAGGGAGAATTGAGATGAAAACTGAGATGAAGAAAATCCTGGTAACCGGTGCTGTGGGACAGATCGGTTCCGAGATTACCCTCGAACTTCGTAGACGTTATGGCGCGGAAAATGTTGTCGCGACCGGACGTAAGACTGAGCCATCAGAAGAATTGAAAAATTCCGGACCGTTCCATTTTATCAACGTAAACGATATCAATTCAATTGAAGAGATTGTTAAGAAGTATGATATCGATACCGTTTACCACATGGCAGCTATCCTTTCGGCTGTTGGTGAGAAAAATCCGCAGCTCTGTTGGGACGTTAACATGAACGGTACAATCAATGTTCTCGAGCTGGGTCTCAAATATGAGATGGCTCGTGTGATTATCCCCAGTTCAATCGCCGTGTGGGGAGCGGGTGTTCCTCTCGATAATACACCGCAGGAAACCGTTCTTAAGCCAACCACCATGTACGGTGTGACAAAGGTCTGTGGTGAGCTGCTTTGTGACTATTACGTAAAACGTTTCGGCCTGGATATCCGTGGCCTGCGTTACCCGGGAATTATCTCCCACGAAACCCTTCCCGGTGGCGGGACGACCGATTACGCTGTAGCCATCTATTATGATGCAGTTGACAAGGGTAAGTATACCTGCTTTGTCCGTGAAGACACCAAGCTTCCAATGATGTACATGCCGGATGCTATTGAAGGAACAATCCAGTTGGCCGAAGCAGATTTCGACAAGTTGGTTCATCATTCAGACTTCAACCACGCAGCAATGAGTTTCTCGGTAACGGAACTGGCAGACTCAATTAAAAAGCATATTCCTGACTTCGAGGTTACTTACGAACCGGATTACCGCCAGGAAATCGCTGATTCATGGCCGAATTCCATTGATGATTCCTGCGCCCGTGAAGAGTGGGGATGGCAACCGAAATGGGATCTTGATGCCATGACCGAAGATATGCTCAAAAACCTTAAGATTCGTAAAGAAGCTGGAACGCTTTACAGGTAACAGAATATAGTATCAATACTCATGTTTATTACATGAAGTCAATAAAAATTTATAATCTCGCCCGGGATGATTTGATCCCGGGCTTTTTTATTTATATTAGGGCGGTTAATCAAACAGGGAGTTTCCCTTGAGATTATATATACCATTTCTCCATCAGATTATACGGCTATCTTCTCACACGATTCCCCACAGCTACAATAAACATTTCAAAAATAATAAAACCGAAGGGTCAGTAAGATGAAAAAGCTAATTCTGAAATGCCTTTTTATTATTTGTGTTATAGTTATTTACACTCTTCAAGCTACCGCTCAGCT
Source organism: bacterium (assembly GCA_028278125.1). Next base: position 32,126 of record JANQEY010000095.1, on the reverse strand, counting down.
CGAGTTTGAAGAACATGTAATATCGGATACGTATGAGGGTGTATTTAATATCAGTTCATGTGATGTAGACAGTGATGGTGACATAGATATTCTCACTTCCGCCTGGACATCAGATGCGATGGTTTGGTGGGAAAATGATGGTGAACTGAACTTCACATTGCACACTATTACTGATGATTTTCTGGATGTCAGGTGTATAGAAGGCGCAGACCTGGATGGTGACGGTGACAATGACATAATTGCTGTAGGCTATGCAGATGATGCTCTGAAATGGTGGGAAAATGATGGAGAAGAAAATTTTACAGATCATACGATTGATGGCAATTGGACCAGTCCGGAGAATTTTGATATAGCCGATTTTGACGGAGATGAGGACCTGGATATTGTTCTAGCCTGGTTGGGAAGTGACAGGATTATTTTGTACGAAAATGATGGAAATGCAGAGTATACACCTTATATAGTTACTTCTGCTTTTAATGACGCGAATTGTGCGAAGTTTGTCGATCTGGACTCTGATGGAAATATGGACATAGTTGGGACTTCATCATCCGACAATGAGGTTGCCTGGTGGGAGAACCAGGGAGATTATGAGTTTACATTTCATTCCATCCACGATGCTGCGTATGCCCCGAAGATGGCGCATACTGCTGACCTGGATAATGATGGAGATTGGGATATTGTCTCCGCCAGCTATACCTATAGTGATATTATCTGGTATGAAAATGATGGGGACGAGGTTTTTTCAATAAATTCAGTTGCTGACAGCGCGCATAGTACATACTGGCTCGATGTTGGGGATATTAATAACGATGGATATCTCGATGTTGTCGGGTGTACCAGTAATGCGGATGTGACCTGGTATGAAAATAATGATGCCCAGGAATTTGAAGATTACCTGATAAATGATAGTGATGGAGGGATTTATTGTATAAAACTCGTTGATCTGGACAATGACACAGACCTGGATGTAATCGTAGCAAACTACACACTGAATTTGGTTGTATGGTATGAAAACCTGATGCCTCAACCTGAATTGACCGAGTTTCACCTACTCGGACCTGATTCAGCTTCTGTTTTTGATAGTACTCAAATTGAACTTTCGTGGCAGAGCAGCAGAAATCCGGTTGCTGAAGATACAATTGAATATTTTATTTCCATCAGCTTAGACGCTCCGGATAATTATACTATTTACTATAGCACTTTAGATACTTCATATTTATTCCCTGGTGAATATGGAACAATTTACTATTGGGACATTTATGCAGTTTCAAATAACTATGATTTAGATCGATGGGCTGAAGAAGAGGATTGGTTTTTTGTTATTGATGAAGAGGATGCGGTCGATGATTCCGGCTTAAAAAGTTTACCTTCAGAATTCGCGATACATTCGGTTTATCCTAACCCATTTAATGCTTCAACCAATATCGTTGTGGCACTGCCTCAGCCGACGTTTTTGTCACTGGAAATTTTTAACATTCACGGCAGGAAAGTCGCTACACTATCAGAGAGGCAAGTAAAGGATGGTTACTACAATATCAACTTCAACGCAGATAATCTCACGAGTGGAATTTATTTTGTTCAGGCAAGTGTGCCAGACAGGATGAAAGAGTTTCAGAAGATTGTTTTGATAAAATAGCGAGTAGCCCGGATAGTCATGCGACAGCCTGATATCCGGGAATTTAATTATGGACTGAGATTGCTTTGCTTCACTGCGTTCCGCTCGCAATGACGTCTCTTATTCCGATTATTGAATGAGTAACTGAAATATAAAGGGTGGCCCTGTTGGCTTTGACAACAGGGTTTATTATTGGAGGATTATAGTGAATACGGTTGATGATTTATTTCCAAGTGAGCGGGACGAATAATAAACCCAGTCATCAGAGCTGACTGGGCCACACATTTAGCACATACATTATGTAAAAATTATTCAGAACCTATCGTAAGTTCAATCGATCGACTGGTAATTTCATCAAGAAGTTCGTCGGTGAATAATTCTACCTTCACTGCTTCGGGCACACGAACACCATCACGTCGACGGATATTTACCGTCCCTTCCTCGATCTCTTTTTCCCCAACCACAAGCATATATGGAACATACTGTTTCTGGTTGTCACGGATACGTTTATTCAGGCTTTCGTTACGGTCATCAGTTTTAACACGTAGTCCAAGCCTGCGCATTGATTGAGCTACTTCGTTAGCGTAATCGCCGAACTTATCCGGGCTTACCGGAAGTACTACAGCATGCAGGGGTGACAACCATGTCGGGAATTTCCCGGCGTAATGCTCAATGAGAATTCCCAGGAATCGTTCCATACTTCCCAGGATTGCGCGGTGAAGCATCACAGGTCGCTTTTTCTCACCATCAGCGTCTATATAGCTCATATCGAATCGTTCGGGCATTGAGAAGTCTATTTGGACGGTTGCGCATTGCCATGTTCTCTTGATTGCATCAGAAATATGGAGATCGATTTTCGGACCGTAAAACGCGCCGTCACCCGGATTCAACTGGTAGTCGATATTGTTTCGTTCCAGTGCTTCAATGAGAACAGCTTCAGCCATTTCCCACATTTCAGCGGTACCGATGGATTTTTCAGGACGTGTGGATAACTCGTACTGGTACTTGTCAAATCCAAAATCGTGGTAAACCTCCTGCAGCAGTTTTATGCACTGCGTAACTTCATCAGCTGCCTGTTCGGGGGTACAATAAACATGAGCATCGTCCATAGTGAAACTACGTACACGGAACAATCCATTGAGCACACCGGATTTTTCATGACGATGGACTATCCCGAACTCTGCCAGTCGAAGAGGCAGGTCACGGTAGGAATAATACCCGGTTTTATAAACACGGGTGCCGCTGGGGCAGTTCATCGGGCGGACTGCATAATCCTTTTCGTCGATCTCGGTGAAATACATGTTCTCGTGGTAATGATCCCAGTGACCACTCTCTCGCCAGAGCTGCTCATTGAGAATCAGTGGAGTTTTGATTTCGTCATAGCCGAATTCGAAAAGTTTCTCGCGCATGTAACTCATGATCTGTTCAAAAACAACCGCTCCGTTTGGATGCCAGAATGGTGCTCCTGGCGCTTCCGGATGGAAACTGAACAGGTTAAGCTGGCTGCCAAGTTTCTTATGATCCCGCTTTTTTGCTTCCTCGAGCTGGTTGAGGTATACCTTCAGGTCTTTTTTATCGTAGAAAGCAGTCCCGTATATCCGCTGCAGCATCGGGTTGGTTTCACGTCCCCGCCAGTATGCTCCAGCCACTGATAGTAGCTTAAACGCGCCAATCTTACCGGTCGAATCCAGGTGAGGTCCTTTACAGAGATCGGTAAAATCATCCTGTTTATAGAAACTCAGTTGTTCACCTTCAAGACCCTTGAGAAGCTCGCGTTTGAATTGTGCCCGTTGTTGTCCGAGTATCTCTTCAGCACCGTTTTCGTCAACTTCTATCCGTTCAACGGGATAATTTTCCTTGATGATATTTTTCATTTCAGCTTCAATGGCCTCAAAATCATCGGGGGAGAGGGTATGCTCAAGATCGAAATCGTAATAGAAACCATCCTCAATAGTTGGACCTATCGCAAACTCTACATCCTTGAATAGACGCATAACCGCCTGTGCCATCACATGAGCTGCAGTGTGGCGGAGAACATGAAGAGCGTCAGGATCGGTGTTCTTCTGGATATAGGTCAAAGTACCGTCAGCGTTCAGCTTCCGGTTGATATCTACTATATCATCATTAAACTTTGCTGCTACTGCATTCTTGAGGTTTAATCCTGATTCCTGTAATAATTCGGATGGAGTGCTACCCTCGGGAACCTCTTTTTTCTCTCTATTTTCGAATTCAATCGTAATCGGCATTTTTCTTTCCTCTTGGTTTAAATAGTGAAGCAAAGTAATACCCCGATTGTTAAACAGGCAATAGGAAATATTTTTTCATGAGCTGTGGCTGTGTCTGTTGAAGTGAGAGATTCAGATTAATTCTTGCCTCATGATATTCTAAAAGCTACCTTCCTGCCGAGATGGTTTACAATCTCAACTTCGACTGAATACAATTGAACAAATACAAAATATTGGAGTTTCTGATGGCTAAACCGCTTCATACTTTCGAGTTGCCGGCAAAAAAAATCTCTTCGGGTAAAGTGAGGGAGATTTACCAGTTTGGTGATGAACTGCTCTTGCTGGTAACGACTGACCGCCTAAGCGCTTTTGATGTAATTCTTCCGAATCCAATCCCGGCAAAGGGGAATGTCCTTAACCAGATGTCACTGTTCTGGTATGGTTTTTTCCAGAATACCGTAAAAAACGCCGTTGTACAGGATGACAAAGCCGATGACCTGCCGTGGGATAGTCCCGTCGAAACTGAACTGTTAAAACAACTTCCGGGCAGAAGTGTCCTGATGAATAAAGCTGAAGTATTTCCCGTAGAATGTATAGTTCGCGGTTACCTGGCGGGATCGGGTTTTAAGGACTACATGAAGACTGGGCAAGTCTGTGGTCATGATCTTCCGGAAGGTTTAAAAAAGGCCGATCAACTTCCGAAACCGTTGTTTACACCTTCAACAAAGGCGACCGAAGGCCACGATGAGAATATCTCTATCGAACAGGCTGCTGAAATTGTCGGTAAAGATGTTGCTGATAAACTGGAAGAACTGTCTCTGAAAATTTATTCCGAAGCAGCAGAGTATGCCCTCCAGCACGGAATCATCATCGCCGATACCAAGTTTGAGTTCGGTATGCTTGATGGTGAGATTGTTCTCGTGGATGAGGTTTTAACACCAGATTCCAGCCGTTTCTGGCCTGCCGACAAGGTAGTTCCCGGGCAGGAACCACCAAGTTTTGACAAACAGATTGTTCGTAACTGGCTGGAAGACAGCGGATGGGATAAAACACCTCCGGGACCTGAACTTCCCGGGGAGATTATCAAGCAGACATCTGATGCCTACCTGGATATCTTTAAACGGTTAACAGGTAGAGATGTAGATAATATGTAAAATTAATGCCCGATGAGAATCGGGCATTTTTAATAAGAAACCGGGTTGCGAGTCAACCCGGTCTACACGAAGTTAGGAATATCTATTTTATGTAGCATGGGTTGGCTTGCAATCCAGGATATATTTAAAATCCAAGTAACCTTAAATCCATTTTCGGATCAAGGTAGGGATTGGTCATTTTTTCATAACCGATGGTTGTGGAAGGTCCATGACCCGGCCAGACAAGCATATCATCGGGAAGGGTCAGCAGTTTTTCCTTGATTTTGTCTACCAGTAAGTTGCCGTTCCCACCGGGAAGATCAAACCGGCCAATACTTCCCGCAAACAAAGTATCACCTACAAATGCGGCTGTTTCGCTGACAAAAACTACATGTCCCCGTGTATGACCCGGAACATGTCTGACCTCGAACTTTAACTTGCCAAATTCGAGAACCTGTCCATCTTCAAGGAATTTGTCAGGTTTTCCTACATCAACACTTCTAGTTACGGTAAAAGAAAGATTTTTCTGCGGATCGCATAACATTGGGGCATCAAGTTCGTGGCAGTAAACTACCGAATCCGTGTATTTTTCCCTTAATTCCTGGACAGCTTCGATATGATCTCCATGTCCATGTGTGACAAGAATCGCGTGAACTTTCAAATTGTTCGATTCGACTATATCGATAAAACGATATCCATCATCACCGGGATCAATTATTACAGCATCGCCTGATTCTTCCACTACAAAAGCATTGGTATCTACAATACCAACGGTTAGCTGATATATTTCCATAGAATAATTATCTCATGAACTGGTTTATAAATGCGTCAGGCTGGGGTGCGTGACCAGTTACATTCCTGACTAATTCGTTAAACTGCCAGTATGATCCGTGCTTGAATACATTCTCCTTGAACCATTCGCCAAGCTCAGGGATCTTATGCCAGTCAGGCGGATCATCAAGCTTTAACTCTTTCATCAAGGTCAGGTGGAACTGGCTGGCAATCCATTCACCGAGAATGTAATTATGATAGTAAACCGGAGCACCTGAGAGATGAGTTTTAGTTGCCCAGTCATGTTCCTTGTCTCGTCCGGCAGGATGACGGATCAACTGAAATCTTTCAACCAGGTCCCACCAGCGCTGCTGCTGGTCATGGTCAGGATCACGGTACATTCCACGTTCAAAATGAACCATCACCAGGATCCAGCGTGTTAGAATCGCCATCTCCATCTTGCGTTCTTCCTCGAGAGGTCCTTGCAGATCCCTGATTGTATCGCCCTTGAGCTTGAACATGCTGGTCATCCACTCGATATCACGAGCGAGACGACCGAAAAACATGGCAACAGCCTCAGTAGTACATATGTGAGAAGGTACACGCAGTGTATGGGGGAGATCACGATCGATGTGCATGTCGTAAACAGCGTGTCCGAATTCATGGAGTGAAACTGATGACCAGTAGGTGTTGTTTTTCAGGTTCATCAGGACACGGACATCACCGTTTCGGTCGATATGATCACAGAGCCCGTGAGGATTTTTACCCTCTTTCTCGTAATAATCACCCTTATCGATGATACCGTCAATCGGCAGACCGATACCGGAAAAATATTCCTTTGTCCATTCAAGGACATCATGTTCTGCGTAGATGGGATCTGTGTCAGTTCCGAATACCTTTGGCACCTCCTGGAAGAACGGGTCGCCGTAATGCCATGGGGCAAGATCGATAGCTTCAATATCGAATTTATCGGCAAGCAGCCTGTCAAGGCGAGCTTTCATGCGGCGGTATGAATCTTCACTAAGTGACGCGAATCGTCCAAGCTGGCTGAAAAGCCTGGCCTCGTCAATTTCCTGGAAGTCCAGCAGCATCCTGTAGTGATCGGGATAGCCGAGTGACCTTGCGGCGAGATTACGGGCACGAACCAGTTCACGAAGATCTTCGGCGATCAATGGTCCCACCTTTTTACTGGCTTCCCACGCTTCCCGACGTAAATCAACATCGTCGGAGAGCCGGAGAATCTCCAGGATCTGGTTGGATGTCATACTTTCACCAGACACTTCCGGCCTGAAAGTATTCATTGTCGCTTCTATCTTTTTCTGGCGTTGTACCAGGTCGGCTACTGTTTCTTCAGGGAGACGGTGAGGTCCCATTTCCATTCGGATTAAAGATGCCCAGCGTCTTAGGAGCAGGTCCTGAACTCCCGGATCGGCTAGATATTTAGTCAATTCCTGGAACAGTTCCGCGTTCCCAAGCTCCATGTTGAGGGCTGTTTCAGCCTCTTCAGCAGTTTTGTAATCCTTCTCTTTACCTGAAACCGTGGCATTCCAGTAAGCCTCTGAGAATTTGGTCCTCAGTGGTTCAAGGACCTTTTCACGTTCTTCAAGTATTGAACGTAGATTATTTTCTGTTTCAGGATTACCGATCACAATTACTCCTTTAAACCCGCATTTATAGGTCTGTCAATAAGTTGAACTTTGAAAATAGTGAACCCAAAATGTATATAATTACTCTAAATTTCGCAAGCAAATTAACTAAGAACCAGGTTCCGAAGTCGAAATATCTAAAAGGTGAACTTTCTTAATCAATTTACCATGGATTATTCAATTAGCTTGAGTTCCCGTTTTCCAATTGTGGTATTTCGATGCTATTCATATCTTTGTGCCCATGGCACAGATAGAAGTTTATTACACAGATCCGGCTAGTATAAACCCGGATAACAGAAGCGCTGTTATTTCCGGTGATGAAGCACATCATCTCCTGCGTGTTCGCCGAGGCAGGACAGGTGAAGAGCTAAAAATTATTGATGGCCTTGGAACCGCCTGGGACGCTAAAATTGTTGAAATAAATGATGGTGAAGCATTCCTGGAGCTTTTTGAGAAATACGATAACTGCCGTGAACCTCCCTGTAAAATCAAACTCGGTCTTGGAATTCTCAAGATTGATCATTTTCTTGATGCGGTTGACCTGGCTGTTCAGCTGGGAGTTTCCGAGATTACCCCGCTGAAAACGGAATATGTTAATCAGCGTTTGAACGATTCCCGCCTGGCGAAAATCAGGAAGAGGGTATTGGCAGCGACAAAACAATGCGGAAGAGGTCTCGTCCCACCGTTATTAGAACCGCAACTCCTTGAACACTGGAGCATCGAACAGAAAGAGAGCGAGAAGAAGTTGATCTTTGTACAGGGTGGAACAGGTGATATTTCGCAAATTAATCCGGGAGAAAATATCAGCGTTGCCATTGGTTGTGAAGGTGGTTTCAGCGGCAATGAGAAGGATTTTATGGTGCAGAATGGATTTACTCCGATCTCTTTAGGTCCACGGCGTTTGCGAAGTGAAACGGCTGTTGCCTCTGCACTTTCACAGATCGGTTCTCTTCTGGAATAGTTAGCTCTTTTTTATTATTATTCAAATCCATCTTCGTGGTAAATAATTAATAGATCAACAGCAGATGATTTTTGATTCGCTGACAATACGGGAGAAAAGATGTCTGAACCAAAACTTTATGATGTACTGATTATAGGCAGCGGCCCAGCGGGTTATACAGCTGCCATATATGCTTCAAGAGCAAATTTAAAAACACTGGTTCTCGAGGGATACCAGTCAGGTGGCCAATTGATGATCACAACTGATGTGGAGAATTATCCTGGTTTCCCCGAAGGTGTTACCGGCCCGGAAATGATGGAACTTATCGGAAAACAGGCCGCCAGGTTTGGTGCGGAATTAAGGACTGAAGACGCTACTAAGGTAGATTTAACCGGCGGATCTCCGTTCAAAGTCTGGGTTGAAGATGAAGAAATCCATGCTGAAACGTTGATTATTGCAACAGGTGCAACCGCACGCTGGCTGGAAATTCCCAGTGAAGAACCGCTTAAAGGTCTCGGTATTTCGGCATGTGCCACATGCGACGGGGCATTTTTCCAGGACAAGGTAGTTGGCGTGGTTGGCGGTGGAGATACTGCCATGGAAGAAGCATCCTTCCTTACACGTTACGCGACTAAAGTTTATGTCATCCACCGTCGTGATGAACTCCGTGCCTCAAAAATTATGCAACAGAGAGGATTTGACAACCCGAAAATCGAGTTCGTCTGGGATTCAGTGGTTGATGAATGCCAGGGAGACAGAGAGACTGGTTTAACAGGTGTTAAGCTGAAGAACGTTAAAACGGACGATTTAAGTGATCTTCCGATGGAAGGTCTCTTTATTGCAATCGGACATACACCCAACACTGAATTATTTGCCGGACAACTGGAGATGGATGAAACCGGCTACCTGATCGCTGATCCGGGATCAAGTAAAACCAAAATCGAGGGTGTTTTTGCAGCGGGTGATGTACGCGACAAGGTATATCGACAGGCAGTTACTGCCGCCGGGTCAGGGTGTATGGCAGCGATTGATGCCGAAAGGTGGCTGGAAGCAAAAAACGCGGAAGGTTAAAAACAGTCATTAGAATTACTGTATATAGAAAATCGCCCCTGGATCAGGGGCGATTTTTTTATCTTCAGTTATAAACATGACTTAACCAGGTGAGGACAAAACTTGAGGATAAACTATACGGAGATGTTGTACGTACCAAGATATGGCACTTTGTACATTGAATGAATCTACTGATTGTATTAATCGCATAGAGAAGAAAAAATCACTATCCCGTGAGAAAATATCGATTTCCTCATTGAATAGTGATTAAAAACATTATATGAATTCGAATTTAAAACTTGAGAGATCTGTCTAGCTGTCTATTTGCATTACTTCTTTTTTATTCTCTCATATTCATCCAAACCCTGCTGAACAATTTCCTCTTCCGTTACCGTTGGATCTTCGGTGATGTCGGCTTTACGACGTACTCGTTGCCTCCGGTTATACTTACGGCGTTCTGTTCCATCCCAGCCTTCAGCGTTTTTTGCCTGGAATTTCCGTCTATCGCTGCGTCGTCTATCAACTTTTCGATTACGGCTGTCACCTTTCCGCCGACCCTTCACATTTACCTCCACTATCGGAAAATTTCAATCAGCCAAAACTAAACATCTGTTCGTCAAGTTTCAAGGGATACGAATTGTGCTCCTGGAATGTTGCCATGTTTTCTAATTAATGAAACAAACCGCGATTATAAAGTTTGTCGAGAAACTAAAATTTTATATCTTCTATTGAATTATTCATTGAAGATAATTTTTTTCTGAAATAGAGCGTTTCACTGTTTTATCATCTCTGAATCAATAATTCACGGAGAAAACATGCATCCCAAATTCCTTTTTGCTGGATCATTTGATCGAAATACAGAGATCCTGCCCAAGTTGCATGAAAAATTGAATATCAATAGCGTTGTAAAAAACCTGGCAGCAATTGATTTCGAAAAAGGTGAAAGCAATAATGTTACCCTCTATTTTTGGGGTTCTATAATAAATAAAAATAGTATTATCGGCAAAGTCAAAGATAAAACTGAGAATACAGCAGGTTTACTGCTTGATTATTACCTGGAATTTGGTGAAGATGGCTTCCTCGAAGTAGATGGAAGCTATACAATAATAATAAAGGAGGAAAAGCGTCTCCTCCTGGTTCGTGATCCACACGGGCTCGGTCCATCCGTCTACTACAGTGATAAATATTTTGCCAGTTCTGTAGATAATCTTCTGGGCATCACCGATTTTTCCCCAGAACCTGACACGGCAGCGATGTATTCATTCCTCTGTTATTGCTACTTGCCATCCCCACAAACAACACTCACCAATGTTAAAAAAATGGCGCCAGGAGACGTTCTTATAGCTGATGAGAAAGGAATAAACTCAAAATCCTTGCATGACAAACAGAAAATGTATCCCTGGGAATCCCTTGATATCAGTGAAGAGGAGGCGGTCACAGAATATGAGCGCCTTCTGAAGCAATCAATAGAGAGGAGAATTAAAAATAGCAATAACATCGGCCTGTTTCTCAGTGGGGGAACTGATACGGGTGGGCTTGCCGCAACTATAAGGGAAATTTACCCTGGAAAAATCGATAGCTTCACGATCGGTTTCGATAATCCAACTGATGATACCCTGTATCAGTCAGAGATTCCCCTGGCAAAGAAGATGGCTGAAAAATATGAGCTTGATTATAACGAGTTTATTCTTTCTGGAGGGATGATTGAGGAACTCCCGCAAGCTGTCGAATACTTGCAGCAGCCGTTGGCAGAACAGGGTTTACTGGTTGCATATGCCGCAGCAAAAATGGCAGGTGGATATAAAGGTGTTATACTTGGTGGAGAGGGAAATGACCAGCTTTACGGATTTAAAAACGTTCCCGCGAAACCATTTCTTCTCGAACGATACGGAATAGCCAAACTAGCGAATGCTGCTGTGCGAGTGGCTGGATCAAAAAGATTACTGAATAAGAATTTCCTGGTAAGGAAACTGAAGAGCTATCGATCAATGGTACGGCATTGTGATCGAATCTGCACCGGTTTCCAGGAAGAGCTGATAAAACGTCTTTGCGGTGTAAAATGGAATCGCGAACCAGTTTGTCCTGTTAAATACAAAGATTTTGAGAAAGTTTATGGCTCCTATGTGTTTAATGCTCTAATCAGGACGATGTCGCATGAGGTAATATTATTTAAAGGCTCTCGTTTCGCGGAAATGTTCGATGTAAACGCGGCGTTACCATACCTGGACAGAGATCTTTATAATTTTATCCTGCAGTTGCCGCGAAATCTGAGGTGCCGGGGGAAAGTGGGACAGCTGGCCAGGAACAATGGGCAAACGAAATATATTCATCATAAATATCTGCGCTCAAAAATCCCACCCGAAATTATAAACAGGAGAAAACAGGGGGGTGCCGCTGACCTGGCGATTTTTTTCAATGATACAACCCTGAGAAACCGGATCAGTACATTTATCCAAGGCTCAGATATGGCAAAAAACCTCTTCGACAAAGAAAAGCTTGAAATGTACCTTCTTGTATCTGAAGATAGAATTTTTCAGAGCCGTGCAGGTTTCAGGCAGCGGCAAAGGTTCCTGCAGCAATATATGAATCTTCTGGTCCTGGCGATCTGGTGGGATATATTTATTAACAGGAAACAATCCACAACCTTAAGTGAATTTATATCATCTTGATTCACTCCAAACATTGATCTGATGACCCGGAGAGAATAAGGGGTATTAGAGAGGTGTATTGCCTATCTCGACAATTGGTATTGGGCTCAAGATTTTACCTGTGATTTAGTCCTAACAAAATTTGTCGCTTTTTATCCCTTTCAGGTAGCAAAATTTCTTTCTATTTTAATACAGGAGTGTTTTTAATTTTTCCTGTGAGATAATTAACCTGCGAACTTATAAAATCCAATTTCAGGTACTCAAAATGCACAGAAAACTGGTCGGGCTTACTCTTTTTCTTCTAATACTTACTATTTTTCCTGTTGAAAATACACTGAGTCAGGAATTAACCCTGGCGGTATATGAACTGGATATTGATGAGGAGTACCTGGATCTATTGAACGCTGATCCCAGTCTAAATAATGCCTATCCGGCAGTTTTAACATATGACAATACCGGATATGACTGTGAAGTTCGCTACAGGGGTACTACAGCCAGGAATTTGCCAAAAAAATCCTGGAAGATTGATTTTGATGGTCCAGGTCCTGAGAGCTGGGATGAGATTAATTTAAACGCTGAATATCGCGATTTATCTTTTAGCAGAAACTTCCTGGCCATGCGACTGGCTGAATACGCCGGCATTCCCGCACCCGCAACTGATTTTGTGTCATTAGTTGTCAATGATCAGTATTATGGGGTACATGTTCAGGTCGAACAGGTTAATGATGATTTCCTGGAAAGAAATGAACTTGATGTAAACGGATCACTATTTAAAGCTGTCAGCAATGGATGCAGATTTGCGCCGCCAATAAATATTGAGGATATAACTGACTATTATGAGAAAAAGGAAGGTCCTCCATATGCCGTCGATACACTCAGAGCAAGGATTGCCTATATAACTTACGCGCACCCCTCCGAAGCGGCAGGAGGAATTGAGATGTTTGTAGATGTGGATGAAGTACTTACACATTTTTCCCTCCAGGTAGCTATTAGCAACCTGGATGGTATGGCGAAGAATTATTATCTCCATCAGGATACTGATGACTTGTACAGAATAATACCCTGGGATATGGATGCCTCCTTCGGAAATGACTGGCAGGGGAACCTGATAGAAGAAAATGTTTCACGAACGTGGTTTTTTGGATTAAATGAACAGACATTGTTCCAGAGATTAATAGAAGACCAGGTAAATAGAAACTTCGTCCTGGATAAAATAGAATGGCTGACGGAAACGGGATTTGATTCACTTCAAGAGTTATTGGATAATACCGCTGAATTGATCAGGAACGATGTTTATCTTGACACGCTGAAACTTGGCACAAACGAGGAGTTTGAGCAGGCGATCCTTGATCTGGAAGACTTTCTCAGCGAACGAAGGGATCACATAGACAATATATCATTTGCCCGTCCAAGATTTGACTGGTTCAGTATCGAACCTGAATACCTGGATAACCAAACCGATAGTGTATTTGTTCAAGTTGCAGGTGAAAATTTTCAAAATCTTGTTCAAATTTCCGTTCATAATCTCGAAAATCTTACCAGGCATAACTTGAATGATGATGGTTTGAATGGTGACCTTGTGCCGGATGACGGAATTTTGAGTGGCTATGTAGATGTAGTCGGTAATCCTCTGTACTATACAATTACTTCGGGATCCACATACCATTGGCCAGCAAGCGGGATGTATTCATTTCCTCATGTCCAACTCAGCCAGCCTTCAATTAGAATGCATCAAAATCCTCCGCAATCTGGTGATTTCCAGGTTGACAACGAGATATATCAAGGCCCCAATGGTTCATTTATCCTGTCAATCCAGAATAATGCTTTGTATCCTAAGAATCTGAGCGGATGCATGGTGCAGGTAAATGAAGATTTTCGGATGATGAGGTTCGGCGAAGTTGAAACCATGGACAGCGGTGATTCAATCCTTGTGACAAATCATGTCGTGTGGGCAAGTTCCCTTTTTCCAACTAGTAATGTGGCAGGGTGCCTGGATGTTTATCCTCAGGAAGGTGATGAGATTTCTCTCTTTACTCCCTCTGGTGTTTTCCTGGCAAGCTCGCAAATATCTTCGACGAGTGAGCTTGAAGAAGGCTCCGCTAATATTATCATAAATGAGATCAATTATAATAGCAGCAACGATGTTGATCCTGGAGATTGGGTAGAAATTTATTGTGTCAATGGTTCGGAGGATCTTACCGGCTGGGAATTATATGACCAGAATGATGAAAATTGCTTCGAATTTCCGGAAGAATTAACAATTGACAGCCATGAATTTATGGTAATTGCCCGTTCACCTGATTCATTCAGCGAGGTTTTCCCGAATGTCGAGAACGTTTACGGTCCCATGTCATTTGGATTTAACAGGGGAGGAGATGAGATCAGGATTTATAATCCTGAGGGAAACTTAATTGACTGGGTGGCATATGATGATGATGAACCCTGGCCAGGTGAACCGGATGGAAATGGTCCAACGCTTGAATTATTAGCCTATACACTGCCCAATTCAGACCATACCAACTGGCGAGCCTCTGAGACAGATTTCGGGACACCAGGCGATACAAATTCAATAAATGGAATCCATAATTATACTCCGCCGGCAGCTATTCCTGAGACTTATAAAATATTGTCTGCATTTCCCAATCCATTCAACAATACTGTCAATATCAACGTGTTATTTCCAACTTTGGGTGAGTATAAGATTGTTATTTATAATACTCTTGGACGCCAGGTCGCGGCAATCGATGGATCAGTTCCCACATATGGCCAGCACTCAATCTACTGGAAGGGATCAAACCAGGGGAAAGAACTGGCTTCGGGTGTTTATTATGTCAGAATGGAAAACCCGGAACAGACCGGGGCTTACAGGATAGTTTTATTGAAGTAGTTTGATTTATTGTATTTTAGAGGTGGTATGTGATCTTTACCTACAAAATATCGCGGAACTTATTAATCTTATTTCTAATATTAATATCGTTTTACTCGATTTCTATATCGCAAGAACTCAGAATTTATAACGTTTCATGTGATCCGGGTGAATTCCAGTTCCTGATGGAAAATCCGGATCAGAATGACTACATCGATTGTTCCTTTGAGTACGAGGGCGAGAATTACGATGATGCCAGGATACGGCTGCGTGGTGAATCCAGCCTCTATTACCCGAAAAAGTCATTCAAAATCAACTTTGATGGTGACAACCGGTTTAATGATGCAGGCAGAATCCGGGACAAGATTAACCTGGTTTCGGAGTACTCAGATCCAAGTTTTGCCAGGGAATACCTGGCATATGATCTGTTTCATCTTGCCGGATTATACGCTAGTTCAACCTGGTATGTACGGTTATACGTAAATGATATTTATTACGGTTTGTATCTCGATGTTGAACAGGTAGATCGGCATTACCTGGGTTTTGTTGATTTGCCTGATGATGCATCCGTATTCAAGGCCGATCAACCGGCATGTTACCTCAACCCTGATGATGATTTTGAATTAGACTGGGATAAAAAAGAAAATGTTGATACCGGTTACGATGAGCTGGTCGAATTAATTGATTGGCTCGATACTACAGATTCTTTCTATGAAGAACTGCCTGAATACTTTAATCGTACTGAGCTGGCACGCATTATCGCTGTTAATTCACTCATCGCGAACGGTTCAACTTACTACCATAATTATTACCTGGTACATGATATAGATCCGGGTGGAATCTGGCACATGATGCCCTGGGATATGGATGGAACTTACGTATACTGGAATAATTATATCATGTGGCGCTACTATCGATGCGGGCATCAATCACATGATAAAAACAACACCCTTATCAGCAAATGCTGGACTGATCCTCAAATGCGAGAACTGATAGTAGAACAGATAGGGGGAATTGGCGACAGTCTATTTACTGAAGAATATTATGATGAGATAACCTTTGAGCTGGAATCGTTATTAGAGGATGCAGTTGATGAAGATACTTTGAAGCAATACAGCCTGGAAGATTTTTTCGACAGGTTGAGTCAATTTGGCACCATTGTCGAAGGGAGGAAGGCAAAAATTAATGAGCAGCTTGAAACATGGCCGTTACCTTTTGACCTTCATCAACCGGGAGTGGAAAATTCAAGCGTTACTTTGACCTGGGATGAATCAGATATCGCTGACGGATCAACCGTAAACTACGAAATTCTCTACGATTCAGACTTTATTGCCCTCGACACTACCAGTAATGTGATCAATGATATCCAGGAAAATTCCTACCAGTTTACGAATCTTTTTAACAGCCTGTGGTATTTCCGTGTTAACGCTCTCAACGAAGATGGTGATCGTACACAATGCCTCAGGAATCATGTTGTTGCTCAAGTGGAGGGCGATACAACATCAGGAACATGGGTGATAAATCCCGTGCAGGAGTCGACAACCTGGACTGTTGATGGCAGTCCGTATCTTCTTCCACTGGGTTTAAATATCTATCCGGATGCTGATCTGACTATCAATCCTGGAGTAACTGTTCTTGTCGGAGCAGGGAGAAGTATAGATGTTGGAGGTGACCTATTTGCCTCGGGCACCAGACAGGATTCGATATACTTTGACCGGTTGGATGAGAATACTCCCTGGGGAGTTATCTCGGCTTCCGGTGACGATAGAGTTCTTGCCTTTGAGTTTTGCAATTTCAGCGGTGCGGGCGACAGCCTGAATGGTGTGGCACCGGGAGCTATGATACAGGTTGAGGATGGCACTTTAATGATGTTTGATTGTAACCTCAGCCATGGTGCCGCCGGCGCTGTCCGTGTTCGATCAGGTGATGCCCATATTGACAGGACGACAATGTCCTGGTTCTCAAATAATCCCGACTACCTTGAACTTTACGGTGTTCATCCTGATGTCGTCAGGATAGGAGGCGGAAGGTTAGTATTCAGGGCAAATACTATTAAAAATGGTCCGCTGGAGGGAGCTCATATTGACCTGCTCGATCTTGCAGGGACATCACAATCTGAAATAACCGGCAACTGGTTTTATGGATGTGGTGATGACGGGATTGACCTGGATAATGTTCTATACGCAAGGGTATCAAGGAACTATGTAGAAGGTTGTGCTGATAAGGGAATTAATATCGGTTCGGGATCTCATCATATATATGTAGATAATAATATTGTGCTTGAATGTGGCGAAGCTTTAGGTGTGAAAGACTCATGCAGGGTTGATGTGTGGAATAATTATTTTGCGGACAGTGAGATGGGAGTGGCACTGGAAAATTCAGCAGATGGAGGTCTTGTATTTCTGAGAAACAATATCATCTGGAACAATAATGAAGATATCTCAGATGATCCTCAATCGGTTCTCGATGCAGAGTATAACTGTATCTCGTCCGAGGTTGTTTTTCAGGGAGAAGGTAACATTAATGAAGATCCGCGCTTGGCTGACCCGGATGGAGGTGACTATACGCCCATGGCGGGTTCACCTTTAATTGACGCGGGATTTGGATCGCTGGATAGAGTGATAGAAAATGAAGGAGATACACTGGCCCCAATAGAAACGCTCCATCCGCCAACAGATATGGATTATTTTATCAGGGTGGATTTTGATTCGATCCCTAACTCGGGCGGGGGAGACGTTGATTATGTGGATATCGGCCTGGTTGAATATTACTCGGATGTTCAGGATTCAAATGTAAAGGATATACCTTCCAGTTTCCTGTTTGCCGGTAATCATCCCAATCCATTTAACGATGGAACAGTCATTGATTTTTACCTTGCATACGGTTCTGAGGTGCAAATGGATATCTACAATATTATGGGACAGAAAGTTTATTCCCGTAGACTGGAAGGTTTGAGAGGTAATATGGTACATTCAATCTATTGGTATTCTAAGGACAATAATGGTATGCACTTAGCCACAGGGATATATATATGTAAAATTGAACAGGATATCGGAACTAAATACTTTAAAATGCTGAAAATGAAATGAGACGCCTATCCTGATTAATCCGGAAGTGAGGTGAAACATGTCCATATACCTGGTACAGCACGGTGTTTGCCACCCAAAGGATGTTGATCCTGAGAAGGGATTATCCGGAGAAGGATTTGGGACAGTCAACATTATCGCCGCACTTGCTGCTGAAAAAGGGATAGAAGTTTCAAAAATATATAATAGTGGTAAGAAAAGGGCGTCTCAAACAGCGACGATCTTTGCTGATCACCTGAATCCGGAAAACGGCGTCAGTAAACTTGATGGTATAAATCCCCTGGATGATGTTTCATAGATAGCTGATCAACTTGAACCGAGATCAGGTTATATGTACGTAGGGCATCTCCCGTTCATGGAAAGAATGGCATCATATTTAACAACGGGTAATCCTGACCTGAAAATATTCAAATTTCAAAATGGTGGGATTGTATGCCTGGACAAGGATGAAAACGATCAATACTGGTACATAAAGTGGGCACTGATGCCGGATGTTTCATGATTGTTTTGGAGATAGTCATAGATATTACAAGCTGAATATTCCTGGCTAGTATTTCACAAATAGTTTGCTCTGGTGACACAGATCATGTGAAAATCAACCAAGTGTAAATATATTCGGGGATTAGAGAATGTCTCTAGAGTTCTATCGTAAAACTATTATCCAAAATATACAAAACGGGCTTTTATTTCAAAGTATATAATATTATTTTTTCGTTCTATAAGTAATTGATTGTCAGGGATTAAACATGAAGAAGTTTCTATATCTGGTATATATATTTATTCTCTTAACCACTATCGTTCCATCAGGTTTCTCACAGGATATCTTGTTCAGTGATCCAATTACAATAACCCCACAGGCTATATCTGCTAAATCAGTCTGCGCCGCTGATATCGATGATGATGGGGACCTCGATGTTTTATCAGCCTCATTTGGTGACAGTACCGTCTCCTGGCATGAGAACCTGGATGGTCTCGGAACCTTCGGTGTACGACAGATAATTACTTCAGAGGCTGATGGAGCAAGGTCTGTATTTACAGCTGACCTGGACAGTGACGGTGACCTGGATGTTATCTCAGCAGCATATTTTGATAATGAAATTGCCTGGTATGAGAATACTGACGGTCTCGGCAATTTCGGTGAAATGAATATCCTCACTGACCAGGCTCTTGGCGCCAGGGCTGTAACATCTGCTGATATTGATGGCGATGGGGATATGGATGTCTTGTTTGCGTCCCTGGCAAATGATCTGATCGCATGGTTTGAAAATACCGACAGCCTGGGTACTTTCAGCGATTTGATAGAAATTACTGATAATGCGGATGGTGCTCAGTGGGTGTCTACCGGTGACCTGGATGGTGATGAAGACCTCGATGTGATCTCAGCTTCGTGTTATGATGATAAAATCGCCTGGTATGAGAATATTGATGGTTTGGGGACATTTGGCGACGAACAGGTTCTTACACTGGAAGCGGATTTTGCACGGACTGCGTCCGCTGCTGATGTCGACTCGGATGGTGACCTGGATGTGATTTCAGCATCCGGAGATGACGATAAAATCGCCTGGTATGAAAATATTGATGGTTTGGGATCTTTTGGACCACAACAGGTTATAAGTACTGAAATAAATAACATCTATACTCTCTATCCGGTTGATATGGAAAATGATGGGGATATTGACCTCCTGGCCGGATCATTTATAGACGATTACATTGCCTGGTTTGAAAATATGGACGGTGAAGCCAATTATTCAGAACCGTATTATATATCGTACATAGCTGAAGGCTGCCGATCTGTGATTGCTGCCGATCTTGATGCAGATGACGACCTTGATGTTCTTTCGGCTACCAGCAGGAACAGTAAGGTTTCATGGTACCGTAACCAGGAGAGTATCATTATATCCAGTCCCACAAGTGAAGACTACTGGGAACTTGGTGAGACATATGAAATAACCTGGGTTGATAATATTGATGAAAACGTGAGAATAGATCTCTTTCGGAACCAACAATTTCAATTCTCAATTGATGAAGATACTCCCAGTGATGGAAGCTATTTGTGGACTATACCTGAAGATGTGCCAATTGATAATGGTTACCGGATATTTATCACCAGCCTGGAAAATGAAGATATTACCGATGTCAGCGAAACTTTTACAATCCTGGAGGAGTTTCAGATTCCTGACCTTAAATCAGGTTGTGAACCTCTGAATGAACCGATTGTAATATCTCCTCTTGGCGGGCTTATCTACTGGGAAGCAAAAGTCAGGAATAACACGGACATCGTAACATTTTTTGATTCATGGATAGAAATTATAACTCCTGCTGGAAATACTGTTGGACCTTATGATCTTGAAAACGGTATCCGTATAAACGGCTACAGTGCGTTATGGATGGAGCCGGTTACATCTGTACCGTTCCTGACACCTGAAGGGATAAATACATTTGTTTCTAAGGTTGGTTTATACCCGGACGCTGTTTGGGAGGATCAGTTTACTTTCGAGAAACTGCCAAATGAAGCACCGCTGCACTACGATGATCCGGATATTGTTGAAAGGTTCAGCACGGAATGGAATATCAGGGATATCGGTAGTTCGGATGATGGGGAAACAGTTCTATTGATACCGAATAAGCTTGAACTTTCTCCGGCGTATCCAAACCCCTTTAATGGCACTACTAATATCTCTGTCAGCCTGCCTGAAAAAATGGATATCAGTTTGTCTGTTTTCGATATTACTGGACGAACTACAGCTACCCTTGCCGAGGGAAATTACTCGGAGGGCTACCACTCGTTTGTTTTTAACGGGGACAACGTCGCCAGCGGCATCTATTTTGTGAGAATGGAAACGCGTGGATATGGTACGGAAACCAGGAAGATTGTGTTGGTTAAATAAACTTGCTGATAAGTTGTACTCGATCTATATTGCCCGTGAGAAATCTCACGGGTTTTCTATTTGACAAACAGGTGACTACAATGGTAAAAGTAAACCTTAAGGCAAAACTGGATTCATTCAACGATCTATGGAAACCGAAGGTTATCGGTGAACTCAACGGTCAATATGTCAAAGTTGTCAAGTTCCAGGGTGAATATGTCTGGCACAAGCATGATAACGAAGATGAGATGTTTCTTGTCCTCGAAGGAAATTTTGATCTTCATTTCCGCGATAAAATTGTGACATTGGAAGAGGGAGAATATTGTATCGTACCCCGGGGAGTTGAACACAAACCGGTCTCCGAAAACATAACCAGTGTCCTGCTTTTTGAACCAGACTCAACACGTAATACAGGAAATGTTGACCACGATTATACGATTGAAGCGAACAAACTTGAACATATTTGAATTATGTATCAGTAGGACATGAAAATGTTTCCCGACTCAACCACCCGGAATGGAAAAGTTCCGGGTTTTTAATTTTAGAAATTGCAAGCAACTATTTTGGATTTTTTGGAATATTAGTGTCACGCTGATAATCCTTTTATTACATTCAATATCTATTAGTTCAAATTGTATTTGCTATTAGCCAAATTACAGGGAGGGAGAAAATGAAGAATCTAATCCTGCTAATTCTTATGGTTGTTTTTATTCCTGTTGTATCGCAATCCCAGGGATGGGCTGAATACACAATTGATACCTCAATTAATCAATGTTATCAGCTCGATGCTTGTGATTTGGACGGCGATGATGACATTGACGTTGTTGGGCATGGGTACATTGATGATTTTGTCTGCTGGTGGGAGAACACTGACGGTACCGGTATGATGTGGACTCAACACTATATAACCGATGTTCTGGACCAGGCAAGCTCTATAGCTTCAGCAGATATAGATGGTGATGGTGATCCCGATGTTATAGGTGCAGCGGTGGGGGATCTGAACGTCCATTGGTGGGAGAATGCCGATGGTATGGGTACAAACTGGAATTGGCATACAATAAATGGTCCAGATGATCAACAAAATGTGATCGTAGTAGATATTGATGGTGATAATGACTTTGATATATTAACAATGGGTGGACATGCCGTAATCTGGTGGGAAAACGATAATGGTGATGGCTCAAGTTGGACGGAACATCTATCATTTATGGCTGAAATTTCGACTTATTTTTGGGATTTTTGTGCGCTGGACATCGATGGAGATTCAGACTTTGATATTCTTACATCAGTCTATGCGACGAATTTCATGGAGGATGGGCGGATAAGCTGGTGGGAGAATGTAAACGGTAATGGTATTAGTTGGACGGAACATATAGTTGAAACTTTGGATATTAATTTAATGGCTGAAATAGATGCAGCTGATCTGGATGGTGACGGTGATAATGATATACTCAGAGAAGTAAATGGAGAAACAGTCTGGTTGGAGAATGTAAACGGTGATGGATCAAGCTGGGCAGAAGATCTGATCGCAGAGGTATACGTAAGCGATATTAATTACGGGGATTTAGACTTTGATGGCGATATGGACGTAGTTGTAGGAGGCGGCAATTATGTTGCCTGGTTTGAAAACCAGTTCGGGATAGGTGTCGCATGGTCAGAACATATTGTTAATACCGAGAATGCATCTACTTATTGTATCCAGGTTGAAGATGTAAACAATGATATTGGATTGGATATTCTTGGAAGTTTCGGTAATGATGAAGTTTTCTGGTTCGAAAATCCCGATCCGCTTAAGCTGCTCTGTATAGTTCCACTTAATGAACCTGTATATGTTCATCCAAATGGTGGACCGTTCTGGTATAATATCGAGCTTAGAAACATTAAGGCATATCCCCTGTATGGAACATTCATTACCGAAGTTGTTCTCCCGGACCAGGTTGTATATGGTCCGATATTATCAATCAACCTCGCGCTTGGACCTTACCAAACTCTGCAATCACCAATTCTTACTCTTGAAGTACCGGGTTTTGCTCCTTCCGGTGATTATTTGTACAGGGCAACCTTCACAACTAATGAAGGAGAAACTGACAGCGATGAATTCCCAGTCGTCAAACTCGAAGGCATGGCTTTAGCAAATAATTTCCCCAACTGGAATTACGAATGCTGGGATATCAATGGTGTAGAGGATGAAGTTGCTGATGTTTCAATCCCAAATGAGTTTGCAATCTGCGATATTTATCCTAATCCGTTTAATCCAACGACAACCATCAGTGTAGCTTTGCCGGAAGCTACCGAATTGAATGTCAGTGTCTATAATGTCCGTGGACAATTAGTTTCTATGCTGGCGAATGGAACACAAAGTGCAGGGTATCATTCATTCACTTTCGATGCAAATCATCTAGCCAGTGGGATTTATTTAGTCAGGTCGACTGTACCGGGTAAGATGAACGAAATTAGGAAGGTTGTGCTGGTGAAATAGGTTGAATTCTTTATAGAATAAATAGGTTAGTGTGACTTTGCGAGCGAAGCGAACCGAAACGTCAGTGCAGCTCGGTGGGAGTAGTTACCCACCAACAAAGCAACCTTGGTGAAATATAAAGATAAATAATTTGAGATTGCTTCGTCGCTACGCTACCTCGCAACGACGTAAAAGGGAAGATTCTTTTATCCAAATATAGAGGGCGTGCACAACGACAGCCCCATTCTATTCCCACAGCACTATCCTGAGCCACCTGCCGGATTTGAACCGGCGACCTACGCATTACGAATGCGTTGCTCTACCAACTGAGCTAAGGTGGCTTAAATTCCTGAATAAATATACACAAAAAGCGAGCCAAATATAGGTAACCTTGCTTTACCACGCAAAGCTGTATTTCATTTCCTCCGAGCAATTACAGATATTTAACAGGCACCTTGTTGTCACAAGCATACGATCACTCCCGGTTGTTTCACAACCCGTGACAATGTATTTTTATTGCTGGCTCATTCTGAAAATCTGATAAACATAATGGAGAAAAAAATGAAGGTAAAGTTTTTGTTTTTACTTATATTTATATTTGGCTTAATTGCGTCCTTCCCGGTACTTGCCGAAGACGCTACTGCTGAGAAACTGTATTACGATTCGCGTGATGAGATACCTGAAAAATACCGCTGGAATATAGATGACATCTTTCCCTCAGTAGACGCATTCAACACTGCATTTGCCGATTTGGAAAATAAAATACCTGAGATAGAAACTGGCAAAGGCAAGCTTGGAGAATCGCCTGATGTTCTCGCTGATGCCCTTGAAAAACAGTATGACCTGTTAGAACGGATGTATGAGCTGGATGTGTACTGCGGTCAATACCGCGATACTGAGACAGATAATCCCGAAGCGAATGAGCTCTACAACCGTTATAACGGATTATCTGCGAAGGTATTCCAGGCTATTTCATATATCGATCCGGAAATTTCTTTGATTCCTGATGAAACCATGAAGAAATTCAGGAAAAATAAACGTCTCAAAGATTTTGATCATTACCTGGATGACCTGGTACGCAATAAACCGCATATCCGTTCAGCGGAAGTGGAAGAGGTATTAGCTTCTGCATCGCTTATGGGAAGAGCATCTGGAGAGGCTTATCAAAACCTGGTATACGCCGATATTGAGTGGCCGAAAATCAAGGATGTGAAGGGGGAAGAGGTAACAATCACTCCAGCGCTTTATTACAGCTTCGTCTCAAAACAGGATCGCAACGTCCGACGTGACGCAGCATTAGCCCTTTTTGATACCTATACGAAATATGGAAACACTTTTGCCGCCACCTATAATGGAGCCGTACAAAGAGACATTTTCTTTGCGAGAAACCGGGGATTCGAAACCGCAATTGATGCAAAGATGTTTAACGTTAACGTTCCTTATGCAGTTATCGAAACACTCGTGAATACTGTTCATGAGAATATCGAATTATTACATCAGTATGCAGCATTGCGCGAAGAGATTCTTGGTATTGATGATTTCCATGTCTACGACCTATATGTCAGCCTTGTCCCTGAAGGAGAACAGAAGTATACCTATGAAGAAGGATACAAACTTGCCCTCGATTTCTGGAAAAAAACATATGGCAAAGAGTATTATGAGATCGGTAAAAAGGCATTCGATGAACGCTGGGTAGACGTCTACGCAAGCAAGGGAAAACGGGGCGGAGCCTATTCATGGGGAACATATAATTCTCATCCTTACCTGTTACTTAACTGGGGAGGGACGCTCGAAGATGTATTTACGCTGGTTCACGAAATGGGGCATTCAATTCATACTTACCTGGCTAACGAAAATCAGCCATTCCAGTACTCTGATTATTCATTGTTCGTGGCCGAGGTAGCAGCGGTAGCCAGCGAAGCGTTATTCCTTGAATATATGCTTGAACGTACAGATGATGAGCTAGAACGCCTGGCTTTGTTGAATATCTATATGGGCAATATTACCGGGACTTTCCTGCGCCAGGTATTTTTCCATGAATTCGAGGAAAAAGCCCATAC
Organism: bacterium; assembly: GCA_028278125.1. The sequence goes on along the minus strand of JANQEY010000095.1, from coordinate 6,761 downwards.
AATGGCGGAAGAAGGGGAAGCGTTGACAAAAGAATCACTTGGCAACCTCTACGCTGACCTGTGGAAAACCTACTATGGCCCCGAACTTGTTCTCGATGATGAATTCAAAACAGGTTGGGCTCGGGTATCGCATTATTACCGCGCTTATTATGTCTGGGTATATGCCACCAGCTTTGCTGCCGGTGAAGCGATCGCTGAAAGATTCAGGCAGGGAGATAAGAAGGCAGTTGATGATTATCTATCGATGATGAAGCTGGGTGGAAGTGTTTATCCTCTGGAAGCGCTGGAAACCGCCGGTGTTGATATGACCAATCCGGATGTTATCCGGACAGTGATGAAAAGTTATGAGAAGACATTGAACCAGATGGAAAAAGCGTTGAAGAATTTAAAGAAATAATTGTGAAACAGGCTAATAATCCAGAAATAGAAAAGCCCGGCAGATAGCCGGGCTTTCCATTTATATCTGAATTATTTCAGGAGTTATTGTCCTTCTTCGAATCATCATCGGGAAGTTTGGAACTGTCCTCGTCGTCCTTGATGCCTTTTTTAAACTCCTTTACACCACTTCCCAGGCCGCGCATCATTTCCGGGATCTTCCTCCCACCGAACAGTAGAAGGATTACAACGGCAATTACAATAATTTCCCAGTGACCGGGTATATATAAGGGAATAATCATATTTTCCCCAATGGTTTAAGACATCACGTTTATAATTTTGACCATGACGGTAGTTTCAAGATATTCAAGATCAATTGGTTTTGTAACAAAATCAGCGGCACCAAGTTTCAGGGCTTCTCGTCCAATTGAGATTTCCTGGACAGCAGTCACCATTATGACACCAACATCAGGATCAATCTTGCGAATTTCGCGGAGGGTTTCTATACCATCCATTTCCGGCATCCTGACATCCAGGAGAACAATATGAGGTTTAAAATCTTTTAATTTCTCGATAGCTTCCGGACCACTGTGAGCAACATCAGGTTGATAATCTTTCATCCGGAAAAATGCTGCGAGAAAGTCTGTGATGTCTTTCTCATCATCAACTATTAAGATGCGACCTTTATTCTCCATTTTATCCTCACATTGGCCCTTAATTAAAGTAACAAATCAATTGCGCTACAAATATAGAACTGCTAAAGGTAAAAAACAATTAGCCAGCTAAAAATATTAACGGACTATTTTAGACATTTTTTAGTCTATTTCAGGTTTTCTCTCAACAATAATTCTTCAGCACGGTAAGATGATCTTACCATGGGATTTGACGCAACAAAGTCAAATCCCGTCTCAAGGGCATATTCTTTGTACTTTTTGAACATGTCGGGATCTACGTACCTGTCAACCTGCAGGTGTTTTTTTGTCGGGGGAAGGTATTGACCGATAGTGATACTCCTGGCGCCAAACTCATATGCAACTTTAACAGTCTCAAAAACTTCTTTGTCAGTTTCACCAAGGCCAACCATAATCCCTGTTTTAACAGGTATGTCCTGGGCTAAATTACTGGCTATTCTCAGAACCTTTAACGACGTATCAAAATTCGCACGTCTGTCACGTACCTTTGGCGTCAACCTTCTTACGGTTTCCAGGTTATGAGCAAAAACGTCTGGTTTGGCGTTAAGTACTTTTTTAATCGCTTCATAGTTTCCCTGGAAATCAGGAGTTAATACTTCAATACCCACTCCTGGGCAGAGACTATGTATCTGATCGATTGTTTCCGCGAAATGACCTGCACCGAAATCTGTCAGATCATCCCTGTCAACAGAAGTAATTACAGCATACTGGATACCCAGGTCACGGATCGATTCAGCTACATTTTTCGGTTCAAGTTTATCGAGTGGAAGGGGGTGACCGCTTACTACATCACAAAATCGACAACCACGAGTACAGATCGCTCCCATTATCAGGAAGGTGCACGTTCCCCTGTTATAACATTCTCCCCGGTTCGGACATGAAGATTCCTCGCATACGGTATGCAGGCCAAGTTCTTTCAGACTCGTTCGTACCCGTTTTGCTTCCGCGGTGGTTTGCCAGGCTGTTCTAATCCAGCGAGGTTTCCGCTGCGAGTCGCCCTTCATTTTCATCAACTCCAAGTAACAGAATAATTCCAATAATAAAGAATATAATCAATGCGAGGATACCAAATCGAAGAGAGCCGGTTATCATTATCATCAGCCCATAGGTGAGAGGCCCCAGGATTGAGGCAAAACGACCACAAATGGCAAAAAATCCAAAGAATTCAGCCTCATAACCCTGGGGAGTAAATGTAGCCTGCATTCCCCTGGCTATCGACTGGCTTGCCCCAAGTACCATGCCCGCAAAAATTCCCATGACGAAGTATTCTCGAACGGGATGACCTGTCCAGCCGATCAGGAAACCGGCTATCACTACCAGGCACCAGATATATAACGAGAGCAGGAGAGACTTTTTATTACCCATCACTGTGGTTAATCGACCGAATAAAAATGATCCAACAAAGGCTGTAAACTGGATCAACAGGAAGTATCCGATTAACAGTTCCTGCCCCATTCCAAGTTCCTGGTCACCAAAAATAGATGCCATGATTATTACGGTCTGTACACCATCATTAAAAAACAGGTACGCGATAAGAAATCTTGTAAGTTGTTTGAATTTTCCTATTTTTTTCAGGGTTTTCTTTAGCCTGAATATTCCCTCAAGTGCCGCCTTCCGATAGCCCATTGCAGACTCAGATCGTTCACGGACATTTACCAGTAATGGAATCGAAAAGAGTCCCCACCAGATCGCTACAGAGAGGAAAGTATGCTGAACAGTAAAAAAATCTTCCGGAAAACCGATCAGTCCAGGAGCCTGCAGCATTATGAGGTTGATTGCGAGAAGTAAGCCTCCACCAATATATCCGATCCCCCAGCCCCAGCCCGATACTTTACCAGCTTCATCAGGTGTGGAAATCTCGTTCAGGAAAGCGTTATAGAATACATTGCCGCCGGCGAAACTGATATCCGCAAGTATGAACCAGACAGCACCCTTTAGCCAGTCACCAGGTCCAAGGGTTGTTAGCATGGCTGTAGAAATAACACCAAGGGCAATATAAAAAGCCAGGAACCGTTTTTTTGCTGCGCTGCTGTCAGCCCAGGCACCAAGGAAAGGAGAGCTGACAGCGACAATAAACATCGCGAAGGCAACAATAAAATTAAAGAGAGCAGCGCCTTGGATATGGTGTTCAAAACCGAGAAAGGATATTGTCGTACCTTCAACACCACCTGCCACAACGCCCGCGTAAAACCTGTTAAATATTACAGCGAGAATCGTTGTCGCAAACGCGGAATTGGCGAAATCATAAAGGCACCAGGAGAATACTTCTCGTCCGTTTGCTTTGCTGGTGGCAAACAATATCTAAAATCCGTTTCTACAAACTCAGGGAAGATAAAGATCAATCAGATCATTCAACTCTTGAGCATCGCTGTATTGCCCCCTGCGATCCACAATCTCCCCGGAAGCATTGATGATGAAATTTGTTGGTGCTGTTAAAAATCCATAATCGACGAAGGCAAAGTTTTCGCCATATGTGTTAATTAATATTGGAAGAGTTAAATTCAATTCGTCACGAAATGCCAGGAAGTTCGAGTCGTCCGGGCCAATTTCAACCCAGCCGGTATTTATGGCAAGAACACGGAATCCATCAGCAAAACGATCCTCATAAACTTCATTAATGATCGGAAATTCATGTCTGCATGGTTCGCAATCGTAAAACCACCAGGTGAGAAGTACTAATCTTCCACGGTATTGGCCAAGGCTGAGAGTATCGCCCAAGTCAGTTGGAAATTCGAAATCCGGTGCCATCAAACCCGGTGTATTCCCGTAGGTGCCGGCTTCCAATGTAAATGAAAAGTTTAGAGTGTCAATGTTTGAAATGATTGTATCATACAATGCAGGTGTTAATGTTCTATATGCTTCTTTAAACACACTGAATGAGTACGATCCCGGGGTAATGAGGAGATCTACCGGTGCATAGTCAGGAATGTTCATATTTGGATAAAAAGATTCATTGATAATTATTGCTACGCCTTCAGTTTCAGGTTCAACAGTTATGCGAACTCGCCCATTATTTGCCTCTGAGGTATCGGGTGCATCGAATTCGAATACTGTCAATGATGTATCCGGTGGTGAGACCGATACCGTCCTGGTTTGGGCGCGGTAGCCAAATCCCGGCTGTAAAGTTATCTCATATTCACCCTGCTCATATCCTGTGAAAGTTGCCGGTAACTGCCGTCCGACCTGGATATTACCATCTATAAGAATGTCCGATTCAATAATCTCAATGTTATTTGAAGTGTCGTAGGCTGTGATTGTCAATGCGCCGAGGGGAACTAAATCTGCCTCTTCAATGGCACATGAAATAAATAGAACTGACACACTCAAAACTATGAAAACTACGGACAATGCTAGTAAATATCGTGGTAAAATGGACTTCTTCATCTCTCTTCCCAATCAGGTAATGTGAATACTAGTTCGACGTATAAGATAAGATATATGGATCAACATGTCATGTCGAAATTCAGATTGTCGTAGAATGGAGATGCCGGCAAAATTATCAGGAAATTGACCATTTTTGTATTACCTGTTCCAGTTTTTTTCTGTCATTAACGATAATTGAATCATGCCATATTTCAGGTAAAATATCTACAATATCAGGATCGGAGTATCGTTTACCTATCAGTAAAATAATTCCCCTGTCTGATTCGGATCTGATTAAACGACCACATGCCTGGATGACCTTTGTTAATCCGGGATATGTATAAGCATATAAATATCCATCCTCGCCATGTTCATCATACCATTCCCGGGTTAATTCATTTCTTTCGTTGACTGGAGGATGACCGGGACCGACAATTGTTATTCCAGCAAGATTCAACGATTCTAGACCTGTTCCTTCAGCCAGTTGACCACCAAGCGGCATCAAAATCAGTGCAGGTTGTTCATCTTGATCTGAAACTATTTGTTTAATCAGGGGAAATGGTGTGTTTTTACCTGCCAGGATTACTTTTATCCCTTTTTCGACTTGCAATAATGGATAAACCGATTCCATATAACCATAAGAGGGGAAAAATACAGCCCAGTTTTTTTTCTCAAGATTCGTTGAGTCAGTCGATTTTGCAGCAGAGATGAGTACTTTCGATAGAGGGATTAAGCTGGATATTCTGTCTTTGTATTTGGTTGATATACCGGAGTAACGGATGATGAATTGTTGATCGCCGCTGAACAAACTGGGAATAACGGATAATTGTGTATTTTCTGGTTTGAATCCGAGCCTTCTGAGAGCAGCTTCAATGGGGGAAAGGGTAGCGGAAAAAGCGACTACACTTTGGCACTCAGACCATCTATTTGCCAATAACCGCCCTTGATCAACCAGTTCCCAGTGGATCGAACAGGTGTTATGGTTAAAATAAACTGCATATGCAGACATCTTACCAAATCCATGATCATTGGAATCATCGATCACAATTTCAACATGTGAAAAATCAACTGTTTGTTCATAGCTGCTCCTGGATAGATTCAAGTCACTAAGAAATCTGGTCACATGTGCGATTGGTAAAATTACATCAGAAAACTCGCTTAAATCGGTATCCAGCCGTTCGAGGTGGGTGTCAATTTCGACTGATCTGTCACTGGAATATTCTACTAATCGATCCATCAATTCAGTTAAATAGGATCTCAGTTCATCAACGAACAGATTATCAGCTTGATCAAGTTCTTCCAGGAGATGTTTTACCCTCCTTAGGGATATATTTCCTGAAAACCTGTCCCTGATTCGATCTGGTGTTCCATGTGCTTCATCAACCAGCAATAATGTTCCATTTGATGCCTTATTATCCTTGAACCAGCCTGAATAATAGATGAACGGGTCGATTAGAAGATTCTGATCACCAATGATTACATCAGCTTCCCCAGCTAAGGTTCTTTGCATGTCTCTTGCGCAAATTCCGCTTTCATCTTGCAGAGATTTGAGAATTTCCGGAGAAAGCACCTTGCTGGATTTCCAGGCGTCATCCATCCATTCGCATCTCGAATATCTATGCTGCTGTCTTAAATTATTGCTATCTCTGCATTCGCAATATGGATCACTACATAATTTATCCGCTGCACCCAGTACAATAACTCTGCCCAGCGTATCGGTCGCACCTGATTTTTCGAGTAATTTAACCCTGTCTTCCTGTTGAGCAGTTCTCGAGGTCGCATATGCCAGGCGGTACCTGTTTTTTATACACCATCTTAACGCGGTAAGTAATATCGGTGCAGTTTTCCCACATCCCGTAGGAGCTTCAAGCAGGAGATTATGATTAGCTTCTAAAGCCGATTCGACTGATTTTTCAATTTTGTCCTGGACAGGACGTTTGTCCGGGTATGGCCATTTTACCAGGTGAGCTTTTTTACTTCGTTTTTCAAGTAGAATTGCATCATCACGTAGGTATTGCAAAATCAACGACAGCTTAGTTTCCAGCGAATCTTTGACCGATTGTAGATCAAATGGAACAGTTGTCTCATTTATTTCACCACTTTTTATATCTATCCGGGTAAGCAACCCCCGGACATTTTTATCAAAGAGGAGTTTATACATCAGGCAGTAATATTCGCACTGTTGTAAGTGTTTCGGCGAAGGTGTTTCACTCAAAACGTACTGAATGCTCTTTATCTCTTCAATGATAACAAGGTCATCTTCTTCCCAGTATCCGTCTATCCTTCCATGTAGAAAGATTTGTGTATCCAGGAAATCATATTTAAGTGTTA
>JANQEY010000048.1 GCA_028278125.1 bacterium | reverse complement strand
CGTGAATGACGAAGCACTACTGACGAGGAGTATTCAACATTTATCAGCGAATCAGTCGAATCAACTACACAATATTCCAGGTGCAGACGCATTCCCTCGAAATCATCTTCCGCACTGAATCCTCGGAAGGTTGAGTCCTGGCTGAGGAAGTAGATGGAGTCCTCTTCGGTTCCCAAGGCTTCAAGAGTACCGTGAACGTTGAATACAAACCTGTTCTCATTCTGGTTTGGGAATTCAACCGTTACACCGGGTTGGATAAAAAGGGTGTTGTCAACTGGAATAAGGAGATCACCGGTTACTATATATGGACTGCCTTCAAGGTTCCAAGTACCGGATACTTCACCGCTGACCTCGGTTTCAGAGAATGTATTTTGGGGAAGGAAACATAAAATGATCTGATAAAACAGAAATATTGATAAGAGTCGTATAATATCCCTGGTATTGATATTGACATTGGAAAAAAGAGAGAGGGAGCTGATGATAGCCGTGATACGCATGATCCTGCGCTCCTGTAAGAGAACAGCTTGAGGACATCTAGATAGTTTGACGATACAATAAACTAATTAACGTTTTTTCTGAAGTCAAATATGATACAGTTATTGTATAATTAATTCGCGGATTGGTTCTATATCAAAGCAGTTAATTTACTGTTTTACTGCATTTTTTGACATAATTGAAATATATGCTAAGATAGCTGTTTTTTAACAGGATAGCTCTGGTTTGCCTGCATAACCGGCTATAAATACAAAACCCGGGAAATACTATTCCCGGGTTGATAAATAATCTAATTATCTCTTCTATTTAACCAGTAAAACCTTCTGGATTGACTCAAAGTGTGAAGTCTGCATCCGGACAAAGTAAATACCTGTCGCGAAATCGGACATGTCAACATTAACAATGTGCTTACCGGCGATAACATCCCTTTTCACCAGGTTCATCACTTCACGTCCCAGGATATCATAAACGTTAATATTAACAAATGCTTTTGAAGCCACTTCGTAGCTGATCCTGGTTGTGGGATTAAACGGATTCGGGAATGCCGGGTGAAGCGCCCATGTTCCGGGAATAACTACATCTTCAGCTGCATCGTTGTACCAATCAGCAGAAGCCTGCAGGGAAATATCATCGAGGAACAACCCACGATCGTTGTGGTATGGACTTGTAGTGATCGCCCAACGAATCCAGATCGTCTCGGCGTCGTTGTATTCACGCAGGTCATAGAAGAATGGGTGCCAGCGGTATTCACCACTCAATTGTTCAAGTTCAGACCAGTTCTCACCATCAGTACTCAGCTCAATGGTGCAGAAATCTCTGTCAGCTTCGAGTTCATATGCACGCCAGCCCATCAGGGTCAACGTTTCATCGTTCTCAGGAACTTCTATCTCAAGAGTTAAAGTTCCATCTTCGCCAAGGGGAATAAATGTTTCGTTGTCACTCTTCAGGCTATGATCACCGCCGTGATGATCAAGGGAAGTATATACCCAGGGGAAGTCGCCTTCAGATGACCAGCGTGCGGGTATATCTCCCGTCTCAAATTCATCCTTCCATACCTGTGTTGCTTCTCCACCTTCTTCAACAATTTCAATCAGGTTTGGATTAAAGATAACATCCTCGGTATGATCCCATTCTATCCTGTAAGGGACATAATCTTCCGACCACATTTCAATTTCATAATGCCCTTCAGGCCAGGACATATATGACCAGCCCGGGTCAACTTCCAGAGTATCAATCCACCAGTCTTCATACTTCATTACTATGGTGCCCGATAGGTCATTTCCTCCAACGTCCTGGAAATGGATATTTACGCCATGATGGTTTAGCTCTGTCAGTGTGACGTGATGTTCAGCGATCAAAGTTTCATGCGCTGAAACCTGTGAAGTATCAGGAGCATAACCCCAGGCCCGTGTAACAACCTGGTACAGGTCGGGGAGTAGGGGACGGCGATGCACGCCCCATACAGGATCAGTCATACGCGGTTTAAGGTATCCATCGTGGTATTCTGGGAGTTTTACTTCTGCCACGAGTGGATTACTCTGTTCATCCTTTACGATAAACTTAACATGACCACGCTCACCATCAGCGATATAAACATCGCTTGCGTAAGCCCGGTGCATCAGGTACCAGACTGATGGCATCACTTCATTTATGTATGATTGCAGAGATTCGCAGCTGGGCTGGTTTTCCTGCAATTCGGTCTGCATATTGTCCCAACCGCCTTCCGCATACATCCAGTCGTGCATTTTCCCATTACGACCACCGGAACCTGCCGGTTCAAAACCCGGGAAAGCCTCAATCTTTGCTTCATAAAGGCTGGCGATATTGTTCATTACACTGAAATCCGGGCTTCTGCGCTCTAAAGTATCGTCAGTACTCCATGCCCATGGGAACATGATCTTGCGTGAAAAATTACCGGTACGTGAATCATGATAAGTAATACTGAAGAGAGGACGGATTTCCCGGATAAAATCACGCATTATTTGTGTTTCGACTTCACTGAACGGGTATTCGCCCATGTAATAATCATAGGGTTCGTTCTCGTTGTGAAGGTGCAACAAGGTATCACCGTGGAAAAAATTAATGTCAAAGTTACGATTTAGATCGACACCATCGATATCATTTCCCCAGCCGACCTCGTAATCAAATGAACCGTTATTATTAGCGTCCAGCCTGTTTTTCCTGAATGAAATGTCAGCACCGTGAATACAATCATCACTTTCACCGAAAACGACGTCAACACCATCAGGATTTTGTGTCGGGACAAAATATACTTCCAAGTTTTGACGAATAGTTCGGAATTCAGGTGTAGGATTGTTCAAAAGCGTATCCATAGCCTGCATAACCAGTTCCATACCGGAAACTTCTTCAGCATGGAGAGGACCGAAAACTGCTACAACCGGCCTATCGTAATCTGTATATGCGTCATCAGATATTTTTACTGAATAGATTGGCCATTCTTCAATAGGACTGTAACCAAGGGTATCAATTTTTATTCGCTCAGGATGATCTGTCTCTTCCTGCATGGTGAATAGCATGTCATATACTTCAGCGATCGTGTGGTAACAATCCGGCAATGGTTGGGCAACTGCGAAGGGTACAAAGAGCAGCAGTGCGAGCAGCAACGTCAGCGTTTTCATGGCAACCTCGTCGTTATTGGATTTTTTTATTTATATCCAAAGATAAGAGTCTCTAACTATTGGAGCAAGAATTAATAAATTCTGTCGCTCTGTTGGATATTCCTTCTAAAAGTAATAAAAACGGGATAATCGCATTTAATTATCCCGTTTTTTTATAATCTTACCTGCCGTCAAACTCTTCCTATTTAACAAGTAGTAATTTTTGAATTGACTCAAACTGTGAAGACTGCATCCGGATAAAATATATCCCCGATGCGAAATCAGACATATCTACATTAATCGTGTGAGTCCCAGCGATTTTTTCTTCGTTTAGCAGGCTGATAGCCTCACGTCCCAGTATGTCGTAAATCCTGATATCAACATGAG
>JANQEY010000010.1 GCA_028278125.1 bacterium | reverse complement strand
CGGAGCCCTGGACGAAGACGACAAGGGAACACCAAAACCGAATACCGACCGTTGCCGCAGGTGCGGGACTTGTATGGGTGCATGCCCTGAAAGAATTATCAACTTTAATAATTACAGTGTCCCGATGGGTAACGATATGATCAAGTGCTTCGATGACCTCCCCGAATGGGAAGAATTCGATGACGATGATGAAAAGCAGCCGAGGATTCTTGCTTTTGTCTGCGAAAATGACGCTTTACCCGCGTTGGAAGCCGCCGCTCAGAAGCGTACGAAATGGAATCCCTGGGTTCGGATTTTGCCTGTCAGGTGTCTCGGTTCCGTAAACCTGGTCTGGATCACTAACTGTCTTGACGCTGGTTTTGACGGAATCATCCTCGTTGGCTGTAAACATGGAGATGATTACCAGTGCCACTTTGTCCGTGGTAGTGAACTGGCTGAGTACCGTATGGAAAATGTCCAGGAAAAACTGAAGCAGATGGCGTTGGAAGAGGAAAGAGTCCAGGTGATGTCTGTTTCTATCGACGACTGGGAAAAAGTTCCAAAGCTGCTTGATGATTACGCTGAAGAAATCATGGAGCTAGGTCCTAACCCGTTTAAAATGTAAGTGAATAAAAGATAAAGCTATAAAAGCTTAAATCGTTAACCATAAAAGAGGAAAAAACATGGCATCAAAGCTTGTTCCGCCGCATGGAAGTGATGAGCTGGTAATTCTTCTGCTTGAAGGCAGCGAGAAAGAAGCCGAGCTTAACAAGGCGGAAGGATTAAAGAAGGTCCCGATGACATCTCGTGAGACCGGTGACCTGATTTTTATGGGAATTGGTGGATTTACACCCATTAAGGGATTCATGGGAAAAGAAGACTGGGAACATGTATGTTCCGAGATGAAAATGCCGACTTACGGCGGCACTTTCTGGCCCATCCCGGTAACTCTTTCTGCTGACAAAGACCTTGCTGATTCTATTCAGATCGGTGAAGAAGTTGCTCTCTGGTCCGATGAGTTCAACGAGATCATGGGGACAATGAAGGTTGAAGAAAAGTATACCATCGATAAAGATTTCGAATGCAAGCATGTGTATACCACAACCGACACAGAGCACCCCGGTGTCAAGATGGTTATGGATCAGAAGGAAGTTAACCTTGCCGGTCCGGTGAAGGTTCTTTCTGAGGGTAATTTCCCGACTGAGTTTGCTGGAATTTACCAGCGTCCCGCTGAAGTCCGCGCAGAATTTGACAAACGTGGATGGCGTACAGTCGCAGCCCTGCAACTCCGTAACCCGATGCACAGAAGTCACGAATACCTCGCCAAGATCGCCGGTGAAGTTTCCGATGGTATCTTCATTCACCAGCTGGTTGGTAAGCTGAAACCTGGTGACATTCCCGCGGACGTTCGTGTAAACTGCATCAATACCCTGGTCGATAACTATTTCGTAAAAGATAACGTACATGCCGGTGGTTACCCGCTGGATATGCGTTATGCAGGCCCTCGTGAAGGTCTCCTTCACGCCCTGTTCCGCCAGAACTTCGGCTGCAGCCACATGATCATCGGCCGGGACCATGCCGGTGTCGGTGACTATTACGGACCGTTCGATGCCCAGGAAATCTTTAATGATCTGTGGGAAGGCGCCCTGGTTTGTACAAACCTCAACATCGACTGGACATTCTGGTGCTACAAGTGCGGCGGTATGGCTTCAATGAAGACCTGCCCGCACAACAAAGAAGACCGCTTGTTCCTTTCCGGAACCAAGCTCCGCAAAATGCTCAGCGAAGGCCAGGTACAGGATATTCCTGCTGAATTTAGCCGTCCGGAAGTTCTCAAGATCCTCGTCGAGTATTATGAAGGATTGACTGACAAGGTCGAGATCAAGGAACACCGTGCCTCAACCGGTATGGATAATACATCAGCACGTAAGTAAAAAACAAAAATAAAAGATGCCGGGATAATTCTTTTAGCCCGGCGATCAAGAAGTTGATCGTAAAAAAAGCAACGATTAACAAAAAAGAACAAGAAGTAAAATTCTAATGGGGGATGCCGCTGTGGCGGTATCCAGATCATCCAAGGAGGGTTTCATGCCTAGTTTTGTAATCCCAGATAAGTGCGACGGGTGCAAAGCGCTGGATAAGACAGCTTGCCAGCACATTTGCCCGAACAACTTGATGGTCCTCAACAAGGACATCGAGAAGGCGTACAATCGGGAGCCCGAACTGTGCTGGGAATGCTACAATTGCGTAAAGATTTGTCCAGTGCAGGCCGTTGAAGTCCGTGGTTATGCAGACTTTGTACCCATGGGCGCCGCGGTTACTCCGATGCGCGGAAGTGACAGCATTATGTGGACCGTGAAGTTCCGTAATGGAATGTTGAAAAGATTCAAGTTCCCGATCAGGACCACGGAAGAAGGAAAAGCAGTGCCGGACGGTGGCTATGAAACTGGTACCACCGACCTGAAGAGCCCAGTACTCTTTACTGAACCGGCCTCCGTTGAATCTGACTTTTACACCTTAAAGTAAGGAGGACGTCCAGTGCCTAATTTTGAAACTGTAACAGTTGAAACCGATGTCCTGATTCTGGGCGGCGGTATGTCCATGTGCGGTGCGGCCGTTGAAGTCGCTCACTGGGCAAAACAACATAATCTTAAAGTTACCCTCGTCGACAAGGCTGCCATCGATCGTTCCGGCGCCGTCGCAATGGGTCTCTCAGCAATCAACCAGTATGTTGACCTGAAATCAGGCAACAATACTGTCGAGGATTATGTTGACTATGTTCGTAATGACCTGATGGGAATTACACGTGAAGATCTCGTTGCCAATATCGCACGTCACGTTGATTCCTCAGTTCACCTTTTCGAAAAATGGGGTCTCCCCATCTGGAAAGATGATGATGGTAACTACGTACACGAAGGTCGTTGGCAGCTGATGATCAACGGTGAATCCTACAAGGTCGTCGTTGCTGAAGCAGCCAAAAATGCTATTGTCGCTCTTGGCGACATGGGCGAAATCTACGAACGTATCTTCATCGTAGAACCACTCATGAAAGACGGCAAATGCGTTGGCGCAACCGGCTTCAGTGTCCGTGAAGAAAAATTCTACGTATTTAAAGCAAAAGCAACCATCGTTGGTATGGGTGGTGCTGTTCATGTCTTTAAGCCCCGTAGCACAGGTGAAGGTCTCGGTCGTGCATGGTATCCGCCATGGAACACCGGTTCCTCCACATATTTCACAGCTAAAGCAGGTGCAGAGCAGACATGCCAGGAAGTTCGTTTTATTCCTGTACGCTTTAAAGATGGTTATGGCCCGGTAGGCGCCTGGTTCCTCCTCTTCAAATCACGTGCAACCAACGCCTTTGGTGGTGAATATATGGTTGACCGTCGTCCTGAACTCGAGAATTGGGCTCCTTACGGTAAGGTAAAACCGATCCCGGCTAACCTCCGTAACTACCTCGGTATGCTCGACATCATGGAAGGTAAAGGCCCGATCTATATGCGGACCGAAGAAGCCCTCCAGAAGATCGCTGATGAATACAAAGATGATCCTAAGGGTCACAAGAAAAAACTGAAAGAACTCGAGTCAGAAGCTTGGGAAGACTTCCTTGACATGACTATCTCCCAGGCTATCCTCTGGGCCGGTAGCAATGTCCAGCCGGAAGAAAAATCATCCGAGATCGCCGCTGCTGAACCTTACTTCATCGGTTCACACTCCGGCGCCTCCGGTTGCTGGGTTTCCGGTCCTGCGGACATCCAGAGCGATGCCACGAAAGATGAGTACTGCTGGGGTTATGACAACATGACAACAGTTCCTGCTCTCTTCGCAGCTGGTGACGCTTCCGGTGCAAGCTCCCACAAGTTCTCTTCAGGTTCACACGCTGAAGGTCGTATTGCCGGTAAAGCCGCTGTTGCTTACGTAGTCGACAATCCAGACTTTGTCGGTGTCAATGATGCACAGATTGAAGATCACAAAGCACAACTTCTTGCTCCACTCGATCTGTTTGCTGCTGAAAGCGGAAAGACCAGTGATCCCGACATCAACCCGGAATACATGCGTCCGAAAATGTTCATGTTCCGTCTGCAGAAGATCATGGACGAGTACGCCGCCGGTGTATCAGCTCAGTTCACAACCAACAAGCCGATGCTTGAAAAAGCTCTTGAGCTGCTCGAAGTTCTCAAGGAAGACTCAGAGAAACTCGCCGCTGAAGACCTGCATGAACTGATGCGTGTCTGGGAAAACGTACAGCGCTTGTGGCAGGCTGAAGTACACGTTCACACCATGCTCGCTCGTGAAGAAACCCGCTGGCCGGGATACTACTATCGCAGTGACACACCAACCATTGACAATGACAACTGGTTGGCGTTCATGAACGCGAAGTGGTCACCCGAAGGTGGCTGGGAAATGATCAAGCGTCCGGTGAAGTACGTATACTAAACCAGATAAGATCTGAACAGGATATTTTGATTCATTGAATCATAAATATCCTGCCCGAAATAGGGAGGAAGGTGAGTCAGATGACTTGCCTTCCTCTTTTTTACTCCGTTGAATATTGATGTCCCGCCTGCCCTGAAACAGTAAGATATATTCCTTAAATAATTTCGCATTTTTTTGTTTTCGAGAGCAGATAGCTTTCAAATTTTCTATAAACAAATTAACTTCAATATGTATTTGAATGATGCAATATTTATTTGTACTGGATATCGGTTAAATTTGGAGAATATCAAAATGAGTGATGTTCTTACTCAGCCGGTTGTGCATGAGAGAATAATATCAGTGCCAGTTGAAAAAGCTTTCCGTGCCCTGACAGTTGGTGAAGAAATGGAAAAATGGTTTTTCTCTCGTTGTGAAACTAACCCGGTAATCGACGGTGGTTTTAATATATCATGGGAATCAGAAGTTGATCCGGAGAGAAATCATTCCAGGTATGGACGCTATATTGAGTTTATTAACAATGAAAAGATTGCCTTTGAATGGGGTGGTTTAAAAGTTGATGACGAAAATGTCAGGACAATTGTCAGGATTTCCCTTGAACCGGCTGAAGAGGGCGTTAAAATTGTGCTTACACATGAAGGATGGGGCGAATCTGAGGAGTGGCAGAAAGCTCGCCATGGACATTTATCCGGCTGGCAGTTTTACATGGATAACCTGAAAAGAGTGCTGGAAGGTGGAGAAGACAGACGGGCTGATCGTTTTGGACAGTTTGTTAAATCGTAAATTGATAAAGTAGCATATTTACCTGATGGGTGGCCCGACTTGACTCGCAAGTCGGGTTTCTTAATGGTAAATGAGCTATAACGGTTAATCATTTGTAAAACGTGATATTATAGAAGTACTTTTTTCAGAACCAATTAAACTCATGGTAAAAATGCAAGAATTGAAATATGACATAATAGTAGTTGGCGCAGGTCCGGCTGGTAGTACGGCCGCTAAAATCGCGGCTTCTGCCGGTGCAAAAACTCTACTACTAGAAAAACAGAAATCCCCCGGATTGGCTGAAAGATGTGGTGGTATATCTACTGAGTTATTGCTGGAACCTTATGTAGATCTATCAAGTGACTGGATTAAAAACAGGGTCAGCCGGGCGGTTTTGTACGCTCCTGACGGGACACCTATCGAAATTCGATCCGACAGGGACCATGGACTTTTTATAGATCGAAAACTATTTGATCGTCAACTGGCTAAAGATGCTGAAATGTCCGGAGCTGAGTTACTAACAAGCACAAAAGCAACCGGTTTGCTTACGGAAGGAAATAGGGTAACAGGCTTAAAATGCCAGAGAAATGGCAAAGAACAATATTACAAATCTCAAGTAGTAATTGGCGCAAACGGATTCGGATCGTCAATTTCAACCTGGGCGGGAATCCATCAAAGAGTCACGCGTAACGATACGTGGTCCGCGGCCCGAGCAATAGTTGAAGACATTAACATTGATGAAGGCGCTGGTCATTTCTACTGGGGAAAAAACATAGCACCGTTTGGATATGCCTGGGTGGTTCCTCATGGTAATGGGAAGGCAAATGTCGGTATTGGAGTTCCGGTGTCTAATAACAAACAGGGTACATCATCAAACCTGTTGAAAGAGTTTGTCCAATCGCGATTTCCCAACAGCAAAATAAAAGAAATTACCAGTGGCGGGATTCCCATGGCAGCACCAATTCCTTCACCAGTTGGAAACGGGATAATAATCGCGGGTGATGCTGCTTTACATTGCAACCCGATAAATGGTGCAGGTATACATACTGCCCTCTATGCTGGACAACAGGCAGGGCAAATTGCCGCGGAAGCTGTTCTGAAAAACGATGTATCAAAGAAGGAACTGGAAAGATATTCAATACAGGTTAACAAAGAATTCGGAAATCTGCACCGGAGATTATATAAATACCGGGATATGGTATTTAATCAGAGTGATGAAAAGCTGAACAATCTGGCAAAACTCTTTGAAAAAATCCCGGTCGAAAATCGGTCACTGAAAAAAATAGTACTCAGGACGTTTATAACTCAACCGTTTGCTTTTATAGAATTGTGGAAGTCGTTCAGGGAAAGCCAGAAGAATTAATTATTATTTGTAATCTCCCCCGGTAGATTCTTGAATTGAATCTTCAATCTTTACATCTACATAGGTAGTATTTATCCAGTCAACAAAAACCTGCCAGTCTTTGTTCCAAACTTCCAGTGCTTCTTTTCTCTCTTCAGTACTCATCATGCTGTAATTGAATGAGTTTAGAACCAGTTGTTTAATGTCTGCAAGCGATAAATCCCAGGCCAATAGTGCTACAAGCCAGTCATAAGTACTGGTATACCTCATTAAACCGGGATCATCGGAACTTATCACAAAAGGAACTCCCCTGGCGAGGAATTGAACTGCCGGATGATTTCTAAGATCATTAATATATCCCAGCACCTGGTTAGAAATCGGGCAAACCTCGATGCAGACATCGTTTTTGATAACCATATCCATCAATTCAGGATGCCTGACCAGGGCGTATCCGTGACCGATTCTTTTAGAACCTAACAGGACAGCATCATATAAATTTTCATTGTTCAGCCTGTTGGATTCACCGGCATGAAGGATTAATGGCAGTTTTATATTCTTTTCATTACAGGCTGACACTATCTCTTTGTGAAGTTCGAGAAAATCCAGGTTGGTTCGCGCTTTATCTTCTTCACTGACAAGGTCAAATCCAACTATCATCGACGGGTATTTTTCACGTAATTCCACAACCTTCAAGACATAAGGAAGCACCTGTTCCGGTGATGACCAACGGCTGGCGGCGACTATCAGTTTAAAATCGAAATGTGGATATGATTCTTTTATTTTGTTACGTAGTTCAATCCAGCGTTCAACTACCTGTTCGGGCGATTTTTTAGTTCCATCTGTGTAAGGCCGTTCACCAACAAATGTCCTGAACTCAGCGTATTGATAACCTTCCTTTGCTAAAGTGAAACATGTCTGCTCCATGAAGTTCCAGTAGGTTGGCCAGTATGCCTGGAGTCTCCATTTTCGTGAGAAATTCTTTTCGAATTCGTCCCAGATATCACCACGACCGTAATCTTCCGCGCCAATAGTAATTTTCTCTTTTAATTCCCTGTCAAATTCAACGGGCGAGCTGGATTTCGCTCTCAAGTCATTGACTTTAATCCAGGTATCCCCATCAGGCTTGAGGCTTCCATGGGCAAGGGACCAGTTTGGCAGTCTCCTGGCATCGGGGCCGGTGTACAGATAGGCGCCTGAATCATAGGTCGCCTCAATAATTAGATCAATTGGACCTGTGGCAGAGGGATGCAGATGCAGTATCCCACCCTTGGGCAGCCTTTTTACGAAGTTTAATAACAGGGAAGTGTCATATTCTGCTTTTACCAGGTGAAATAGATTCGCCGGTGGGAATTGCCATGTTGGTAGATTTAAATAAGGATTCTTTAGTACTGATAATATTGAATCAGCTGAGATTTCCTCGGGGGATAAAGACAAATTGGATGATAATCGATAACTTTTATCCAGGTTAATCAACTTTTCACGAGTCTCGAGGTATTCCAGGGTATCTATCGGTGAAACGGGTGTTTGATTTCCATATCCGGGATAGTTGAGAAAACATACAAGCAAGAATATTATCAGTAAATAACAGGTGGTTTTATTTTTCTTGGGATTCATTGCGTTTCCGTCTACGAGAATAAATTTAGATTCTTGTATAAAAAATTAACGGGCTCCTCAAATCGGGCTCCTTCAACATCACGTAATATAAACTACCCGATCGGGATTAAACGAATGGTGTCTTCCCCGGTAACTTTTTCAATATCATTCAATACTTCACGCTCCGGAGATATTTTGTATCTGTCTGAAGTGGTGACGTAGTGGTCTCCCTCCTCAGATTCAAATACAATCTGGACCAATGATTGACCTGTGTTATTTCGTACCAGTTGTTCCAGGTCAAGCAGTGCTTTCCCGGCAACTGTTTCCTTAACATGTACTTCAATTCCCTTGATCATCCTGATGGCAGCTTCTTTTAAAGGCTGGATATCCTGGACAAACAGTTCCGAATTATCTCCATCCTGCTGAACTTCACCGGTAACAAGAACAGGCTTATCTTCAACTATCCTGTTCTGCAGGTTACTGTAATCGTTCGGGAAGATTATAATCGGGATCATCCCGGTCAGGTCCTCGAGTTTTCCCCTGGCCATCATCTGTCCTCGGCGGGTTTTCCTGGCAGAAACAGTATTTAAAATTCCCGCTATACGGACTGACTGTTTCTGGTAACTGTCAGTTTCGATATCATTGATTGAGGCGCTTGATAAAAACTCCACTTCACGTTTGTATTGCAACAGAGGATGCCCAGAGAAATACAATCCAAGCAATTGTTTCTCTGCGGCTAATCGCTGTCTCGAAGGCATCTTGGGAATATCCGGCAGCTCAGGACGCGGAAGAGAATTTGTTCCATCAGCTTCCCCGAATATATTTACCTGTCCGCATGCCCGTTCCTGCTTGATTTGTTGAGCGTATGTTAAGGACTGGTCGAGTACAGCCAGTTGTTGCGCACGGTGACCTTCCAGGCTCTCAGTTGCACCTGCATGGATCAGACTTTCCAGCACCTTCCTGTTAACAAGTGGGGTTTCAACAACCGTGCGTGCAAGGTCGAACAGGTCACTAAATTTTCCCTGGGCGATACGTTGTCCAAGGATCGCCTGGATTGCAGCCCCACCTACATTTTTAATGGCACCCAATCCGAACAGAACTTTGCCGTCTTCGGTAACGGTAAAATCCTCTTCAGACTGGTTTACATCGGGTGGAAGTACCTCCAGTCCCATCTTCCTGCACTCTTCCAGGTAGAGTACCAGTTCGTCTGTGTTGTCATGACGGGTGGTCATACTCGCGGCCATAAACTGGGCAGGATAGTGTGTCTTTAAATATCCTGTCTGATAGGCAATCAGGGCATATCCCGCTGCGTGGGACTTATTAAAACCATACTTGGCAAACTTGTTGATCAAGTCCCAGATATCCTGGGCAATCTTTTTCTTTATCCCGTTCTTTTCGCAACCGCCAATGAATTCCGGCTGCAGTTCATCCATCAGTTGCTGCTTTTTCTTTCCCATCGCCCTGCGCAGAACATCCGCACGTCCCAGGCTCATTCCCGAAAGGATATTGGCAATCTTCATCACCTGCTCCTGGTAGACGATAATTCCGTATGTCTCGTCCAGGATTTCCGCAAGCTTGGGATGAAGGTATTTTATCTTCTGCTTGCCATGTTTTCGAGCGACAAACTCTCCAATATTCTCCATCGGACCGGGGCGATAAAGCGCGTTCATGGCTGTTAAATCTTCAAGGCGCTCCGGTTTTAATTTGCGAATGCTGTCTCGCATTCCTCCCGATTCAAACTGGAATATTCCGATTGTATCTCCACGACTGAACAGTTCATAGGTGGCAGCATCATCAACGGGAATTTCATCCAGGGTGAGTTCTATACCATCACGGTGAAGAAGTTCAAGGGTTCGTTCAATAATGGTGAGGGTTTTTAATCCTAGGAAGTCTACCTTCAATAAACCGATTTGTTCGACGTTATTCATGTCGAACTGTGTTGTTACTTCACCGTCTGGGGCTTTGTAGAGGGGTACATGCTCCGTAAGAGCGTCCGGCGTTATCAGGACACCACAGGCATGGACACCGGCATTACGGATGGTTCCTTCAAGTACCAGTGATTTTTCAAGGAGCTCCTGGTATTCACCTCGACTGTTCAGAAGGTTATTCAGTTCCTCAGAATCCGATAAGGCACTGTTGAGGGTGACTCTCGGGCCATCGGGGATCAGCTTGGTAATCGCGTTCACTTCCGGCAACGGTATCTGCATTACCCTGCCGACGTCACGTATTACCCCCTTGCTGAGCATCCGACCGTATGTAATTATCTGGCAGACATTATCGTTACCATATTTTTTCCTGACGTATTCAATTACTTCACCTCTTCGCATGTCGGAAAAATCAACGTCGATATCCGGGTAACTCTCACGTTCGGGATTAATAAAACGCTCAAACAGGAGACCGTACTTTATTGGATCTATATTCGTAATCCCAATCAAATAACTGACCAGGGAACCTGCAGCACTGCCACGGCCCGGCCCAACCGGGATATTTTTTGACTTGGCGTGAGCAATAAAGTCACGGACAATGAGGAAATAATCTGCAAGGTTTTTCTTTGTTATAATCTCCATCTCAGTATCGAGACGTTCCCGGATTTCATCGGTAATTTCACTGTATCGTTGAGGTAAACCCTCCTCGCATAATTGTCTCAGGTACTCATCATGAGATATAGAACCTACTTCAGAGGGCAGGGGGAAGAACGGGAAATGTTTCTGGGTAAAATCAAAATCGAGATTTACTTTTTCAGCGATTTCCAGCGTGTTATCCAATGCGTCCGGATGATCAGGAAAAAGCTGTGCCATCTCCTCACGGGATTTAAGATAATAATGGTTGCCGTCAAATTTTAACCTGTTGGGTTCATGCAGATCGCTGGCGGTCTGGATACACAGTAAAATGTCATGAGGAATTGAATGTTCTTTTTTCAGGTAATGAGTGTCATTCGTTGCGACAAGTTTTATGTTGTATTCACGGGACATCTGAGACAAAAACGACGTTATCTGGGTTTCATCCTCGATCCCGTGATTCTGCACCTCAAAATAAAAATCTTCACCAAACATAGTTTGGTAACGCTCAATCAGTTCACGCGCTTTTTCTTCCCCGTTTATCAGGTATGACTGGTTTATATGTCCCTGGATACACCCACTGAGACAAATCAAACCTTCGGAATGCTTCTGCAGGAGTTCGTAGTCTATTCTTGGTTTGTGGTAAAAACCCTCCAGGTATCCCGCTGAACTAAGCTTCATCAGGTTTTTATAACCTCTTTCATTTTTTGCGAGAAGCAGCAGGTGATACCTGGCACGTGAATGACCATATAAATCTTTGCCCTTTTCCAGACGGGAGCCGTCGGTGATATATAATTCTGCGCCTATTATCGGTTTAATTCCAACCTTTTTCGCTCTCCGGTAGAACTCGATCGCACCACAGAGGTTACCGTGGTCTGTAATTGCTACAGCCGGCATTTCCATCTCTAAAGCTGTTTCTGCGAGTTGAGTTACTTTTGTCGCACCATCGAGAAAAGAATGATCGGTATGGTTGTGCAGATGGACAAAACTCATGAGAAATCCAATACAGAGGATATAAAATAAAACGGTGTCAAAATCTGACTGGATAATTCCAGTGTGAATAAACAGTTAAAACAGAAAAACAATAACTTCAGTATATGACAGAAAACTCCCCCTGAACAAGAAGATACTATATATATTTAAGTGTTGTATATTATAAACATAGGTGTCGCTCAGTGTTTTCTTAGTGGGTATCGCAATATAATGGATCGGCTGGTAAAAATCGAGATAAGATGAAGGAGCCTGGGCTTTAATTGAGAGACTATTCCAGACTCCTGGATGACAGATGAATTTATCTGATTCAACCCCGCAATTAAACTACTGGATAGTAACTGAGTGTTTTAACGAATAGGTTGGATCATCTTTATCAGTCCGGTATGCTTCAAACCGGACTTTTGAGCCATTAACATAAAATTTCAGGAACGTGCTTGGAGCACCATCGTCTCCAATGCCACGGCAATGACCGGCATCTATCTGCCAGAGCCCGTTAATCTGGGAATAAGAAAAATTATGTGTATGCCCACAGAAATAAGCCATCACATTATGTTTTATCAGCAGCTCCTGGAATTTGAAGCTGAACTCGGGATGGGCATCAAGATTATCCCCAACATGTCTAATCCTGCCGGAATCGGCATCGGGAATCGACACTATTGGTTCATGTCCAAAAACAAATATGTTCGGTTTTTTATTCTCTTTAAGATCCTTTTCAAGCCATCGGTATATTTCGGGTGAAATATTTCCATCTGTTTCCGAGTCAGAAAAACCAGCGTAATAAACATTGAGAACAACAAAATGAGTATTACCATAATCGAAGGAATACATTGTCTCTTCGCAATTGATGGGACCACTCCGAACCTGGTTTGGAACACCTTTACCCAGGAACGAACGCAGCCATTCCATGTCCGAAGGTGTTTCAGCTTCATGGTTGCCAACCGCCGGATACCAGGTATAATCCTCTCCCAGTACATTCTGAATTATCTGGTAAACATCTTCCGGGGGATCGATGTCACCGGGACTTATCATAAAAGCCCCTCTTCCAACTTTCATTATCGCTTCGCAGGTTCCCTGGAAATAATTGGAGTTCTGGTACTTTCCCGTGGTGTATTCACGCATATCGGCAGTGACGATAAAAGAGAATTCTTCGCCCTGATCTTCAGCAGAAACGTTCGAGACTAGAGGTGAAAATAGTGATACTAAAAGAACTGCCAGGACTAATATAAGAACACGGTCACGAATCATCATTGAACCTTTGTTTGTGATTATTCTGAATTGAAATGATTTTTATCTATTAGAATTATGTTATTCCTGTTCCCGTTTGATCTTTGCGCCCAGTGCAGCGAATTTCTCTTCAAATTTTTCATATCCCCTGTCCAGGTGATAGATACGGCTGATGTCGGTTCTTCCACTGGCTGCAAGGGCTGCGATAACCAGGCAGGCTGACGCACGGAGGTCTGTGGACATCACTTGCGCGCCGGCTAAATTACATGGTCCATGAATCCGAGCGACATTATCCTTCATGGAAATTCTCGCTCCCAGCCTTACCAGCTCTGGGACATGGGTAAAACGGTCTGTATAGATTGTATCTGTTACCAGGCTTACACCCTGTGCACCGGTCATCAATGCGATCCACTGTGCCTGCATATCTGTAGCAAACCCGGGATATACCGCTGTTTCAATATCGATTGGACGAAGATTACCGTCAGAAACTACATGGATACCTTCAGTTGTAACAGTAACTTTGATTCCTGTTTCGGCTGCTTTGGCGAGCACCATTGTCAGGTGTTCGGGTTCAGCTCCTTTAAGGAGTACGTCACCAGCTGTTAATCCTGCGGCGGCTAGATAGGTACCAGCTTCAATCCTGTCCGGTATCACTGAAAATTCAATGGGACTAAGTTGATTTACCCCTGCGATCTTTAGCGTGGATGTTTTTTCACCTTCGATCCGGGCGCCCATCCGGTTCAACATCCGGACAAGGTTGGTGATCTCAGGTTCACGTGCTACGTTATCAAGGATGGTTTCTCCTTCTGCCCGAACAGCTGCGAGGAGGATGTTTACCGTTGCACCAACCGAGGGAAAATCGAGGACAAAGTTTGTTCCCTTCAAGTTGTCAGCATTTGCAATAATGTAGCCTTTGTCAAGCTCGACTTTTGCGCCCAACGCTTCGATACCTTTGATATGAATATCTACAGGTCGAGGGCCCCAGGCGCATCCACCCGGAAGACTCACTTTCGCCTTACCCTCACGTCCAAGCAATGCACCAAGCATATAAACTGAAGCACGCATTGTTTTTACCAGCTCATAGGGTGCTTCAACACTCGTGAGATTTGTTGCGTTGATTGTCAGGGTGTCTTTATCACGTTCAACACTCGCCCCAACCCGCTCGATAACCCTGCCCATCGTATTAATATCTACAAGATCCGGGGCATTGTGAATCCGTGTTTCGCCAGGCGCCAGTATTGCGGCTGCCATTAGAGGAAGTGTGGCGTTTTTAGCACCTGCTATTGCCACTTCACCCTGCAGGGGAACGCCTCCCTCGATAACCAGTTTGTCCATTCTATCTATATCCTCAATAGTTGTTAGAATCTACCTGGAATTTCCAATTAGTTCCTTTGCACCCTGGCGGGCTGCTTCAGTTACAGTCTCTCCACCCGTTAACCGGGCAATCTCCTCAACCTGTTCATCACTCCCGATTGAAACAGACCGTGTTATTACAGTTGTGCTCGACGTTTCCTGCTTTTTCTCAATAACGAGATGGCGGTCAGCTAAACTCGCTATTTGAGGTAAATGGGTAACAAGAAGTACCTGTCGTTCCTTTGCCAGTTCCTTTAACCTGAGACCAACCTGGCGAGCTGTTTTCCCTGATATCCCTGTATCTATCTCGTCAAAAATTAGACAAGGAGGCATCTTCTCAGGTGGACTCATTCCCTTCAATAGCAGCATAACACGTGACAGTTCACCCCCGGAAGCAACGTGTTGAAGAGGTTTAACGGGATACCCGGGATTAAATGATATACAAAACTCGACCTGGTCCCATCCATTTTCAGGGCCAACACGATGTTCCCCTGATTTTGGAAATTCTATTAACTGGCCTTCCTCTTCTTTCCAGGCTACCACAAATTCCGGGTGCTCAACACCAACTTTCTTCAACAGTATTTCCATATTCTTTGCAATTCCGGGTGCTGCCTGTTTACGGGATTCAGAAATTTTTACCAGTTGTTTCTCCCACGACTCAAGGTGGGACCGGATCTTCTTTGATAGTTCTTTTCTTTCTTCAATAATTTGCGTGATATCTGATTCCCGGTTCCTAAGGGATTCAAGGGTTTCCATCAGGGCTTCCATACTACCGCCATATTTCCTGATCAGCCGGGAAAGATGACCCCGCCTGTCCCTCAATTCTTCCAGCCTCTCGGGATCAAGCTGGACGGAATCACGACGGGAGATTAAATCACGGGATGTATCTTTAATAAGAACGAGAGCGTTCTCGATCCATTCATTGCTTTCCTTTAAAGCAGGATCAATATCACTGAGATTTTTTAATGTACCGGTGATCAATGATAAACGGTCTGTTATCGCATCTTCCCCCTGATCCAGGATATCGATTGCCTGTGTTAGTCCGGTTATTACCGATTCAGCACCCTCCAACAAGCGAATTTCAGCGTCAAGATCACGGTTTTCAGAGATGGATGGGGAGAATTTTTCAATTTCCTCCAGTTGAAATTTGGCTAGCTCTTCAGTCTCACGCAGTCGCTGAATTTTAGAATCAAGAGATGATTGCCTGGCGATCAACGATTCCCAGGTATGAAATGATGACGCCAGTGAAAGTGACTGGGTTTCCAGGCCGGCTAAACGATCAAGATGGTGAAGGTGTGAAGTTGTGTCCAGTAATGTTGCACCTTCACGCTGGGCTGTCAAGTCAACTAGAAGAGATGCTTCCTCGCGTAATGAGTTTATCGTACAATTTTTTCCATCAATAAAAGCCTGTGTTTTTCCACCCGGTTTAATTTCACGCCGCAGTTTTATTGTTAAATCATCACCGGGAGAATTATTTGAACCGGAAAATTCCAGCTCAATCTCTGTTGACTTTTTTGCTGTTTTGTCGGGTTTGGGTCTTCCGCCGGCAGCCAGGGAAATGGCGTCGACAAGGATAGATTTACCGGCACCGGTTTCCCCGGTGATTACATTCAAACCAGGGCCGAACTCCAACTGAAGATCTTCCACCAACGCATAGTTACTGATACGGAGTCGGAGCAGCATACATATCCCTGTGGTATAAATACGGTATAAAGATAATCAGAACCAATAATACAAAATATGATATATAAGTCAACTCCATTAGCAGCTTGAAACTAATACTAACGACTAAGGAGAGATGGCTGTCAAAATATTATTGGAATAGATAGGTGTTAGCAAGGAAACATCTGCTCCAGTAAAATATGGAGCAGATGTTACAAAACTTATTTATCCACTATAACCTGTCATGTCAGCAAGCAATGCGTCCATTGCCTTGTGTGCGGCTTCCAGGTCAATAGAATAGGTACGAATATCGTGGTAGCTTCCGTATTCGTCTTTGACATGATCTTTTAAAGTCGCTTCACGACGGAACCCGATGTGTTTGACGAGGCTGATGGCAGCTTTTTGCTCAGGCATCAGGTTCACATATATTTTTTCGATTCCCTTTGCCTTGGCAAATGGAATAGATTCCTCAATTAATACCATCGTGATACCAAAACGACGGAAGTCCGGTCTTACGATGGCACGTATTTCACAGGTATGTTTTCTCCACCTTGCGCGGGCGCGGTGCAGAGCCAATGACGCAACAATCTTTTTATCATGCCAGGCGACCAGCCTCAATATGTGGTCATCCTCCAGCTGGCGTTTAACCCTTTGGCCATAATACGGATTTACAATGTTTTCACGCAGGAGAGCGCGGACTGATTCCTCTAACGATTTATGTAGTTCTCTCATCGCTGGAACATCTTCGGCACGTAGAGGCCTGATTTCTACTTCCAATCCTTCACGGCACTTCACACGGTGCGGATACCGTTTTTTTCGTGGCATAAATACCTCCGTTTGGGAAAATTTTATACTGAATATGGTAAGTTTAATCAATGTTTGAGTCAAGTGGAATCAGCTTTCCAATTAAACTCATCAACATTTTTACCTGAAATTATTACCCCTTGTTTTTTTATTAATATCACAAATTGACTAATACGTTGAAGAGCAAAATGGAACTTAATGAATGGTTAGGGAGTTCTAACAATTAAACAAGTTTATTCAATATCCGGAGCGATAAGTATCTAGTCAGCCAATATGTGATTCTAAAAACCGTGTGCAATATTTTTTGTGACACTGGTTGTGAAAATGAGTCAGTTTCTTAGCATTTTTACGATTTACTAATTTAAATTGCGTGATAAAAAATAATTTTAATACAAAATAACCTAAAACATTAAAGTAAAAACAATTCTTTAGTGTAATGTTATTAATTATTTGGAAGAATTCGGGCTCCCAGAGTCAGATTTAGGTGCAGTGATTGCTAAATTAACTAACGAAGCAAGGACGTAAACAAGTTGCCTTTAAAAATCCTGAAAACAGTGTTGAAGAAATTAGATGTGATAATCTGGTTCGCAAAAATAAGAACCTTAAAGTTCGCACATGAATCAGGAAGAAGGTAACACAAAATAACAAATCAGGTAGCTCCTGGAGTAAGCTACTTGATGTTTGAAAAAAAAATTCTTTTCTTGCGGCTTCTTTAAAGAGCCAAAAATTTTGGATTTTTATTAATTCTGATGTTCTAAGGAGAATATATCATGAGCCCTACAATTGATATGGCGCGTTACAGGGCACCTAAATTATCAGAAATTGAAGATAATCTTAAGAATTGGGAATCCCGTATTTCTGATTGGGCGAAGCGTTTACCCTGGACAAGCCCAGATCAACGTGAACAAGCAATGTCAACGGCAAAGTTTTTACGCAAGTTAGTTGCTGAATGTTGGATCCATTTGTTAGCTGCAAAATCTAGAGGCGGCGATCCGATGGATGTTTCAGCTTTCCGTGCACGTCGTGTTTATCTGCAGATAAAGAAGTATGCACCCGGACTGGCAGAGAAGATGGAAGAAAGGCTTCCTGAAACAGTTCCAAGTCTTGCTGCATAAAATTCTAATCTAAAAATTATCTTGTTCAAGGCCGCTCCAAATCGAGCGGCTTTATTTTTTTCTGCAGCAATCCTGTATTGCCATGGGAATAGTGTGTCAGGCTGGTTACTTTTTGACGTTCGAATTATTTAATCACCCAGTAATACCTTTTCAAGGCGTGTGAATGTGGAGAAGATATCAGGGTTGGTTTCCAGCTGCTTATTAAAAGACCTCCTGAGATGAGCGAGAGCGCTACCTGATACGTTCAGGCGAGTTCCAAGGTAAGTGACCCCACGTTCATCGAGAACATGGCGCATAGCCAGTTCGACCAGGAATTTCCGTCCGGGGTGCCTTGAACGGGCTTTGGTCAGTTCATCGGGTGAAGATTTAAATTCTTTGGCAACAATTTTTACTATCTTCTTAAATTTCCTCTCAAATAGCCTGGTGGATTCAGATTGTGATCTTTTTGTCCCGGATTTGATCTTTTTCCTGCCTTTTGCACCTTCGTAGTATTTCTGAACAAATTCAGAGCTTCCCAGCAGGCTCATTGCGACAACATGATCGAGGATGTCCTGGACCGGTTTTTTAATACCCATGATGATGAACTTTGAAAAAGCATCTGCCGGTTTTTCAGAATCGAAACGGGAAAAAAATTGCAGGATACTGTCCTGGTCAAATCCGGGAGGATTCTCCAGTCTTCCCAGGACTACCGGGAAGGATGTCCACCTGTTTGTGCTGATCTCACCCCATTTTCTTGCTTCACTTTCATTACTCCAGTGTTCCCCGATTACCGGTGCAAGAATAACACGCCTGACGACGTGGGGAAACAGGGGCCCTTCTTCAACCAGGATTTCGCGGTGACGGTCATGAACCAATGCCTGTGATCGTCCGTGTAACACCCTGATACGATTGAAATAACCGGCCTGCATCCTGTGGACAAACTTCGAAAGAGGGGTAGAACCTGATTTTAAAAAAAGCAGTACAGACGTCTCCATCAGGGCAAAAGCGTAAATATTTACCCCCGCGGGGATTGCCGCATCACTCATACATTGGAGGAAAAGTTGGCGATCTTTTTCTGATGTGAAGAGACGAACACCTGCACGTGAACGGAGTTGTACCAGGTAATTTGATCCGGGTATATGGATGCGGACGGGACGAGACATGAAGGAAAATAGAGGGTATCTAAATGATGGACAAGGGCTGCGAGAGACTATTTAACTCACACCATGCCCCCCGAACAATTTCCTAAATAAAATGTTTTTCAGGGGTAATGATTTCAGATAGAGATTTTGGGAGGAAAAATCTCCCTAGTCATATTTTTCGGTCTCAGATTATCACCTTCAGTTTGCTAAAATCACCCGATTTCAAACATTCTTTGAAGAGCCTTTTGCGCGTTTTCACGGATATCATCTTCTACTTTTACCTGCCAGTGGTAATTACCGTTCAACAGTTCCGAAAAACATTTATGCAGTGCTTCAGGAGTAATGCGGAACATGGTTGAGCATAAACAGGCATAAGGAGCAAGGCTGTGGACCTGTTTACCCTCTTGAGCCATTTCTTTACCCAGGCGTCCTACAAGATTGTTTTCAGTCCCAACTGCCCATTTTGTCCCGGGTTCTGCTTCACGAACCTTGTTCTGAATAAATGAGGTGGAGCCGGCGAAATCCGCTTTCTGGACGACATCAAAACTACATTCGGGGTGGACTATTACCTTTACATCGGGGTGATTATTGCGCCAGTAATCTACATGCGATGGCTGAAAATGCTGGTGAACACTGCAATGACCTCTCCAGAGTAGAATCTGTGCTTTTCTAACGGTCTCTTCATCATGGCCGCCAAGAGGTTCTTCCGGATCCCAGAGGATCATTTTATCAAGGCTGATTCCCAGGTCATAGGCGGTATTGCGCCCAAGGTGTTGATCTGGAAAGAAGAATACTTTCTCGCCCTGTTCCAGTGCCCATGAGATAATTTTATGCGCATTCGAGGATGTACAGATTGTGCCGCCATGTTTACCAACATGTGCTTTTACGGCGGCGGATGAATTGATATATGTAATTGGTACAAGTTTACTAGTATCGATAACGTTTTCTAGCTGGTTCCAGCTGTCCTCAACATCTTCGGGTTGGGCCATATCCGCCATTGTACAGCCGGCTCGCAGATCTGGCAAGATAACCGGAATGTCCGGATCAGTAAGCATATCAGCGGATTCAGCCATAAAATGAACACCAAGAAAAACAACGTTCTTGATGTTTTTCGAATCAGCAGCAAATTGGCTTAGAGCTAAAGAATCTCCAGTTTTATCTGCAAACTGGATTACCTCATCTCGCTGGTAAGAATGACCCAGCACCAGGGTGTCAACACCAAGCCGGGCTTTCATCTCATGGATTTCTTTAAGAAGTTGGCCCGATACTTCCGGTTCACCCACATACTTAACATCATCAATAGGTTTTTCAGGATTCCATCGAACTTCGACCGGTTTATTGATTAATGTTGGCATCGTTTAACCTTATTAGCTTGTTACAATCGCGGCAAACTCTTTACACGTAAAACTTTAACTTAAATATAACAAATCAAGATTGACCGAAGGATTTATTGTTTTAAATGAAGAGGCAGATTGTGGATTTTTGCACAAGGATTGTTGATAATTAAGAAATAACAATTAAAGGTTGAAATAATGAAACATATACGCCTGAATCGGAGACCATGACAGGAAAAATACAAGGAATAAATTCAATTCCTACCGGATAACATCTGAGAACGGTGTTCTCCTACAAATGGCTCCAGGAAAATGAACAAAATGACCATTTGATGACTATACAATAAAGAGGGAAGAAGCAAATAGAGGGATAATAAAATGATATCCAGCAAGAGAAACCGGGTCTTTACCGCAACGATTCTAATCGCCCTGTTTTTGATCGGGTGCACCCGGACAGTGGAAGAGATAGCTCGGCCAGAGGAAATACGCAGTAAAAGAGAAGTTGTTTATGATAAAGTCGTGTACAATGGACTAGCCGAAGCCTGGAAGATTTACTATGAAAATTTCCCATCAGAGAACGCATATGCCAACTGGATGTATGCCGCGCGTTATGCCGGTCATGAAAACTATGAAGTTTTATTAAATGCTGGATTAAAAAAATACCCCGCGAATCCAACACTTCTTTATCTTGCCGGTATCCTCAGGCATGGAGCTGTTGATAATGAGGAAGGGAAGCAATACCTGGAAAGAGCGGTAATGCTCGATCCTTCCTACTCAGATCCATGGTTCTCCCTGGTGGGGCATTACATGGAGGAGAGCGACATGGAGCAACTCGATGTCGCCCTGCGAAGGATACTGGAGCA
>JANQEY010000264.1 GCA_028278125.1 bacterium | reverse complement strand
CATTCAGAGCCCACTGAGTGGCTAGCCTTAAAAGAAAGGCATCAAAACAGGGGGAAATTAAAGGCCCAGGCCAGATCTGATGAAATAGTAAGTGATCCTTGTAGCTACGGTGCACGAGGTGGTTATACCCGTCTGGAAAATCAGCTATATCGCATTGAAATCCATAAAGGCGGATTACCTGGAGAGGCTACCTTTAAATGGTCGCGTAACAACGGAATTCTGGTTACCGAGTGGTTGGATCAGGATCAAAATATTCTAACAGTTCGCCAGACCGGAAAAGATGATGTACTGAAGTTTACACCCGGCCAATGGATCGAACTTACCGATGATGGATTAGAACTGGCTGGAAAGCGAGGTGCATTAGCCCAGATACTCGATGTGGAAGGCTTAACCATCACCATAAATCCCGAAAATGTAGTTTTACACGATACCGATGAACCAGACCTGAAAATCGCAGATTTTTCGATTGGTACTGCAAAAATACGCCAGTGGGACATGGAAGATCACTTTGGTGAAATCACCATACCGGCAGATTCATCAACTTGGGTTGCTGTTGAAGAAGGCATTGAAATTCAATTCTCTCACGATGCAAAAACGCTCTTTCAAAGCGGAGATTATTGGCTGATTCCAGCCAGAGCGGCTATCAAAAATATCGAGTGGCCCTGCGATAACCAATCAGAACCTATCGCAGATGAATCCCACGGTGTCACCCGACACTTCTGTCGTTTAGCCTTTGTACAAAAGAATGGAACCTGGGAAGTCTTGAGCGACTGTCGCTACACATCAGGCAGGCTTTCTTATGTGAGCGGCGACGGCCAGGAAGCATACCCCGGAAATGTGCTGCCCTATCCGTTAAAAGTGCTGGTAAGCAATGGTTTTACTCCCCTACCTGATGCCAGGGTTCTCTTTCGAGTCGCAGAAGGAGACGGATTAATTCTTCAGTTACCGGATGACAGCGGTGGAACGATTGATTACATTGCAACTTCCGATTCAAAAGGGATTGCCAGCTGTTACTGGAAACCTGGGATCGATCCTGCCCAGGTCCACCAAATGGTGCACGCTGTATTGCTAAATGAATCCAATGAAGAACTGGCTGTTTCCATAGAATTTAATGCAAATTTAAATACGGCTCAGGAAACTTTTTATCAACGTCCCCTTGTTGGTGAGACTACCTCAATAGATGGGAACAATACTGATTTGATGCTGGGGGTGAATAACGTTCAAAGCGGATTGGATAAGCTGAATCAGATCAAGGTGAATCGGACTGGAGATACTATTACCGGACCACTTACTGTTAATAATGAGTTGACCGTTTCATTGGCCTCAGAATTTGAAAATGACCTGACGATCAGGGGTACACTTTATGTCAAGGGAGATGTCATCGCCAAAGATGAAGATCACCTCCCGGGTGATATCAAGCTTGGAGACCAGGATGAAGACACAATAACTATCAACGGTACGATTGTATCGGAACATACTTCCGATTCCCTTGAAATCAATGATTCGTTGCATGTCAGTGGTGATGCCGTAATCGACGGCAAGTTGGGAGTGGGAACTAGCACGCCTGGAGCAAAACTGGAAGTAAACTCAGGGGATGTGTCGGAATTGGCAGTTGCAGGAATCAGCACTCCTGGAGCAGATAGTTTTATTGCATTCTCCAGCGGACAGAACACATCACCACCTTGTTTAGTATGGAAGGAAAACAATGATTTAAAAATCGGAACAGCTCAAGATTTCAGTGGGATGACATTTAGTCAAAAAGTTCTTTTAACCAGCACGGGCAGAGTCGGAATTGGGAACGTTAATCCGGAAGAACAACTTCATGTCAAGGAAAGTGTCCGAATCAACCAAGATTTATATGTTGGCGGCACTATTTATTCTGAAGGTGCTGGAGATGTTACAGGTGATCTTACGGTTCACGGCAACACGATACTGGGAGATAATGACGATCATTCGCTCACAATCAGAGGACCGGTACGATCAGAGCATTCTTCAGGCAGTATTCAATTGGATGATTCGGTGACAATAAATGAATCGTTAACCGTTGACTATTCTGTCGGGATTGGCACTTCCAATCCAAGAGCCAAACTTGAAGTTATTGACAGCACCATTCTTGGAGGAAATGGTGTTAATGTCATTCATGCAGCTCCGGATAATTTTCCGGAAAGTGATGAGACTTTGAATACATGGTCGGACACAGGGGCGTTTTTAGGGGCACCTATGATTTATCGCTCCA
>JANQEY010000263.1 GCA_028278125.1 bacterium | reverse complement strand
TGTGATGCAGTTCCTGCACCTGCAATACCGACAGCCAGTGACAATTGTGATTTAGCGCCAGTGATTACGTATAACCAAGAACGAATCGATGGCACTTGTATCGATAATTATATTCTTGTGCGAACCTGGACGGCGACAGATGCAAGCGGCAACAGTTCTACACAGACTCAAACCATCACTGTTGTAGATCCGATAGTACCAGTACTGTCCGGAGTTCCCGGTGATATAACGGTCTCGTGTGATGCGGTTCCGGCCCCGGCAACACCTTTTGCCAGCGACAATTGCGATCCGGCACCGTCGATTGCATTTATTGAAACGCGAACAGATGGAGACTGTACGGACAGTTACACATTAACACGCGTATGGACAGCAACCGACCGATGCGGCAACAGCAGTTCTGCTACCCAGGTGATCACGGTGCAAGATACGACCGATCCGGTTTTGGCGGGTGTACCAGCGGATGTGACGGTAGAATGTGATGCAGTTCCAGCCCCTGCAATTCCAACGGCCAGTGATGACTGTGATCCGGATCCGTCGATTGCATTTGTAGAAACCCGAACAGACGGAGATTGTCCTGACAATTACACGTTAACACGCGTATGGACGGCGACAGACAGGTGCGGCAACGAAAGTTCTGCTACCCAGGTGATCACGGTGCAGGATACCACACCTCCGGAACTTACGGTTCCCGAAGATATCATTGTTGAACAGGAAGCCGCAGCAGGGACTGTAGTCGTACTGGTGGCAAGTGCTACGGACAACTGTGGCGAGGTAACCATCGTCAATGATGAGCTGGATGTATATCCTGTTGGGACAACAATGGTGACCTTCACGGCGACCGATGAGTGCGGTAACGTCACTGTAGGAACAATGACAGTTACCGTTCAGGGTCCTCAGGATATTAAAGAGAACGCCAAGGGTTGTCTGACGGAACATACGGATGAATCGAGGATATTTAAGTGGGCTATCTATGGGATAAATGGAAGCCTTAAGCCTCGATACTGGCTCGATGAGACGCATCTGGATTGCAGGCTTGGTCACCGGGTATACGGTGGTGAGGGGTTTGCAGTTGCGAAACTGATGCTTCTATTAAAACTCAATCCCAATAACGATGATGACAGCGATTCCGATAGTGATAAATGGAAGCGATATTGTAATTGGAAGCAGTATAATGTGAGCGATGAAGCCCTGGCCTGTGCTGAGGCGTCTATAGAGCGTCTGGTAAGAGCGGATCGAATTCTGGCAGAAACGCTCATCGTAGATGTAGAATCAGCGGATCTTTCGGATCTCCATTGGAGAAAGGTTAAGATGATAAATCGATACCTTTCCAAAGCAAAAGCTAAAATGGAGAGAGGCGATGCGTATCGAGATGCCGGCAGGTATTACCTGGCGATTATGCATTACCACAAGGCCTGGGAGTATGCAAAAAAAGCAGCGAAAAAGGCTGGTATCTATTGTGCAGGCAGCCATGATGACGCTGACTCGGATTCTGACAGTGACTCCGACAGGGATTCTGACCGGAAGAACGACAAAGACTCTGATAAGGATTCTGACCGGAAGAATGATAAAGACTCCGACAAAGACAGTGACAAAAAGAAAGGTAAGAGGGGAAGGGGAAGATGGGGCAGACGATAGCCTTGAAACCTAAAGGTAAGTGCATTGGTTAATGCCAAATTCGCTTGCCTACCCTTAAACTAACAACAAACTGAAATAGTCATCCGAAAAGATGATATTAAAAACATGGACGGGCAACTCCTCTCTGGCAGTTGCCCGTCCTTTTTTGAAAAATAAACAGATTATAGCGTTGAAATTATCTAAAGGTTTCGATAATTAACGATGGATATGGATATATTCGAAATAACGATCTTCATCATTTTTTTATTAACCCTACTTTTTGTGCATTTCTGGGCTATAATCAAGAAAGATTTCCGCAACAGCTTTCCCAGGATCTGTCTTCTGGATACCATGGCTTTACTAATGGTTCTCACTGGGTATTTTTATCCAAAAACATATATTGCCTTAATGGAAGAAGATTTTATCGGTGAATGGATTACTTTTTATGCCTTTGCCATTTCCGGTATCATTATTGTTGTTTATCTATGGAGCTGTCGAAAAGATGGCCTTAAACTCATTACACCATACTTTTTAATACCATTGATTGTAGCTGCGTTTTGCCTGATTGTTGCCGGAGAAGAAGCTTCATGGGGACAGCGTATTTTTGCTTTTAAACCCCCAAATCTCTTCTTGGAACAAAACTATCAACAAGAATTGAATGTTCATAATCTGTTT
>JANQEY010000047.1 GCA_028278125.1 bacterium | reverse complement strand
ACTGAAGCTGAATAATATGGCAGAGATTGTCCGCTATGCATTTCAATCCGGTCTAATTGGAAAGGATAGTGATGATTGATTTTTTATGGTTCGCCTTGTGAATTATTTTCCAAAACCGGTCCTTGAAATAAAAAGAACCTTTCAATAAACAAATAAACGTTGCTAAATCCAAATTTATTCCAAAAATTAGGGGTTTACCCCTATCAGAATTAAAGATTTCCTCCGATTTTTCCCCCACGGGTTATTTGATACCCTGCCTGCAAATGAAGTTCACACTTAGAATTTTCAAATACCGAACTCATTTTTAAACTTAATAAGTTCCATTCTCATCGACTGTTTGCTTGAATCTCCATCGATATGCTTAACCGCGACAGGAAGAATCAATTTTTTGATTTGGATTATTGTTTTTGTTAAATCCTCCGGATCCGCTGAGAATGGAAATTGAATCTTAACAGATATAAAAGTGGGGAAGTCTTATGAAACGACAATTGTTGATTACCATCTCTTTGTTACTTTTTGTGACACTCGTCTTTTCCAGCTGCCAATCGGAAACGTCGACACCTGAAGATACCGAAGAGAATAATTCGGGTTTTATCTTAAGTATTCAAAATAACGTCACGTCCACAAGCGGGGTAACTGCGAACACGACAGAAGCTGGTGGAACAACCACGTTTACAGTTAAGCTTGCCGGCCAACCAGCTGACAGTGTAACCATTCCAGTATCCAGCTCGGATGAGTCCGAAGGTACTGTAAATCCTTCCACCCTGAACTTCACCACGGCAAATTGGAACGCCGAACAAACCGTAACTGTCACAGGCAAGGATGATGACCTACAAGACGGTAACCAGGGTTATCAGGTGGTGTTGGGAAAATCTACATCAACGGATTCAAATTATAACGATTTGGATGTCGGGGTGGTTTCAATAACGAATATTGATGATGAAAGCGCTGGGTTTTTGGTTGGAATCCCAAATGGAAACACCACAGAATCAGGTGGAAGCGCATCCTTTACAGTCAAGCTTACATCCCAACCAACTGGTGATGTCTCATTTGACGTATCGAGTGAGGATACTGGAGAAGGAACTGTTTCTCCGTCCAGATTGACATTCACCAACCAAAACTGGAATGCGGTACAGACGATAACCGTTACTGGAGTGGATGATAATCTGGCAGATGGAAATCAGCTGTTTACCATCGATTTAGCTGCCGCTAACAGCTCCGATACAGATTATGATGAACTGGATCCCGCAGACGTCACTTTATGCAACATAGACAATGATTCAGCAGGATTTGTGCTTGGAGATATCAGTGGTGATACCTCAGAATCTGGTGCAACGGCTACGTTCACAGTTAAACTGGCATCTCAACCTACCGCTGATGTTGAGATCGACGTATCGAGCGACGACACAGGAGAAGGAATTGTCTCTCCGTTGGGTTTAACCTTCACCGATCAGAACTGGAATACAGCCCAAACCGTTTCCATCACCGGGGTAAACGATGATTTAATTGACGGAAACCAGGGATATACAATCGTTTTATCTGCTGCCACCTCAGGTGATTCGAACTATCACGGATTAAATCCAGTTGATGTCTCGCTTCGAAATATCGATGATGATACAGCCGGTTTCATCGTTGGTGCCATCAGTGGGCAGACAACGGAAGCCGGCGGAACAGCCACATTTATTGTGAAACTGACAACACAACCCTCTGCAAATGTGACCATCCCACTGTCCAGCAGTGACACCGGAGAAGGAACCATATCGGTTTCAAGTCTGATGTTTACCCCTGGAAACTGGAACAGCAATCAAACCGTCACGGTGACCGGGCAGGATGATGCCCTAAATGATGATGACCAAATCTTTGC
>JANQEY010000262.1 GCA_028278125.1 bacterium | reverse complement strand
ATTATGTCAGGCGGAATTACGGTACGCTGATAGGTGATGCCACGGCCGAACGGATCAAACAGGAGATTGGTTGTGCTTATCCGGGCAATGAAGTACGGGAGATGGAAGTCAGGGGACGTAATCTTGCTGAAGGTATCCCGCGAAGTTTTACCCTGAATAGTAACGAGATTCTTGAGGCCCTGCAGGAACCGTTAACCGGCATGGTTGATGCAGTGAAGAATGCACTGGAAAAAACGCCCCCTGAATTAGGATCGGATGTTGCTGAGCGTGGTATGGTTTTAACCGGTGGTGGAGCGTTATTGCGTGATCTGGACCGCCTGATGATGGAAGAAACGGGTTTGCCGGTGATTGTCGCTGAAGATCCGCTGACATGTGTTGCCAGGGGTGGCGGGCGTTATCTGGAAATGATTGATGAGTACGGAGACGATATCCTGGCAGTTGAATAAAAGCTTATGCTGAAGTAAGGAGCGAGTTATCAAAACACTGTTCCTGAAAAATCCATCGGCCAGTATGAGGCTTATTTTCTTCATACTGGTTTCGATTATTATCATGACTGTCGATCATCGGCAGGGACACCTTAGACTTGTGCGTAGTGCATTGTCTACGCTTGTTTATCCTATCCAGGTTGCGGTAAATATTCCGATTGAAATGGGCCGTTGGATGTCAGAGTCTTTAGTCAGCAGAAAAGTCATTATGGAAGAAAATGCACGTTTACGTGAAGAACACCAGTTGCTTAATTCAAAATTACAGAGATTTGTTGTATTAGAGGAGGAAAACAAGAGATTACGTCAGCTACTGGGTTCATCAATTGAATTTAAGGAACGTGTACTGATTGCAGAACTGCTTGCTGTCGAACTGGAACCCTTCCGTCACCTGATTGAGATTAACAAGGGGACACGTGATGGGGTATATGACGGTCAGCCGGTTGTCGATGCTAATGGTATTATTGGTCAGGTATTTCATGTCGGAACCTTTTCCAGCAAGGTGTTATTAATTACCGATCCCAGTCATGCCCTGCCGGTACAGGTAAACCGTAATGGATTACGTGCGATAGCTACCGGTACCGGACAACACAATACGGTTCTGCTGGAGTATCTTCCTACTAATGCGGATATCAATGTGGGCGATCTGATCATTTCCTCCGGTCTGGGCCGGCGTTTTCCGAGAGGTTATCCGGTTGGGACCATTGCCACAATAATATCGGAACCAGGGGGGGCGTTTGCCAAGGTATCGGTAACTCCAAGCGCAAGTCTGAGTCAGAGCCGCGAAGTATTGCTGGTCTGGCCTGATAATGTTGAGAATACAAAAGTGAATGAGCAGGAAGTGGTGATGAACCGGTGATTTACATGAAAAAACATCACGGTGGTTGGGTCATTATTACCAGCTTTATCCTGGCCTTCATGCTAACGGCGATGCCGTTGCCGGAGTGGGCGCTTAACTGGCGTCCTGCATGGGTGGCAATGGTATTAATCTACTGGTGTATGGCCCTGCCTGAGCGTGTGGGGATCGGTATTGGTTGGATGTTGGGATTATTACTGGATGTGCAGCAGGGAACCGTGTTGGGTCAGAATGCTATGGGCCTGGTGATCATTGCTTATATTACACTTATATCCTACCAGCGTATCCGTGTTTTCCCGCTGACACAGCAGGCACTACTGGTGTGTTGTTATGTCTTGTTATTTCAATTAGTAGTACTCTGGATCAAGGGCATTATGGGATTGCCGCCACAACACTGGACCTTCTGGATGCCGGCTTTTAGCAGTATGTTATTATGGCCGTGGTTGTTCATCATCTTGCGGGATATGCGCCGTAAATACCGGGTAATCTGATCGATCATAAGTTAAAGTATCCGTGCTTCCCTATTTGTTTAATACCCGGACAATACCTATATTCGTCTTTTTTTCCGGTTTAACCCTTAATCATATCCTGAGATCGTATATATGACGCGAAAATTTACGTTAAAAGATCTAAAGCATGAAAACCGTATTACAGGCACTCGTATCTATATAGCCGGTGCCTTGATGTTATTGCTTGGTATATTATTAATCGGCAGGATGTTTTATCTGCAGGTAATCAAGCATGATCATTTCAAGACTTTATCTCAACACAATCGTGTCAAGATTCAAGCATTACCACCAATCCGGGGATTAATCTTCAGCCGGGATAATGTTCTTCTTGCAGATAACAGGCCTTCTTTTAGTCTGGAGTTGATTCCTGAGCTTGTAGAAGATCTGGATGAGGTAATTGCAAAACTTCACGAGCATGTTCAGATTGAACCCTCTGACATCAAGCGCTTTAAACAGCTGCTAAAGAAAAAAAGACGGTTTGAAAATATTCCATTGCGTTTCAATTTGACCGATGAGGAAGTTGCCCGAATTTCAGTAAACCGGCATTTATTCCCCGGTATTGATGTGGTAGCAAGGTTAAATCGATATTATCCATTGGGTGCTAATCTGGCACATGTCATTGGTTATGTCGGTATGATAGATGAAGAGGAGATTAAACAACTGGATACCTCCAACTATAGTGGTACTACCCATATTGGCAAACTGGGGGTTGAAAAGGCGTATGAAGATCTCTTACATGGACGTGTTGGTTACCAGCAGGTTGAAGTCAATGCTCAGGGGCGTGTTATACGTGTCCTGGACAGAACACCGCCGGAACCCGGAAAAAATATTCATTTGACACTGGATGTTTCTTTACAAAACTCTGCCGTCAGCGAGTTGCAAGGCAAACGTGGCGCAATCGTTGCAATTGAACCGGCCAGCGGCGGCATACTGGCTTTGGTCAGTTCACCGGGTTATGACCCTAATCTGTTCGTCAACGGTATTGATACCTTGTCATATCAATCCCTGCTCAATTCCAAAGGAGCCCCCTTACTTAATCGCGCCTTACAGGGAAAATATCCTCCCGGTTCTACTATCAAGCCTTTTATCGGGATTATCGCACTAAATTCCGGGGTTCGTGTCCCTACGGATGAGACCTGGTGCCCCGGATGGTTTTCAATTCCGGGCCGGGAACATAAATACCGTGACTGGAAAAAAGAAGGGCATGGTCATACCAATCTAAACAGAGCGATTGCACGATCCTGCGATGTATATTTTTATTCGCTGGCCTTTGATATGGGGATCAATCGATTACAGCCGGCCATGGAAACATTTGGTTTTGGCAAAATCGCCGGTATCGATATTGGTGGGGAAGTCCTGGGCTTGATGCCATCACGTGAGTGGAAGCGTAAAACGACGGGGCAGGTCTGGTTTCCCGGAGAAACAGTGATTATAGGTATTGGTCAGGGTTCGACATTAGTCACCCCGATACAACTAACCACAGCAACGACAATCCTGGCAAATCGTGGAAAAATCATCAAGCCCCATTTGCTGGATGAATTAAGTGATCCTGTAACGAATGAAGTTAAGAGTCACCCGGTTGCTCTAACCGGGAATTCAGTCACGGTAAATGAACCGGAATATTGGGACATCATTATTGATGCAATGGTTGATGTAGTACATGGCGCTGGAGGGACTGCCAGGCAGTCCGGTTTGGGAGCAAAGTACAAGTTTGCCGGAAAGACGGGTACGGCACAGGTATTCAGTCTGCCTCAGGAT
Organism: bacterium; assembly: GCA_028278125.1. The sequence goes on along the minus strand of JANQEY010000262.1, from coordinate 12,565 downwards.
GAGGAAATAGAGGCCGAGGATATACCGGAGGAACTCAGGGATCATGCGCTGTTTATTGCCTTTGCACCGGTCGAGGAACCAAAGATCGCAATTAGTATCATAGTGGAAAACGGAGGGAATGGATCTACGGGTGCGGCACCAATCGCCCGTCGTCTATTTGATCATTATTTAAGCAAGTTAGATAAAAGACAGGGTTAAACACGTATTGCAATGGAACAACGAACATTGATACAACGCTTGCATGTAGATTTACCATTGTTCCTAGGGCTTCTTATCCTTTGCTCGATCGGTATTATGGTACTCTACAGTGCAGGAGGACAAGAGAGTGGTATCATCTATCGCCAGATTACCCGGGTGGTGGTGGCGTTTATCCTGATGTTTGCCGTAGCACAGTTGCCTCCGGCACAACTGCAACGCTGGTCGTTCTGGCTCTATATTGCAGGTGTTGTATTGCTCGTCCTGGTGTTATTTCTTGGTGATACCGGCAAAGGTGCTCAAAGGTGGCTGGATTTACGATTATTTCGTTTTCAACCATCGGAATTGATGAAACTGGCACTACCGATGGTCGTTGCGTGGTTTTTTGCCGAGAAGACACTACCGCCATCACTGACACGCGTCATTGTTGCGACTTTCATGATAGTCGTCCCGGTGTTGCTGATCGGAAAACAGCCGGATCTCGGTACAGCACTGCTGGTGGCAACCGCCGGTTTTTCCGTATTGTTTATTGCCGGGATTAGTTGGCGGTTAATTGCCAGTTTTGCCGCACTTGCTGCTTTATCAACACCCGTTCTCTGGTATTTTATGCATGATTATCAGAAAGTACGGGTATTGACCTTCCTTAATCCGGAACAGGATCCTTTGGGTGCCGGTTATCATATTATCCAGTCAAAAATCGCAATCGGTTCCGGCGGAGTATACGGGAAGGGATGGTTAAACGGCACCCAGTCACATCTTGAGTTTCTTCCGGAACGCTCAACGGATTTTATTTTTTCCGTGTTTTGTGAAGAATTCGGTTTTATGGGTGTTTTATTACTTGTTTGTATCTATATGTTTATCATCGTACGTGGTTTATATATCTCGATCAATGCCCAGAATACCTTTGGCCGGTTATTGGGCTCAGGTTTGGTATTGACTTTCTTTGTCTATATTTTTGTCAACATGGGAATGGTGACAGGGCAGTTGCCCGTTGTTGGTGTGCCGCTTCCCTTGATCAGTCATGGCGGGACGTCAATGGTTACATTAATGATCGGTTTTGGAATATTAATGGCGCTCCATTCGCACCGCCGCTTATTGTCAGGGTAAACAGATAGAATGATTGATATGGTTAAAATAATACTGGTATCGATTTTACTTTTTCAGGTTTTTCAGGTAAATGCGACAATTCTGGACAGAAAGGATGTCCAGGAGTTCCTTGAGAATATGTCGAGCAAACACGGATTTGACAGAGATAAGTTAAATGATTTATTTATGCATGTGAAATTGTCTGACAAGGTTGTCAAGGCAATATCCAAACCGGCCGAGAGATTACCCTGGTACCGGTACAGAACGATTTTTTTGCAGTCAGACAGAATAGAACTGGGTGTAAAGTTCTGGGAAGAGAACAGGGTAACACTCCAAACTGTTGAAGATGACTATGGTGTGCCGGCCGAGATAATCGTTGCTATTATCGGGGTTGAGACACGTTACGGAAAGAATAAAGGTGGTTTTAAGGTAATAAACTCACTTGCAACACTGGCATTTAATTATCCCAGGAGAAGTGATTTTTTTATAAGAGAACTGGAGCAGTATCTGCTGTTGACCAGAGAGCAGGGTATTGATCCTCTGACAGTAGAAGGTTCTTATGCCGGGGCAATGGGTATACCTCAATTTATCTCAAGTAGTTATAGACAATACGCCATTGATTTTAACAAGGATGGGGTTACCGATATCTGGAACAATACTATAGACGCCATCGGGAGTGTTGGTAATTATTTTAAGGAGCATGGCTGGAAGCCGGGACATTTGATTGCATTACCCGCCCGTATTGAGGGAGACAGTTATAAAAATGCACTCAATCGGGATTTGAAACCTTCTCATTCAACAGCACAACTGGCAAATTACGGTATTTCGACAGAACCAGCACCCCCCTCTGATATGATGGCAAAGGTATTGGAACTGGAAACCAGGCACGGGAAAGAATATTGGTTGGGGTTTGAGAATTTTTACGTTATTACGCGGTATAACCATAGTATGCTTTATGCAATGGCAGTGTATCAGTTGGGAATGGAGATACGCTCACGATATTTAAAACAACAAACGGCGCTAAAATAAAAATACTCGCAAATTTGATGCTATATGGTATGAAAGAGGCACATTTTTTCAGTAAGGCAAACTTCAAACACATTTTAGTTGTTTCTGTTTTTAGCTTAATACAGGCATGTGGTACCAGTATAGAACGTCACGATAGTGCTCCCGCCGGATCAGTGGATGTCTCAAGAATACCGAATGCTGTACCTAAAGCTGAGCCGAAGAGTAAATACGGAAATCCGGAATCTTATGTTGTCAATGGGAAAAAATATTATGTTATGGGTAGTAGCCGCGGTTTTATGCAACGTGGTATTGCATCCTGGTACGGAACAAAATTCCACGGGAGAAGGACTTCCAGTGGAGAAACCTATGATATGTATGCCATGACCGCTGCCCATAAGCAGCTGCCGTTACCAACTTATGTTGAAGTGACGAATATGAGAAACGGCATGAGCATTATCGTCAAAATTAATGACCGCGGTCCGTTTCATGATAATCGGATCATCGATTTATCTTATGCGGCGGCGATGAAACTCGATATAGCGGGACCGGGGACGGGTCTGGTTGAGATAAGGGCGCTTACGCCCGAAAGTTACCAGAAAGGAAGCGCTCCTGTGCATATAAAGGGGAAAAATTCAGACAATGACGGTTTCTATATTCAGGTGGGTTCATTTACCGAGATTTTGAATGCCAGGAAATTGAAGCAAAAATTAGGGGCGTTTAAAGACCATTCCGTCCATATCAGCGAGGCTATGGTCAGCGGAAGCACCTTGTACCGTGTTCGTATTGGTCCCATTAATAACACCGATATGGCTGATCAAATTGTCGCGAGCCTGCGTGAATACGGAATTTATGACCATCATATTGTCCTAGATATGTAATCAATTGATAAAATTAATATACACTTAAATAATACAGGAAAACTGATGTTACAACTCTTTTCTTTATTTACAATTTTTATTTTACACAGCCTGACAATGACAGCTGTTGCAGCGACAATTGTGCCTTCTTCACCGAAGATTAAAGCAATATCTTATCTGGTTATGGATTATTACAGTGGCGAGTTGGTGGTTAATGAAAATGTTGATGAAAAGGTGGGACCGGCCAGTTTAACAAAGATGATGACAGTCTATGTTGCTGCGAGTGAATTGAGAGAAGGCAACATTAATATTGATGATAAGGTATCCGTTAGTGAGAGAGCCTGGCGGATGCCTGGTTCCAGGATGTTTATAGAAGTCAATAAGAAAGTATCCGTTGAAGATTTATTAAAGGGGATCATTATTCAATCCGGTAATGATGCAAGCGTTGCACTTGCTGAATACATTGCAGGAAGTGAAGATGTGTTTGCAGAGGTAATGAATCAACATGCGCATAATCTGGGCATGATAAACACCAATTTTGTAAACAGTACCGGGCTTCCCCATGAAAATCACTATACCACGGCGAGGGACATGGCTATTCTCTCTATTGCCCTGATCCGCGATTTCCCGGACATCTATGCGTTGCATGCGATCAAGGAGTTTACCTTTAATGGAATCAGGCAACAAAACAGGAACAGGTTATTATGGCGTGGAGAGGGTATAGATGGTATTAAGACAGGTCATACCGAGAGTGCCGGCTATTGTCTGGTGGCATCCGCCAAGCGTGGTGATATGCGTCTGATATCGGTAGTGATGGGCTCAGACGGTGAAGAAGCCCGTGCCAAAGCAACCCAGTCCCTGCTGAGTTTTGCATTCAGGTATTATGAAACACACAAGTTGTATAATGCTAACGAAACTATTGCTACAGGAAGGATATGGAAGGGTAATAAAGAAAGCCTTGAACTCGGGATAGCCAACGATATATACATTACAATTCCCAGGGGAGCATATAAAAAACTGGATGCTACTATTGAATTGGAACCAACAATCATCGCACCTGTCGACAAAGGCGAAATTCAGGGGAAGCTGAAAGTAAGCCTGGATGGAAAAGCATTAATCAATAAGCCGTTAATTGCCTTACAGTCCGTTGATGAGGGCGGCTTTTTTGACCGACTCAAAGATGATGTAAGGTTATTATTCGAATAGATTGTTCATGTCTACCGTTTTTCTTAATGGAGAATATCTTCCTCTTGAAAATGCACATATCTCCGTTTTAGATCGTGGATTTATCTTTGGTGACGGGGTTTATGAGATGATTCCCGTATTTTCGGGAAACCCTTTGAGATTAAAAGAGCATTTGCAGCGGTTACATACCAGTATGGAAAGTATCCATATCACAGATCCTTACAGTGAGGATCAATGGGAAAATATTATCCACGAATTGCTAAGCATGAATAAATACGAAGGCGACCAATCCGTCTACATGCAGGTGTCACGGGGCGTAGCCGAGAGAGAACATCTCTTTGGTAGCGATATGAAGCCTACTGTTTTTATCATGTGCAGGCCCATTAGATCCATTGATTTAAGTCAGGGGGTAAACGCTGTGACACACGATGACATTCGATGGAAATATTGTCATATAAAGGCAATAGCATTATTACCCAATATTTTGTTAAAAAAACTGGCAGAGGACGCTGATGCTGTTGAGGCAATTTTAATCCGGGGTGGGACTGTGACAGAAGGCGCCGCGAGTAATGTTTTTATTGTGCGGGACAATATGGTTAAAACACCACCGAAAGACAGGAGCGTTTTGCCCGGCATCACACGTGACCTGCTTGTCGAATTATTGTTGCAGGCGGGTATTAACTGTCAGGAGATACAAGTAACAGAGGAGGAATTGCTGGAGGCGGATGAAATATGGCTGACAAGTTCTACGATGGGAATAGCCCCTGTGACAAAGCTTGATGAGGATATGGTGGGAAATGGACTGCCTGGTCCCATATGGAAAAAGGTCCATCGGATGTATGAAGAGTTTAAAATGAGTGATCATTCAAATCAGTGATTTGTAATTTGTGATTGGTAACTGGTAAATGATGTTTGTTACTAATCACTATTAACCAATTACCAATGACCGAAAATATGCGTATTTACAAAGAGTTCCATATTGAGGCTGCGCATTTGTTGCCTAATTTGCCGGAGGGGCATAAATGCAGTCGTCTTCATGGACATTCGTTTAAAATCGTTCTATATATAGAAGGCAAAGTAGATAAAACCAGCGGTTGGATAATGGACTTTGCTGAGATAGGGGAAGCATTTCAACCCATTTTTGACCGGTTGGATCACCGGTATTTAAATGAAATCGAAGGTCTGGAAAACCCCACCAGTGAAAATATTGCCCGTTGGATCTGGCGGGAGTTAAAACCAAATCTGCCAGCGCTTGCTGCGGTCGATATCAAAGAGACATGTACGTCCGGTTGTCGATATGAAGGTGAAGAGAGTTAACATTAATATATGTTGATGTATTGTATCGATTAAATTTGTATTTACATTATTGGAGTTGCCGAATATGAGTTCAGTGGAAATTATTGAGATACTTGGCGATGGTATAGGGCAGGAATTACGGGAATCCGTTTATACGGTTGTCGATGCATTACCATTAGATTTTAATTTTGTGCCTTATGATCTTTCAGTGGAGAACCGTGAAAAATGTAGCAGAGGGCTTTTCGATGAACTTAGTGAAGCTATGCATGAGGCCAAGTTATCGATCAAGTATCCAACTATAACCAGAGAGCAAAGCCCAAATGCCGTTATCAGGAGAATGTGTAATTTCAGTGTTATTCTCAGGCCGGTGATATCGATCAAAGGGATTAAATCCAATTTTACGGAAGAACTTTTCCTTTATATCGTCCGGGTTGCAACCGGGGGAACTTATGATGATCCCGGTCGTATGATTGGTAAGGATGCAGCGGTGTCAATACGGTTGGTAGAACGTGATCCCTGCCGTCAGGCAGCAAAATTCGCTTTTAATATATGTCGTAAGCTTCACGGTTTAAGTATGACATCATCTTCAAAATATACCATACAACGTGGAACCGATGGCTTTTTCCAGCAGATTGTTGATGAAGTACACCAAGCAGACTACCAGGATATCGAGCACAAGGTAGAATTATTTGATGCATTATTGGCCAAGATTATTTTGAAACCCGAGGATTATCAGGTTGTTTTAGTCCTGAATGAATACGGGGATTTCCTGTCGGATATGGCGAGCGGTCTCATTGGAAGTATCGGGACGGGCGCCAGCGGTAATTACAGTTTTAATGAGAACGATGAAGTCGACATTGCCATGTTTGATCCCTCAGGAGGTACGGCACCGGACATTGCCGGCCAGAATAAGTGTAATCCTACAGCAATACTCCTTGCCCTTGGTATGTTACTCGACCATATCGATCGTTATGATCTTGGTCATGAACTCAGAATGAGTGTGTTGTCTGCCATAGCAGATGGAGAATGTACAGCGGATATAGGAGGATCATTAGGGACTAAAGAGTTTACCCAGATCGTGGTTGATCGCTTGAAAGATAAGCTTTAATAAAGCGGGGTACGGTGCTCGGTGCACGGTATTCGAATATAAACTTTTCTTTGTTTATCTTGCCAATTTTTCCCGTATCCCGTTGTTTATCATGTTTTAATCCCTGTCCCTCTGTGGAGTAAAAACAGGGCGTAGGCTCCAAGTACCAGGATGAAAACACAGATAATGGCGAAAGCAGTTGTAATATGAATATCGGATATACCAAGTAATCCATAACGAAAAGCGTTAACCATATACAGTATGGGATTGAGCTTTGATACGGATTGCCAGAATGCGGGCAACAGATCGATTGAATAAAAAATACCTCCCAGATAAATAAGAGGGGTCAAAACAAATGTCGGGATTATTGCTATGTCATCAAACTTTTTGGCGAATATGGCATTGATTAATCCCCCCACAGAAAACAATATCGAGGTTAATATCACCACGGCAAATACTACGAAGTAATTAAATACCTGCAGTTCTGTAAAAAACAGGGCAATAATCGTAACAACAACCCCGACTAACAAACCTCTGGCCATGCCTCCCGTAACATAACCGGCAAGGATAATAATGTTGGGGACGGGTGCAACAAGAATCTCTTCCAGGTGACGCTGGAATTTTGCACTAAAGAAGGAGGACACAACATTGGAATAGGAATTATTGATTATCGACATCATAATGATACCCGGGCAGATGAAGGAGATATAATCAAACCCGTTCATCTTGCCGATTCGGGGGCCTATCAAACTGCCAAAGATAATAAAGTAAAGGGTCATGCTCACCGCAGGTGGCACAATGGTCTGTACCCATATCCGGGTAAACCGGTTTATTTCCTTGATGACAATGGTTGAATAGGCAATAAAAAACTGGTTTGTCTTCATGATAACTGTCACACAGCTGTTTTCATTCTTTCCGTTTATCCCGTATTTAGTTGGGATTTTGTTGATCGGTAACCAGACGGATAAATAATTCTTCCAGCCGGTTGGATTTATTACGCATGCTACGGACCTGTATTTTTAGCTCGCTTAATTGATGAAACAGCGCGTTGAGATGTTGTTCTTTTTCTATATCGACTTCAACTGTATGGTTGTCTATCAGGCGTAGTGAATAGCCTTCTATCAGCGGTGCTGTATTTATTTGTTTATCCAGTTCAATTACAAATGTCTCGGTATTGAGCTTACTCAGTAACTCTTTCGTTGTTGAATGTTCGATAATCTGTCCGTTATCGATAATAGCGATGTTTTTACAAAGTCTTTCCGCCTCTTCAAGATAATGAGTGGTCAGCAGAATGGTCATACCGCTGCGATTAATTTCCGTCAGAAAATCCCACATCGAACGCCGGAGTTCCACATCGACCCCGGCTGTTGGCTCATCCAGAATTAACATTCTGGGTTCATTCATAAGAGCTCTGGCAATCATCAATCGTCGTTTTAAGCCGCCAGACAGGGTCCTTGAAGCATCATGCCTTTTTTCCCATAAGCCCAGTTGTTTTAAATATTTCTGCGCCCGTGTCAAGGCGGTTTTGCGCCTGATCCCGTAGTAGCCGGCCTGGTTGAGCAGGATTTCCATACAGGACTCAAACATGGAGAAATTAATCTCTTGCGGAACAATACCCAGACATGATTTGGCCTCATAGGTCTGTTTAGCGAGATCGTAACCAAATACGGAAACTTCTCCGCCGGATCTTTTAACCAGTGATGAGACGATGCTGATTGTCGTTGATTTTCCGGCGCCATTGGGTCCCAGTAATGCGAAAAAGTCACCTTGTTCTATATGCAGATCAATACCGTCCAGTGCCTGTTTACCATTGGCATATGTTTTTTTGAGATTGGTTATTTCCAGTGCATTCATTAACATTTATTAATAGCTTAGTCCTTAAAGATCGAGAGCCCGGTGGATTTATACAGGCTTAGCTCCAGCTTGACTGTGAAAGGCCGAACGTGAAGCGAAAAGCAAAGGTATTATACGCGATTTATGGGGAGATACGCGTGACTGGACCGGCTGGTCATTTTGAGATAGATTCTAGTGAAACTATGGACTGATTATGGATAGCAACGATAAATCAGCTGCTTTTTTGTATTTGATCCAGTTCCTTTTTCTGTGCCTCGCCGACTTTTTCCAATGCTTTTGACAAGATACCGTCTCGATTCAGGATCAATCTGAAATAGGCCTTGGGGACTTTCACGAGTTTAACCTCACCGTTGGATCTGGCGTAAGCGTTTCTTTTCGCGGAGCTGCCGGGCATCAACGCCTGTTCCCCGAAATAATCACCTTTTCCATGTGTTGCCAGCATGGTTACCTTCCCATCGTCGTCAATGGTAAATATTTCAACCATTCCGTCCAGTATGACATACAGACAATCGCCTTTTTCAGATTCCTTTAGTACAAAGTCCCCGGGACCGACTGAAACGACTTCTGTCCAGCTCTCAACGGTGGCAATTTCTTCATCTTTTAAACTCTGAAATAACCGCATGCCTTTTATCAGGTTTCTGATTTCCTCATTCCCTGAGCCTGGTGCAGGGACGGTGGTGTCCTCTGAAGCAAAATCACCCCGCAGGCGTAATTGCACATGTTTTTCGTCAATTTTAAAGACTTTGGTCTGGAGAAACGCTCTGACACTGGCTTTACGTCGACCGGTCGTATCGGAAAGAATGGATTGATCGCCAAAAAAATCCCCGGCCCGTAAGGTGGCGATGCTGACTTCCCTGCCGATAACACCCCCGCCTTCCCCGCGGATGGAAACATCCACGGCACCTTCGAGTATGACATACATACAATCACCTATCTCTGATTCCCTGACGATCATCTCTTTGGGAGCGTAGTCCTCGATTGTATTATCCGGAGAATCAATAATCTGCTGTAATTCCTCATCCGACAATTCGCTGAGTATGGGAATTTTGCGAAGCAGTTCGATATCGGTAAATTTTTCAGCCATTTATTACAGCCCTACGGTGTCTTAATATCCGTTAGATTGGTTGTTGTTTTTGATTAATGAATATATACATATATAGCATGAAGCCAGAAAATAATATGTGAATCCGTCCAAACTTTAGTCATTGATTGTTATAATAAAAAATCTTAAAAATACAATGCCTTATAAGAATATTGAATATATTACATGAACTCCTGTCCGGAAAGCTAGTTTAGTTACTTGTGATCCATGTAAAGCCGCTATTTCACTATGTCTTAACACCCGGCATCGGGGTTATGCTTTTCAGTCCCCTATTTGGTCCTCCCTTTAAAGGCCCTGACTGCGGAATTAAACAGATCGGCGACTTCATTCATATCATCCACCACCCGGTTATGATAGATAATGGCTATGGGCTTTTTCTCAGTAGCTTCCTCTTCCGTCCAGTTCGACTGAACACGATCCAGACAGGCAATGAATTCATCGCCTTCGGCTAAATAGGTCTTCATTCGCTTCTGTGCGGCGATGAGCTCTGCTTCAGTCGCCTTATTGCCGTTGGGGATAGCCGGTTGCTGGGGATAGGAGCATTTATCGCTGAGTTCCCCTGATGCAGAAGTGTCATTAGGTGCTGCTGCCTGGGTAGTGATGGAAATCGTCATGCTGAAAATAAGTCCTGAAAATATGGTTAAGAGTTTCATCGATTTCCCCTCAAAATATAAACATTCACTATAGTACACATGTATTTATGCAATTATTTGGGCAGATATGGTCAAACTACCCGACTCGCAACGATTCTTTATGTTAACCTTTTTAGCCCTTGAACTGAACATTAAATCTTTAAAATAGCATGCAAATTGACGATTCACCCCTGGAGTTTCCCTGTGATTTTCCGATAAAAGCCATGGGCAAGGCAGTGGAAAACTTTGACAGCTTGGTAGTCGGGATTGTACGTAAGCACAGCCCGGATTTGCGGGAGGGGGCCGTGAAAACACGTTTGAGTAAAGGAGGGAATTATGTATCGGTCACAGTGACAATACAGGCCCGAAGCCGTGCTCAATTGGACAGCATCTATATGGATCTAACCGCCAATGAACAAATACTGATGGCATTATGAGTATTATCATTCGATCCTTTGACCAGTGTGATTATAGTGAGATGCATACTGCCATGTCATCATATACAGACACACGCGGACCAGAGAGTCACGATGAGATCTGGTTTCTGGAACATCCCCCCGTGTATACGCTGGGGCTTTCAGGAAAAACTGAGCATGTGCTTAATCCGGGTAAGATTCCCGTCATACAATCTGACAGGGGGGGACAGGTTACTTACCATGGCCCGGGACAGTTAATTTGTTATCTGTTGATCGATTTAAAACGCCGGCAAACCGGTATCAAGGCTTTCGTTCATTGGCTCGAAGAATCCATTATTGAAATGCTGGCGGCCTTTGATATTTCTGCCGAGCGGCTGGCGGGAGCACCCGGAGTATATATTCATGGAAAAAAGATTGCCGCCTTGGGTGTGAGGGTACGCCGGGGCTGCAGTTATCATGGCCTTGCTTTGAACGTGGATATGGACACAGCACCATTCCGGGGAATTAATCCATGTGGCTACCCTGATCTTGAAGTTACACAACTAAAAGATCATGGCATTAAGATGAATATCCACCAGACGGCGACGCAATTACAACCACATTTACTAAAAAACCTCGGATATGATCCGTATAATGTGATTATGGAATCTGGTAAGAATGATATGTTAAGCGGCCATGTCGCTAATATGATGAACCGGTAGATAAGAAATTGGCAAGCAGTACACAATATAAAGGTCCTTCTCCTGATCAACGCGGGAAACTGAAAACGGCAAAGATCCCCATTAAGGTCATCCCTGCCGAGGGTCCTTTGCCGCGCAAACCAAAATGGATCCGGGCCAAGGCACCGACTCATCCACGGGTTCAGCAGTTAAAGACACTGTTACGTACCCATAAACTGCATACCGTATGTGAAGAGGCGGCTTGTCCTAACCTGGGCGAATGCTTTGCCCACGGTACTGCGACCTTTATGATCCTGGGCGATTTATGCACCCGCCGTTGTCCGTTCTGTGATGTCGCCCATGGACGCCCCAATCCTGTTGATGAGACCGAACCTGAAAATCTGGCCAAAGCCGTTGAACTGATGGGTTTGAGTTACGTAGTTATCACATCCGTTGACAGGGATGATTTGAAGGACGGGGGAGCCGGCCATTTTGCTGATTGCATCAAGGCAGTACGGCAGCGTTCACCTCAAACACGTATTGAGATCCTGACACCGGATTTCCGTCGTCGTATGGAGATTGCCCTGGAGAAACTCAATAGCGCACCACCGGATGTTTTCAACCACAACCTGGAAACAGTACCGCGCCTGTACAGAAAGGCCAGACCGGGTTCAGACTACGACTGGTCGCTGGATCTGATCCAGCGTTTCAAGGAGCAACATCCACACATACCAACCAAATCAGGTCTTATGCTGGGTCTGGGCGAAGAAATCGACGAAGTAAAGCAGGTATTGCGTGATCTACGTGAACATGATTGTGATATGTTGACGCTCGGACAATATCTGCAACCCAGCCGTTATCATCTTGCCGTTGAACGTTTTGTCCATCCTGACGAGTTTGATGAGTTAGGCCGCTATGCGGAATCCATTGGTTTTCGTAATGTTGCCAGTGGCCCCATGGTCCGTTCTTCCTATCATGCAGATCTGCAGGCGATGGGTGATACATCAGTCGGTAAGGTATCCGTAACAGGTTCCTAGCTTGTTTGATGCGATCGAGGCTTTTCTTCTTCCTCCGGCTATCAACTTAATCTTCGCAGCCCTTGGTCTGGTTTTTATTAAAAGAAAAGAGTCACTCTATACGGAATCCGGTCTGGCCAGACATCCATTTCTGGCATGGTTTACCCTCAAC
>JANQEY010000258.1 GCA_028278125.1 bacterium | reverse complement strand
AACTTCCAATACAACAGATTATTAATCAATATCCTGATTTTCCCCGGATTCTTGAAATCCGCCTGATGTGGGCAAAAGTCCTGGAAAAACGTGAAGATTACCGGCGTGCCGTCAACGAACTTGATCGCATTGCTACCAGGACGGACGATGATGAACTTGCCGCCGAAGCGTTATTTCTCAAAGCGAATATATTAAAAAAACAGGATTTGCTGTTTGATTATTCTGAAACGTTGAATTTCCTGGTGGAACACTATCCCGGTACAAGGAATTATCACAGGATATTATCTTTAACCGGAAAATTATTTCTGGAAAAAGGTGAAATAGACCAGGCATTTGATCTGTTTGACAAATCAATCACAGATGTCGATGAGGTTGAGACTCTCGATATCGCCCACCTTGGGAAGGGAGATATTTATTTCCTCAAAGGTGAATATGACAAATCACTGGATGAATACAGGAAATATTCCAGGCTGTTTGATCCTCAAATACTCTTCCGTACAGCGCTTGTTTTCGAATACTCCTCGAATCCTGATTCAGCAATAGCCTTTTACAGAGAATTTATAGATTCCGAAATATCGCCCTGGAAATCGGCCGCTCTGTGGAGATTGGGCAATATTCTGGAAAGCGAAAAAAGATATAATGATGCTTGTCAAATATATAAGGATTATGAATTAACAACAGAATATATCAAGTTTCTGGCTGCGAGCAGTTATAAATCAGCACGATGTCTCTATCACGTGGATCTCGAGTTATGTGTACCCGTTTTAAGGGAATATTCACGTAATTTCTCAAAGACTCAGTGGGATGATGAGGTTATTTACCTGTTTGGGAGATGTCTGTTTGAGCTTGGTGATTATGAAAAATCCCTTGAAATATTCAATCTATTAATAAGTGAATACTCCTTCAGTCCGCAATCCGAACTGGCGGATTTAAACATCAATTACATAAATAATCATGTAATCTTTGATGATAAAGCTTATTCCGCGCTTGCTTCACTTCTTGAACAGGTAACCCTTGGACTCAGCAACAGGGACCTCAATTTCCGTCTCGGCGAAATCTACCTTGAGGACTTGAAAGATTATGACTCGGCTATCAAACAGTTTAAGAACCTTGTAGAGAATCCCGCGACTCCTGTAGGATACCTGGAAAAATCAGCTGTTAAGCTGGCAGAGGCTGCCTGGAAGAAGCTGGATTATGGTTCATGGCATTATGTGAATGATAAATATATGGTTGAAACTATACTTGATAGTACTATCGATGTGAAGGACAGTTACAATTCTCTGATTAAGAATAATGGAAGTGAAATCCTCTATCTTCTCAATATCGCCACGGAACACATAACAAATCCTGAACAAAAAGAACTATTTGAGTTCAGGAAATTATTGCTTGAACTGCAGAATTCGAGCAATGACGAACAGTCCGCCCTTACACAATTGGAAGGATTAAAGTTTATAAATTCTTATCCGAACTCAGAATATATTCCAGACATATTGTTTGAGCTTGCTAAAGGCTATACAGGAAAAAATACGACGGATTCAACTGCTGCCGACAGTATGTCGCTGGGCTATATAGGCAGTATCCTGGCCGGTTTTCAGGATTCAAATATTTCAAATAAAACCAGGCTACTCTTATCTCGTTTATATCTCGAAATAGGCGATACACTTAACTCGATCAATCAACTCGAATCGGTAATTAATTATTCAAATGGACCAGAAAAGATAGTAGCTGCGAAACGTCTGCTAAGAGATAGTAAATATCCAGTTGATAAAAAACATGGACTGATCAATTTCATTCAAAATGATGCCTGGTATCATCCACTTTCAAAGGATTTTTTAGAAGCTTCAACAGAAATCCTGATTCAAAAAGAAAACTATGAGGAAGCACTGAAATCTATTGATGACGATTCCAGGAGGATCGATCCAGGGAATCCTGGATTATATATCCTCAAGAATCCTGATCAATCCAGTTTATTTATGTTTGGTCAGATTCAAACAGGACTCGGCAAGTTTACGGAAGCGATAAAGTATTATAACCATTGCCTGGCAATTGATCCTGATGGCAAGAAGGCTGAAGATTCCCATAGATATCTTGCTGATATTTACGAAAAAGAGGGAGATGTTGAAAATTGTATCAATCATCTTCACTGTCTGGTTTACAACAGCAAAGATCCGGGAATTGTTAATGATGCTCGTTGCCGGCTCGCGCATCTTCATTTTAACCAAAGCCATTTCCAGGAGTCATATTCACTTTCCTTAGAAACCATTTCGCAACATTCAGATCCCGATACCATATTTGCTTTCGAACAACTGGCAATTGTCAGTCTCTATCGTCTCGGTTCCACTGAAAAAGCCCGCAAGGCTGCGCTTGATATCAGGAAAAGATACAAGGAGAGGGATGATCTCGATGATGCAACGGCAAGATTTTTTATGGAAAAGGGTAAGTGGTTTTCCAGACAAAAACGGTGGGATGACGCACAAAGGGCTTATGAAACAGTACTGGATAAGTTTAAACAATCGAAGTGGCGTCCCTATACCCTGTATGAATTTGGCCGTGATTTGATTATAAGGAACATGTTCGAAGAAGCGCTGGAGCTGTTGTCAGAGCTGGAAAATATGTATCCAGATCATAAAATACTTGGAAATGTATATCTTGTCCTCGGTAACTATAATATTGAAAAAAACAGGCTTCATGAAGGAATTTCGTATTATAATAAAATCCTGAGCCGGGAACAGTATGACTATCTCTGGCCTCATGTGATGCTTAACCAGGTGCAGGCTTATAAACATGCCGGTTTTTTTGCGGGTGCTCTAAAAACTTCGACTGAGTACCTTGATAATTACCCCGATGCAGATGACATTTTCGAGCGCAAAATGGAAATGGGGCAGTTTTATATTGGATTGCAACAATATGAAATCGCTGAAGTATTGTATCGTGATATAATAGATTTCGCAAACGTTGACAATGAGGCAGCTATACAGTTTTATCTAGGTGAGATATTTGAAAAACAGAGCAGATATACAGAAGCGATTATTGAATACATGAAAGTGAAATATCTCGGTAAACCAACCAAAATGCCCTGGATGGTCACAGCCCTTTATAACGCCGGCGGATGTTATGAAAAACTGGGAAAGATGGAAAAAGCAGAAAATTTGTATCGCCAGATAGTTTCTCGTGAAGGAATGGGCAGCGCTTTTGGTCGTAAGGCGCAGGAACAGATAGACCGTTTGAAGGGTAAAGTTAAAAATTAACTGGTTATAAAGATTCTAAAATTTAGATTCTGGGAAATAGATGTCACTTATATCGGCAGTAGGCAAAGAATGGCTGGAGCGTCATGTTGACGAGGCTTTGACTGAAGACCTGGGAGAGGCTGGTGATATAACCTGCAAGGCAACGATCCCGGAAAGTATGCGGGGACATGCTGAGTTGATCGCCAAGCAGGATGGGATTATAGCTGGAGCTGACTGGGCAATAGCCTGTGGAAAAAGAGTTAATCCACCAGTTGAGTGGATTTTCAGGGCAGTGGATGGGCAGGAAGTTTCCAAAGGACAGGTAGTTGCTGATGTGAATGGTTCCCTGAGAGGAATTCTTATTTCGGAACGGACAGCATTAAACGGATTGGGGCATCTAAGCGGTATCGCGACGATGACTAAGAAAGCAGCAACACTCATCGAAGGCACCAAAGCTGTAGTTCTCGAAACAAGAAAAACTATGCCCGGTTGGCGATTGGCTGAAAAATACGCTGTCCGAATGGGTGGTGGTCAAAATCACCGGATGGGATTATATGACGAGATCCTGATCAAGGAAAACCATGTTGATGCGTCCGGAGGTGCCTCAGAAGCGGTTGAAGCAGCCATAAAATGGAGAAGTTCTGATTCAAAACGGAAAGATGTACCGATAGAAGTTGAAGTCCGTGATCTTGATGAATTAAAAAACGCAATAAAACATAATCCTGATAGAATTCTTTTGGATAACTTTTCACTGGAGGACTTGCGGTCAGCAGTGAATTTAATTGAAGGTCAGTGTCCCCTGGAAGCATCAGGTGGCATAACTATTGAAAATATTAAGGATGTCGCTGAAACAGGCGTGGATAGAATCTCACTTGGGGCTCTGACTCATTCCGTTCACCCTCTTGACCTTTCACTGCTGGTTCGTGATATCTTTCAGTCTTGATATAAAAGTTAATACATGGATAAATATCTGTTTATTTCAAAGTACTTTCATCAGCTATTTAACTAACTTGATAAAGAGAAAATTATGGTTACTAAAGATACTTTAGGTAGATTTACATTTGTGCTTCATTCGCACCTGCCTTATGTCCTTTCACATGGCAAATGGCCACATGGAATGGTCTGGTTATCCGAAGCGGCAAGTGAAACATATATCCCCTTATGGCGTGTGTTTTCACAACTCCACGCTGAAAAACGCGACCTTGCGGTTACAATTGGGATTACACCTGTTTTAGCTGAACAGCTGGCTGATCCCACATTCGCCACCGAGTTCAAGGAATACCTGCAGATGAAGCAGGAGGCCGCTGAACTGGATATTGTTGATTTCGAGAAAAAGGGCGAAACCAACATGGCACGAATTGGACGGTTCTGGCTGGACTGGTACGCTAGCGTCGAAAAAGACTACCTGGGTCCTCTCAATGAAGATATAATCGGCGCGTTTGCAGACCTCCAGGACAAGGGTGCGATAGAGATTATTACCTGCGCTGCTACCCATGGATACCTTCCACTCCTTGGAACTGACCAGGCTGTTGAAGCACAGGTAAAGGTGGGTGTGGAAACTTACCGGAAACATTTCGGACGTGATCCCAGTGGTATCTGGCTCCCGGAATGCGCCTACCGTCCCGGTTATCACTGGGTCAGCCCGGAAGAAGAGGACGCACCAGGTTTCGATCGTAAAGGTGTTGAATTCTTCCTGAAAAAATACGGCATCAAGTATTTCATCGTTGATACACATCTTCTCAAGGGTGGTAAGGCGTTAGGTGTTTACCTGACCCGTTTTGAGGGATTAAAACAGTTATGGGAACAGGCCACATCAGGGATGAAAGAACGGGTGCGTGATGAAGATTTCGAAAAGTCACCACACCGTGTTTACTGGGTAGCAGGTACAACCGGTGAAGAACACCCAGTGGGAATTCTAACCCGTGACGAAAAAACCAGCCTCCAGGTATGGTCAGGTGAATGGGGCTATCCCGGTGACGGGCAATATCTTGATTTCCATAAGAAACATTTCCCCGGCGGTCACCGATACTGGGCTGTAACCCGTGCCAAGGCTGATCTGGGCGAAAAAGTTGAGTATCAACTGGATGGTATCGATAAACGCCTAGAGGAAAATGCAGGTCATTTTATTTCGGTTCTCAAGGACGTCCTCGAGGGCAGTAAAAATGTTTCCCTGGATCATCGGCAGGTAGTGAGCCCGTTTGATACTGAATTGTTTGGGCACTGGTGGTTTGAAGGACCCCGCTGGCTGGACAAGGTACTAAGGATAATCGACGAAGATCCGAGCCTGGTCGCTTCAAAGGGAACCGAACTGGTCGAGGGTATCTCGGAAGCACCTGTTGTTGAGTTGCCGGAAGGTTCATGGGGTGAGGGTGGATTCCACTATATCTGGTATAACGATGATACAAGCTGGACCTGGCCGATTATCTATGATGCTGAACGTCGGATGACAGAAGCCGCTGAAAAGTTTGGAAAAGAAGGCGGTGAGATTGGTGAGATTTTAGCGCAGCTGGGACGTGAACTACTATTGCTGGAATCCAGCGACTGGCAGTTCCTGATTAGTACTTTTGCCGCTCGTGACTACGCTGAATTGAGGTTCCGTGAACATCATCGTGATTTTGATTTTATATACGACCTGCTGCAGAAGGTAGCCGGCGGCAAAGAAAAATCTGCTGATGAATGGGAGCGTTACCAGGATATCTGCCAACGCGATTGTCTCTTTAAGGACCTTGATCCATCAAGCTGGATAAACTCGGGAAATTAAATGTCAGAGATGCGCCTCGATCCGGTCCAAAACCGATGGATTGTAATAGCAGGTGATCGTTCATACCGTCCAACCGATTTTATCGTAAACCCGGTTGATAGTATTGACGATGAAAATCCTTTCCTGGAAGGAAAAGAGAGCGAAACTCCACCGGAAATATATGCCCTCCGTAAATCCGGCACCAAGGCCAATAAGCCTGGTTGGAAGATACGGGTGGTGCCGAATAAATACCCGGCGTTAACGGTCGAAGGTGACCTTGAACGTGAAGGAGAGGGCATCTACGACAAAATGAGAGGTATCGGGGCGCACGAAGTGGTCATCGAAACTCCCGATCCAGAGAAACACCTCGCTGTCCTCGATCCGGAACATGCATTTGAGCTCGGTAAGGTTTACCGGTCGCGTTTAACGGATCTGATGCGTGATCGAAGATTCCGTTATGTCCTGATTTTCAGGAACCATGGTTTTTCAGCCGGATCAAGTTTATCTCATCCTCATACCCAGATTGTAGCGTTACCTGTAACACCACGGACAATTTCCCTGGAACTGCTTTCCGCCAAGCAGCATTTCGCGGCAAAGTCGCGTTGCCTCTTCTGCGATATAATCGCACAGACAATCCGTGATAATAACCGGATTGTGGCTAACCACGAACGGTTTATCGCGTTCACACCATATGCCAGCAGGTTCCCGTTCGAGGTGTGTGTTCTGCCGAAGTTTCATCAGCATGATTTTCGGAGTATAACTGACGATGATCTTCGGGGATTTATGGCGATTGTACAGGATGTGCTGCAGCGTTTGAATGTCGGGTTGCAGAATCCTCCTCATAACATGATGCTGCATACAGCTCCAAATACTGAGTGTTTTGATCCCAGGCCGTTCCATTGGGGTACTTTACCCCACGATTGGCACTGGCACCTGGAAATTGTACCTCGGGTAACGAATGTTGCCGGTTTTGAATGGGGAACAGGGTTGTTTATTAATCCCATGCCACCTGAACAGGCAGCGGAATATTTACGAGGGATAATTCTCGATTAGACAAGATGTTTATTTACATACAATAAGGTTATGGGTGGCCCTGTTGGCTTTGACAACAGGGTTTACTATATCTATTAAAAATTTCTGTTATAATTCGATCTATTTTCTTTCACGATTTAATAGACCCTGTCATCGGAGTTGACAGGGCCGTTCTTCATATGAGCTGCACAATCTTTCCGAGGAAAATCCTGGGTTGCAAGCCAACCCAGGCTACACAGTTGGAAAATAGGTTTGTTTCTGTATAAAG
>JANQEY010000248.1 GCA_028278125.1 bacterium | reverse complement strand
GACTTCCACCCTGAACGGTATCCTGGCACAACGTCTGCTCAGGACGCTCTGTACTGACTGCCGGGAAGACTACGCTCCGGTGGCGGAATTAGTTGATGAACTGCAACTGGATCAATATGCCGAACAAAAAACAATTACTTTGTATAAGCCCATCGGCTGTGATCAATGTGCGGATACCGGTTATATCGGCCGGTCTGTCATCACCGAACTGCTGACATTGTCTGAACCGATACGCCGCCTTATCCTGGCACATGCCGATGGTACTGAAATCCAGCGAACAGCGATTGAGGCGGGGATGAATACCATGAAAGTGGACGGGCTTAAAAAAGCGCTAAACGGAATCACAACCATCGAAGAAGTTACCCGTGTGACGCAAGAATAATATTCTTAGCCACAGATATTATACAGGGATGTATGTTTATGTAATTATGGATAGGATACAGAGTGCTCAGAGAAGAGGAACAAAAAGTTTTCAAACTAAGTACCTGTTACTAATTTATAAAATCTATTTAATTTGTTAAGTCTACCGGAAGGATTTGTATGAAGGAATTTGTTAGTGCAACATCCGGGTAGAACTATTCATATTTCGCTGGAACGACGAATTTATGTATGAGTAATTATCTCCGTGTCCTCCGTGGTTCAAAATAACTAATTGATTTTCATGATTTTGTTAAAATATTCCGCCTAATTTGTATAAAATTAGGGATATGCCTTTATTTCGATATAAAGCCGTTGCTTCCGATGGCCAGATACTGCACGGAGAAATCGATGCCCCTTCCAGGGCGGTCGCCATCTCACGCCTGCAAAATTCAGGACATCTGCCCATCAGTGCAGATGAAATCGATTCCGAAAGAAACCTGATTCAAAATATTCTCAGTAAATTTCGTCAACGCCATGCCGTAAATCATAAGGATATTATTCTCTTTACCCGTGAACTGGCAACGTTATTACAAGCCGGTCTGCCGCTGGATACCGCACTGAAAATGCTGGAAAGTACCAGTAGTTCGTCAAATATAAAAACACTAATCAACTCAATCAATGAAAAGATCCAGGGCGGGGTATCCCTGTCCGAAGCCATGGCGGCTCATAATGATATTTTCAGCCGCCTTTATTTGAATATGGTCAAAGCAGGTGAAGCCGGAGGTTCTTTACAAACGATCATAGATCGCATGGCATCCTACCTGGAACATATGTGGGAACTGAGATCGTCGGTTATTACCGCATTGATCTACCCGGCCATTCTACTGGTAATCACAGGCTTGTCTTTGCTGGTTTTATTGACCTTTGTTGTCCCTCAATTTGCGCCGCTGTTTGATGATGCCGGTGAAACTTTGCCATTAATGACACAGTTTGTATTCGGTATGGCGGGATTGTTTAAAAGTTACTGGTGGTTGTTGATAATCGTTTTTGTAGGTGGTTTATGGTTTGCCGATAAACAACTTGCCGATCCTGCCAGACGTTTACGTTTCGATGCCTGGACACTCGGTTTACCCTATATCGGAGAAACACTGACTCAACTGGAGATCGCCCGTTTTGCCCGTACTCTTGGGACATTATTGATGAACGGGGTGCCGGTCATGACTGCAGTAAGCCTGGTCAGGGATGTCCTGAATAACCGCCAGATAGCCGGCCTGATGGATGACGTGGTCGCGAGCCTGGAACAGGGACAACGACTGGCCCGGCCCTTGAAGGAGTCCAGGTTCTTTCCCCCACTTGCCGTACAGCTTATCGAGGTCGGCGAAGAAAGCGGCCAACTGGAGTCCATGTTAATCAAGATAGCCGATATCTATGATAAGGAAGTACAAGCCAGTATTAAACGGTTGTTAACGTTGCTTGAACCGGTAATAATTTTATCATTGGGTGGAGTCATTGCTTTTATCATATTATCCATCCTTTTGGCCCTAGTCGGCTTGAATGAATTAATTGGCTGAGAAAACTCTAATTAAGTTAGGAGCCCGTTATCCAGAAGTCGCATTTATCGCCGTGGGGGGTGGCAAAGCAATCGCCGGAAGTGATTGCTGCTTTGCTTCATGTGCTCTGAGAGTCCCGGAAGGATTTGCTCAGAGGTTAATTAAACAATCGAAAAGTGAATCATGGTACATAAACGATATATTAGAGGTTTTACGATTATTGAATTGATGGTTGTTATTACCATCATTGCACTCGTCGGTGCAGTAGTGGGACCAAACATCATAAAACAATTTGGTGGTGCAAAAAGTAAAACTGCAAAAATACAGATCGAGGATCTGGGTGCTGCGCTTGATCTGTTCTATCTTGACACTGGTCGTTACCCGAATTCCCAGGAAGGACTTGAGGCGCTTGTACAGGCACCTGCAGGAATGGAAGACTGGAACGGACCTTATCTAAAAAAGAAAAAGATCCCGAAGGATCCCTGGAATTATGAATACCATTATCAATCCCCGGGCGAAAATGGCACCTATGATCTTTATTCCTATGGAGCGGATAATTCACCGGGAGGGAAAAAGGAGGATGCGGACATCGTCAGCTGGGAGTGATTAATTAACTAGCCACAGAGCACACAGAGTACAAGGAGGTTAAAATATGAGGGATCAAAAAACTGAAAAAATTATTGGAGCAGCAATTGGGGTACATAAACACTTAGGTCCAGGCCTATTAGAAAATATTTATGAAGAAGCGCTCTGCCATGAATTTGATTTACAAGGAATCTTATATAAAAGACAGAAGGAAATAGACGTGTGTTACAAACATAAAATCATACGTGGACAGCGATTAGATTTATTAGTGAGAAATGAAATTATAGTTGAAGTTAAGTCTTTAATTAAACTCCCGGAAATTGCAATAGCGCAAACCATTTCTTATTTAAAAGCAACAGGTTTAAAACTTGGACTAATCATTAATTTTGGAGAAAGGACTTTGGTAAAAGGCATCAAGCGTATTTCTCTTTAAACTCTGTGCGCTCTGTGGCTAAAATCAATGTTTATACTGTTAAGAAATAACTCCTTAGTGGTTACCAAAGGTATTACCCTGATAGAACTCCTTATTGTACTGGTTATTGTTGCGTTGGCTTTAGCGGTTGTAACACCGATGTTGGACAGTGTCATTTCTAACAGTCAGGTAAAGACTGCCACCCGCCACCTTGCAGCAGGTTTGAAAACAGCCCGTAATAAAGCCATCAATATGAAAGAGGAAATCACGTTGACGCTGGATGTTGAAAAAAATACCTATACAATCGGAGATAAAAACAGGGAATTGAACCTCCCCGATGATACAATCCTTACTCTGACCACTGCACAATCCGAACAGATTTCCGAGAAACAGGGTGCTATCCGGTTTTTCACTGATGGTAGTTCTACCGGAGGCCAGGTCAAGTTGAGTCATAACAATGCGGAATATGTGGTTGACGTCAACTGGCTCACGGGAAAAGTGACGATCTATCCTTAAAAATTTATGCCACAGAGATCACAGAGTACTCAGAGGAAACAAAAATAAAAACCTTTCGATATTAGCTACCTGCTTATTGTTATAAAAGGTGCTTAATTAACAGGTTACATGAGAGGACTATAACTTGAATAGTTAATCATAAAAGCCTTCATTCTCTATAATTTAACTAGTAATGAAGCAATTTTTAATAAATTATTATTGTATGATTTTATATTATTCATCTCCATATACTCTGTGATCTCTGTGGCTAATAGCAATTTAATTTCATTGAAACGATATAATATGGGTTTTTCCTTACTGGAAATACTTGTCGCCTTTACCATCACGGCACTGTCCCTGGGTGTGATCCTCCAGATCTATGCCAAAGGTACGACATCAGCGATACTCGGTGAAGAGTATGCCCAGGCCGTAGCCATCGCTGAGTCAAAACTGGCCGCCGTCGGCAGATCCGAAAGCCTGGATGATACCGAAACAAGCGGTACGGAAGACGATAAATATCACTGGACAATTACTATTCAGGATTACCAGAGTGACAGTGATTCGGATTTTATCTCTCCTATCTCTTTAAAAAAAATTCATCTTGATCTGCACTGGCAAACCAAGGGCAAACAACGCTCGATCCAACTGCATACCCTGAGACCGGTGGTGGAATCATGAACAAACGAATGGCACGCGGATTTACCCTGGTTGAGGTGATGGTGGCCGTTACATTATTCAGTCTGGTCATGGTTATGATCTTCAATGGTTTACACTCATCCAGTCTCAGCTGGCGTGCTGGCGAAAGACAGATAGCGCAAAATGATACACAGCGACTGGAGCTGGCATTTCTCCGTAAACTCCTCAGCCAGGCGGTTCCCCTTATCCTGATTGATGGTGATGAGAACCCGTTGCTGTTCAAGGGTGAGGAAGATACTGTGTATTTTGTTTCAAAGCTTCCCTCTCACCGTGGTGGTGGCGGTCTGTATCTGCTTTCCCTGCATGTCTCACAACAGGATGACCGTCATACTCTGACCATGACATATCAGCCGGCAACCCCCGCTATTGATCTGTCTGATCACCTGGATTCCGAACATGCCAGCTCACTGGATTTGATTGAGAACATAGAAACACTCACGTTATCCTATTACGGCGATAAAGATGATATCGATGAAGCTGACTGGCACGATGACTGGGACAGCAATGTACGTCTGCCTGAATTAATCAGTATACAGATCGAGACAAGTCAGGCCCGGCGTTTCTGGCCCGAGTTGGTTATTCCCATCCATAACCAGGCTATTAAAGGCCAGCCCCAGTTCAGTATGTACGCTGCCACTGTCACACAAAATGGCGGGTTATGATGCGACACATTATATATAGGTATTCTTCACAACAGGGTATTGCCCTGGTGGTGGCACTATGGATGCTGGCACTATTGACGATTATG
>JANQEY010000190.1 GCA_028278125.1 bacterium | reverse complement strand
TGCCCCGAATGTCAGCAGCCTTGAGCTGATCGATAATACAGACCCGATTACCAGCCAGACAGATCCCATAGAGGTTGTTGGGACCAGAACGCTTGATGTTAAGTTTGTGCTGGATGAGATTTCAGAAAGTTCTTCGCTCTCCTATAACCTGTACGACGACACCGGAGCTGAAATAGATGTTGATAAAGAGATTGCTTTGGTCCCATTGAACGCTGATCCTGAAACATGGACAGGTTCTTTGACCTTAGTAAATGATGTTGTTGACTCACATTATACAGTAAAATTCAAATATAATGGTGTTGATGACATTGGCAATGCAACAAAGGCCGGGGATGAATTATTAGAGGATTTCACCTACCTGGTTTATAACGGAGATCTTCCGCCCCTTGCATGTCCTGCAAATCTAGCTGCAGAAGCCCTGCCTGACGGTGAAGTGGAACTGACATGGAACGCAGTTCCAGGTGCAGCCAGCTACAATGTTTATCGAAGAGCATTAGGTGATACTACCTGGGGAACTGGGGTTAACACAGCCTTACCATATATTGACAATACTATTACCACAGACGGTACATATGAATATTATGTTACCAGTGTCAATTCAGATACAGTAGAAAGCGCAAACTGTGACACCAATATAGTACAGGCCATATCTGACAGCACGCTGCCGGGCGATCCGACCGATCTTGTATCCACTTTGGTCGGCCAGGGTGTAAAGCTCGACTGGGTGGTGCCGGATTATGGCGTAGAGAATGTCCATCTTGAGATCTACCGCGCGAGTGATACAGAAAAAGAAACAGGCTCAGTTGAAGGGCTTTCATCTGTATATACAGCCATAGATAAAGACACTGTCACAGCGATTGATCCTAATCCATCAAAGGACAAGACATACTATATCCTTGTTGCTGTTGACGAAGTAGGCAACCAGTCAGGTTTAGCAATTTCTAACCGATTGAACATCTCCCTGCTTCCAGTATCAGACATATTGGTTGTACAGAACGGTTCGTCATCTCCGACACTTACATGGTCTCACCAGAACGGTGCTGATATCGTGGACTATGATATTTATCTTGGCCCGGATACAGATGGTACGCTTCTGGATGAAAACAATACCTCCATGACATACACGGATAACGGTTATTCAGGAGATGACCGTGTATATACGATTACAGCAAACGACGGCACAGAAGACAGCATTCCTCACAGTATCACACTGCCGGGGATTAGTGTTTCTCACGCTGACAATGCCGTGATCAAACGCGGTATCATGAATGCGTTGGAGTACACGGTTGAAAACCGTTCTTTAGAGATGGTTGAAAACTTCAGGCTGAAAGTCACCATTGAAGGCGAAGATCACCAGTCAGAAGTGTATGGTATTGCTGCGGGCGCTGTCATGACCGTACCGGTTGTGATCGGCGGATATGATACCATGGAAAACAGTGAACCTGTGGAGACAACCCTTGAAATCAATCAGAATCCCGGCGAGACAGTGCAGATTATCCGGAATTCAAGTGTTGATGTTGCTGATGGTATGCTTGTGCTGCAGCTTTTTACGGAAGACTTTACAAAGGGCGGTACAGGCAAAGCCAGGTTTGTCTTTGAGAATACCGGTGATGAAGAGATGGAGATCATTACCGCAAAGACAGGGAGCGATCCTTCAGAAGCAAAGTTTACTCTTGAGACTGAAGAGGGCGTTGTTTTACAGGACGTCTATTATAATCAGAATACAGGCGCGGATGTTATCACCCTTGGTGATGTGACCGTAGCACGGATACCTGCGGGCGGCAGTTTTGAATCAGCTGACGTGGATATTGCCGTGCCTGCTGGCGCGCCTGACAGCCTGAAGCTGAGCCTTGAAATCTTCAAAATTTATTACGGACATGGCACGCCTGAACAGGTCATGATGGACGGTCTGTCATCTTCAAAATCGATAACAGCAATAACTACTTCCTATTTTGGCGAAGTAACAGGTGTCACCCCATGCGAAACAGGGAGTGATCCATGCGTCATCACGGACACTAACAATATCATTATATCAGGCCGCGCGCTCAGGGATGACCAGACCACCCAGGTTCCGTATGTACCTTTGAACGTGGTTGCTACCCTAAACGGATTTGAGCGCACCTATGAAGTCTATACAGATGAAAACGGTGAGTTTGAATATAACTTTGTTCCGTATGATAAAGAATCCGGAACGTTCCAGGTATGTGCCGTACATCCTGATATTATGGACCGGCCTGTTCAAAGCACGTTTGTTGTAAAAGATATTCATATCAGCCCATCGCTGATTGATATGAGCATACCTGAAAACTACACCCAGGAGATCGATATTACTGTTACAGCAGGTGCTAATACATCAGTGGAAAACCTTCAGCTGGTGCTGAACGGCAATGTGCCTGCGGGTGTTGATTATGACCTCCCTGCCCCGGTTGATTTACCGGAAGACGGTTCAACTGTTCTCACGCTCCTTATCTGGGGTAATGGCAATGCCGAAGAGGTCAGTACCATCCTTTTTGATGTAGTGAGCGGGCCAACAGGCTCAGAACAATGGGGCCAGGTCACCATAAACGCTGCTTTTTCAGAAGCGCTTCCAGCTCTTTATTTTTCACCAAACAACATCGAGACAGGCGTATCACAAGGTGAAACTGTAACAGAGGTCCTTACCCTTGAAAACAGGGGATACAGCGACATGGAAAATGTCCAACTGGCCCTGTACAAGATGGACGGAACCAGGATCTGCGGAGAGCCTGATGAAACAGGATGTGCACAGGTGCCATGGGTATATTTGGGTTCTTCGAAAAACCAGGGAACCCTGGCAGCAGGCGAGGACAGGGGTATTAACATCACGTTCGCGCCCACACAGTCCGTTCCTGAAGGGAACTACATGTTTTACCTGCTGGTAACCAGCGACAACTACCGTGATGTCAAGATCTATATGAACGCAATTGTCAACAACGCGGGCAGAGGAAGTATTCTGTTCAAGGTGGTTGACCTGTATATCGGTTATGTTGATCCTGATACCAATGAGGTTAACCAGGGCGTAAAAGACGCCAGAATCACCATGCAGAACAGGGCAACCCTTGCCACTGTCACACAAAACACAGATGCCATTGGTGAGACTCTGTTTGAGGACCTGCCTGCCGGAGAATATGTATGCCGGATCAGGGCTGACAAGCATGAAGAGTATGTGGACAATTTTTGGATCAGGCCGGGCGTAACTACCACCCATGAGGCATTCCTGGATTATAACTTAGTGACCGTGACGTGGGATGTGAATGAAATCACCATTGAGGACAAATATGAAATTACCATGTCCGCCACATATGAAACCAATGTGCCGGCACCGGTAATGGTTGTTGAACCCGCGTCAGTCGAACTTCCAGACATGGCTTCTGGCGACGTTTTTAACGGTGAATTTACGGTTACAAACCATGGCTGGATCAGGGCGGACGATCTTGAATTTTATCTGCCTGAAGACGACCAGTATTTTGATTATGAACTGCTTGATGTGATGCCGGACCATGTGGACGCTGGGGAAACGATCATTGTCCCATACAGGGTGACCTGCATACAGCCGCCTTTCCCAGGTGACGGCGGTTCATCAGGTGGCGGAGGCGGGTGTGGCATCACTATATGTCTAAAAGGTTGTTTTAGCTGGGTATGCATAAACGGAAAGTGGGTGGCCACAGATTGTTTTCCCTTTTGTTTCACGATCAGTGGTTCATGCGGTGGCGATGGGTCAGGAACGGGAAATATAAATATAAACGTCAGCTCAGGTGGTGGTGGTTCCGGATCATCTTCTGGTTCCTATTCATCTCTCTCAGGCGGGCCTGAGTGTGTTCCAAAACCTCAGAGGAATGAAAACGATCCCTGCAAGGAGAATGGTTCTGAAAAGGTGGAGACAGGCTCTCATGTGGACACATGGATGAAACAGTATAACGTGATGACGCCTGCGCTGCACGTTAAAGTGCCTGGAACCCTTATCTCAGCCAGAAACACGTATTTTGATAAGACCTGGAAAACCAGTTCAGACAAATCGAGTCTAATTCCTGACAGCTTGTCAGAACAGGGGAAAATGCCTGATTTTTCTTACCTGTTTGAGGATGAACATGAACCAGGCGAAGAGCCCATAACAGGCATTAGAAAAGGGGGAATACTATATAAACAATCTCCTACGGATGAAACCGTTTTTGTTCACAGGGAGAATTACACGATTAAAGTCAATAAAGAGGAGAAAACGTTTACCTGGGACGGTAAGGATGAACTCTGGAATAAGTATGATGAGAAAGGCAAGCTTATCGCATATGGGAAGCTGAACAGGACATACGTGAATCTTGTATACAATAATAATGATAAACTGGAGGGGTATGAAGACAGGAACGGCAGGAGAATTATTACCTATCATTATGATAATGAAAGAATCTCTTATATGCAGGACTGTTCCGGCCGGATAGTTAGATACTGGTATAATACGGAAAACCTGCTTTCAATGGTCGTAGGTCCGGGCAGCCGAAGAGCTACATATGAATACGACGATGAAGGTAGAATTACCATGACAACCCTTGAAGCAATGGGAGTGCCAGGTAAAAGAATAAAAATAATCGAGTATGACGATGAAGGGAATGTAATCTCCGTTAGCGACGGTAAAGAGGTAGGAGATGATGTCGAAGAAACTGATTACAAATATGAATTTGAATATGATTATGACAAAGGCAAGAAGGAATTTATTACCCGTGTAAGATATCCTTCCGGGAAAGTAAGAGAAATAACATACGATAAAGACGGGTACAAGACCAATGTCGATCAGAATGGCCGGACCGTTGAGCGTATAGCAACAGACGGCCGCGATATGCGTATTGAAGATGCTAATGGAAATGAAAAAAGAAAGGAATATGATGAACGGGGCAATCTTACCAATGTCAGATATCCTGACGGTTTTGAGGTAGTACGGGATTACCATGAAGATATTAAGAAACCTGTTAAAGTCACAAAGAATGTAAGGGCTACAGAGAGTACAGATGCAAAGGAGATCATCACAAAATATGAGTATTATGTAGATGAAGAGTATGATGATGAGCTTTATTATGGAGATCTCTACAGGGCTTATCAGGCTTACATGACAGAGTATGAAAGGGTCACAGAGTATATTTATGATGCCAAGGGCTTTCTTGTTGAAATGAAGCTGCTTGTCCCGACTGATCCGGGAAATCCTGAGACAGGATATGAGCTCGTCGCTACAGCAAACATGGTCAATGATGAAAAAGGAAACATGATAGAAATGAGTGATTTCACATGTTTCAAAACTTACTATGACTATGATATTATGGGCAATCTCCTGGAAAAAACGGACGAAAATGGGCTGAAATGGGTTTATACATATTTTGAAGACGGTGAATTACATACTACAACAGACCCATGGGGAAACACAACCACTTATGAATACGACCTTGCCGGTAATATGAAGGTTGCAGATACAGTAGATGGAAGCAGTAATGCCCTTTTTGGTAAATCCCTTCTCTTTGATTCCCATGATAACATGACTCAGTTAACTGTAGAAATGGGAGACGAAGATCTTGTTACACGATATGCCTATAACAAACAGAACAATCCAATAAAGAAAACAGATCCTGAAGGAAAAGAGACTTATTATGAATATGATGATGACGGCCGGTTGATAAAAATTAGTGATGCTGGCGGTAATACAATAGATTTTATTTATAATGATGAAAGGCCTGATTCAACATGCTCTTCTTGTTCAAGCGGCGGTGTGAACTTGCCTTATCGGGTGTTTTATAATTCAAAATATGGCACAGAGTATGGATATGATTCCCGGGGAAGAAAAACAAAAGTAAGTGTTCTCAGGGCTGATCCAGATCCAGCCACACCACCATTCTTTATATATGCAACAGCACGTTATTCATATGATGATGTTGGAAACATCGTATCAATGACAGATCAAAAAGGAGGCAAAACCAAATATGAGTATGACTATTTAAATCGCCAAGTAAAGATGGCAAATGCCATGGAAGGAATTACTAAATTTGAGTATAATGCATTGGACAAAATTACATTTATAACCGACGCAAAAGGTCATGTTACAGAATTTACATATGATTTATGCAACCGAATGGCAAAAGAGATCAGACCACGGGGTCAGACGATTCAATATTTTTATGATGACGCAAACAACCTGGATCACAAGATAGACGCAAAAGGCCAGAAAACAGTATATGATTATAGTGAAACAAAGAAAGTTGACCGTATTTCATATTACGAATCTGGACAATACCTAAATGCGAAAAAATACGTCGATTTTGATTATGATCGCATTGGTATTATTAAAGGATATACTGACTATGAATATAATGATACCCTGTCTGATTACGAAATAGTATCTTCTGCTGTATATAATTATGACAAAGCCTACAGAAAACTTTCAGAGACAGTTAACATTAATGACGGCACAGAAACCGATACCTTTATAACAAAATCACATTCATATTCTTATTATAAAAACGGTCTGAAAAAGACGTTCACCATGCCAAATGGGGAAATTTATTCTTATCTGTATGATGATAGCAATAATCTGTCAACTGTACAGATACCCGGCCTAGGATCAATAAACTTTAGCGGCTATGAGATGGGTGCACCATCAAAGGTCTCTTTTCCCGGCGGCAGTACCAGGGGATATAGGTATGATGATCTAATGCGTGCTGAAGCTATTATTTCAAAGTATCCAGGCGGCAGTGAGATCATGAATTACCAGTATGAATATGATGAGATGAATCTTCTCACCCGAAAGATTACTGAACATGGGACATATGAGTATGATTCACATGATGAACTGTACAGACTTACAGGTGTAGACAATCCTGACTTTGCAGATGAAGCATATTCCTATGATGAAGTCGGAAATAGGTTGTCTTCTGCTTATAGTACAGAAGCATGGACCCATAATGCTAATGATGAACTTGAAACCTATAATTCTACATCGGTTGAATATGATGATAATGGGAACTTATCAAAAATTACATTAAGCGGTGTGATTTACAACTATTACTATGATTTTGAGGACCGCCTTATCAAGGTCACGACCGGCGATACTGGGAGTGAAACCCTTGTGGCAGAGTACCACTACGGTCCGTTTGGTAAGCGGCTGTGGAAGAAAAAGGCGCTTGAATCAAGGACCTACTATCATTATGCAAATGAAGGGCTTGTGGCCGAGTATGATCAAGACGGTACTGAGACTGTAGCATATGGGTATAAACCAGGATCATTGTGGACAACTGATCCTTTGTTTATGAAAACAACTTCAGAATATTATTTTTATCACAATGATCTTATGGGCACACCTCAGAAAATGATTTCTGTGGATGGTACTGAAGTATGGTCGGCAAAATATGATTCATTTGGAAATACCGTTGAGCTGATTGATAAAGAGGACGATGCTTCCTATGTTACAAACAACCTGCGCTTTGCAGGACAGTATTTTGATGCTGAAACAGGACTCCATTACAACTGGTACAGGTATTATTCTCCTGAACTAGGCATTTACTTGACGCATGATCCATTGGGTCTCGATGGCGGCAGTACAAACCTTTACACCTATGCGTATAATGATCCTATTCATATTATTGATCCCACGGGTGAGATAGGGATAGGGGGCTTTGTAGTAGGGGCTATTATAGGTGGTGTGTCGGGTTATATGGCAGGCGGATGGGAAGGTGCAATGTATGGTGCTGCTATTGGAGGGGTTGCAGGCATTTTTGGGCAGTTTGGATGCTCGTTCAGGGCAGGAGCGATGATTGGAGGCATGGTCGGTGCGGGAGAGAACCTTGCATGGCAGATGTTGGTGGAAGGCAAAAGTGTTGATTGTATTGATTGGCTGGAGTTTTTAAATGCTGGATTGCTGGGTGGTATAACAGGTGGAATTGGGGGTAAGTTTTTTGGCGCATGTTTTGTAGAGGGCACCTTGGTTGAAACAGAAGTAGGCCTAAAGCCTATTGAAGAGATCGAAGACGGTGATTATGTGTTGTCCATGGATTTGGAAACAGGTGAGTTGTCGTTTCAGATGGTGAAACAAGTATTTGTTACCCATGAAAGACAAATCCTTGAGCTAGATTTTGAGGACCAGGACGGAAACCTTGAAACAATAGGTACTACTCCAGAGCATCCTTTTTGGCAAAAGGACCTGGGATGGGTAAAGGCTGAAGATTTACTACCCGGTGATGAAGTGTTTACATCAAGTCACGGATGGCTGAAAGTTGGATCCGGTACATGGTTGTCCAAACGCCAAACTGTATATAACTTTGAGGTTGAGGAGACACATAGTTATTTTATTGGTGAACTTGGAATTTGGGTACATAATTCTTGTTCACAAAAACTTGGTAGAGATTTGATAGATGAAGGATTTGAAAAGGCAAAAGGAGTTTATCAAGCAGCAGCGCATATAGTACCTACAGGTGCATTTTCAAATCGAGCTGACGATGTAGTAGATGCTATCGCGATGGTACAAGAAAAATTTAACAGATATATTGGCAAAGAATACAGAAATAAGGCAATAAACGGTTTCTGGGCTAGTGACGGACGACATATGGGGACTCATACTAATAAATTTTTCTTAGATTTGGGAGAGGCGTTTCAAAATGTTTCTTCTAAATCCCAGGCAATAGATGCACTTGAAATGATAAGGAGCTTAATTGAAAGTGAAAAATATTTATAATAACAGAATAAAAAACCAAAAGAGCTGCGTAGGTTGGGTTGAATGGATATGAAACCCAACATTGCAATCGCGGATAAGCGAATGAATGGATGTGGTGAAAAAAATTATGGGGTAATTATCAATAATTATACATGGTAATTTTGTTGAATTTGAGCAGAAATATTAGCTCTATACAGCAATCCATGAGAAGTTGATTATTAAAACTTTAGCTAAATGTTGTTGAATATTTCTATGGTAAGCATTTAAAAAAATATAATAATTTAGTTTATAAATTCTTAAAGATATAAGTGAGGAAAGATTTGAAGATATCTGAAGAAAAAATCAGTAAAGAGATGATCCGCAATATTAAAGGTTGTGCTGCTGATGCAGCAGCTATGCTTGGTATTGACCTTTCGCAATTAAGCCATGGCGAGATTGTTGAGAGAATTGATTCATTCATACACAGTTGGCAAAAAGGAAAAAGGCCCAAGATACCGGAAGGAGATGATCTTTCATTAACATTAGGTAGTCTTTGGGGTGAACAATTAGTTAAAAAGTTCGACTGGCAATGGGCTGGTGTAACATTCCACGAGCATAATAACTCAAAAGCAGTTGGTGTGTTCTCGCCTGATCGATCACTAGCAATTTATCCTTTTCACTTTAT
The DNA here is from genome assembly GCA_028278125.1 of bacterium. The sequence continues at coordinate 4,363 of JANQEY010000190.1, read as the reverse complement.
TTATGGTTGTATTGAGAATAACGCTATAGTCACAATTATGCTCTCATACAATATGCTAAAGGATGGAAGTAAAATTCCTAAACTACCATCTCGAGGATATACAAATGTTATGGACAATATACAACATATTGTTCCTAGAACTAGGAAATAAGAGGTATAAGCTGCGTAGGTTGGGTTGAATGGATATGAAACCCAATATTGAAATGACTATAAACGAATAAATATGTGTGATGATAAAAAATTGATAAACAAAATGTAAATGATGAATGCTGTTATGTTGGGTTGCTTTGCTTAACCCAACATACGGTGTTGAGACCCGGAGGGATAAAAAATAACCTCTGTGTCTTTGAGGGCTCTGTGAGAGAAAAAATAACCGGTTCAATTGGTTTCATTAGTTTAATTGGTTAAAAAAAGCAAAACGAATAAAACCAATGCAACCAATGAAACTAATAAAACCAATAAAACAGTTTTTAAAAAACAAAACATATAATCAGGAGAGAAAAAATGGGAAAGACAATTAAAAATTTTAAAATCGCGGAAATGAATACTTGGAAGGCTTTGGTGGCAATATTACTAAGCCTGTTCTTGATGCTGCCGGCAGTTTCCCATGCTGCCGAGACATTATGCGCGACAGTTAAGATTGAGATTAAGCAGGACGTGACTCTGGAGCGGCAGGCATTTGACGCTCACATGCAGATAAATAACGGGATCGAGAGTATGAATCTTGAAGATGTTAGCGTGGAGATCCTGTTTACAGATGCAGATGGTGATTCTGTAAAGGCAACATCAAATCCAAATGCTGATCCAGATGCTGCGAACAACCCGTATCATTTTTTTGTGCGGGGTGATACTGACGGACTGATTGATGCCTCTACTAGTACGTCTTTAATATGGACCGCGGATCCAATCCCTGGTTCCACGTCAGTAGATCTGAACTGGCTGATTATTCCTGTTCCTAATGGTCTTACAACTGACACCTTGTATTTTGTAGGTGCAAAGCTCTCTTATACATTGGGTGGAGAAGCCCATGAAACAGTTGTGGTTCCTGATTTTATAAAAGTAAAGCCATTGCCCCAGCTTCAGCTTGATTACTTTCTGCCGGGTGATGTTTACGGTGCAGATCCGTTAAAGAGTACACCTCAAAATCCTGATCCGGAAAATGAACCGGTTGTTCCGTTTTCACTGGGTGTGAGGGTGACCAATAATGGTGAGGGCACGGCGCATAGTCTGAAGATCAATTCTGCACAGCCGAAGATTGTTGAAAACAAGCTCGGGCTTTTGGTGGATTTTACCATTGAAGGGAGCACGGTAAACGGCAGTCCTGCATCAGATTCTCTCCTGGTTGATTTTGGCGATGTAGGACCTGGAAACTCTGCTGTGGCAAGGTGGATCATGACGTGCAGCCTTTCCGGCACATTTACTGAGTTTGACGCTTATCTTACTCATTCTGATGAACTTGGCGGGAGCCTGACCTCTTTGATCAAACAGGAAGACCTGAACACTTTCCACCTGATCAGGGACGTGTATGTGGACAAGCTGGGAGAAGATGACCATGTCCGCGACTTTCTTGCAACACAGGATTTTACCAGCGACGTGCCAAGGGTATATCAGTCTTCTGGCGGGCCTGATAAAGAAGTATTTTTCAAAGAAGAGACAACTGCTATCAGCTCTTCCAGTTTTGACCTGACGGTTGTTGCTGATGACAATATTAATGATAGTAATTCTGATAATAATGATTTTATCTATTACAAGGTGCCATTGTCTGACAGCGGGTTTGAAGACCAGGCTGTCAGCAGCGTGATTCGAAATTCAGACAATAAAAAGATCAAGGCGGAAAACGCGTGGATTTCAAAAAACAGGAATGATGATGGTGATGCCTGGGAATATTATTTTAACCTGTTTGATGAAAGCAGCAGCGCGGATGTTACTTATTCTATAGCATTTACTACAGCATCTAATGGACCTGAGTTTGATCCTGGCAATATAACTGAACAGAGTGTGGTTGAAGGCGACAATTTGACTTTTAATTTTGCGACTATAACTCCTCCGGTTCCTACACTTACGACCGGATTGCTGCCCCCTGGCGCGAGTTTTGATAATGACGCGGATGGTGATGGTACAGGCACATTTACATGGAACACTCAGATCGGCCAGGCTGGATCATACTATGTATGGTTCAAGGCTTCTGATGGTGTGTATGAAAAATCTCAGAAGGTCACCATACAGGTGTTCTCTGATTATGACCGCGATGGTGATGGTATGGATGATGACTGGGAAGGGAACAACCTTCCGGGATGTACGGTTGGATCACCTTGCGCGCATGATGGCACTGGTGACGCGGACAGTGATGGCATATCAGACCTGGATGAATTCATCTACGATATGGATCCGAATTTGCCGGATACAGTTCCAGGCACGCCTGTCATAGAATCCCCTGCTAATGGAACCGCGATGACTGTCACTTTAGTGGATTTAGTTGTGACAAATACCGGGGTTACCGCTTACGCGTATGAAGTTTATTCTGATGAAGGGTATTCTGAACTGGTGGCAAGCAGTGTTGTCACCGAAGCAGCTGATCCTGGCCCAACAACTTATACAGTTAATCTTTCAACTGAAGCTGACAATGCAAATTATTACTGGCGGGTACGGTCTGTAGTAACAAACGGGACCTATAATAATTACAGCTTATGGGCTTACGGGGATTTTAATTTAAATACAGCAAATGATGCGCCCGGAGATTTTTATCTTAGTTATCCTGCAGATAATAAAAATGTGGATTCTGCTGTAGTTACATTTGAAGTAACCAACAGCAAGGATCCTGATGGGGATGTGCTGACGTATGACTTTGTCGTGTATGATAACACTACACCCACACCTGTAGTGATTGAAACAGTGACAGGTGTGGCAGAAGATCCTGACGGTACTACCAGCCAAAGTATAGATCTAAGCACATATGGTGACGGCACATACCACTGGGAGGTCACGGCAACTGACGGTACGTTATCCAGCACGACAAGCCAGGGGACGTTTCATGTGGTTACTCCTGGGAATAACGCCCCAACAGTGCCTGTGGCAGAATCACCTGATGCTGGCATTGATGTTGCTGATCCGGATGTGGAAATAATAGTGACAAATGCAACAGATGCTGATGAAGACGAAATTGAATATTACTTTGAGCTGGATACGGTAAATACGTTTGACAGTCAGGGGAGCGGTAATCCATTAATGGCGCCGGCTGCTGATGATGTTAATATTTCCATTGACACGGAAATGGACCTGACAAGATGGTTTATCTCCGATCTTTCTGACAATACAGAATACTTCTGGCGGGTAAAGGCGTGTGATGGATCAGCCCAAAGCGAGTGGGTATACGGCAGTTTCATTGTTAATACAATCAATGACAATCCAGATACGCCGACCGAGCATAATCCTGGTGATGCTGCTTGGGTTGATTCGTTTACACCGGAGCTTTCAGTGAATCCTGTTCAGGACGCGGATAATGACAGTGTAGACTATTACACGTTTGAGATCTATGAAGATCAAGCCCTTGAATTTCTGATGGGCGCGGAAACATCTCCTGAACTGTCATGGACCATACCCTTCAGGCTGGAAAACCATACCCGGTATTTTTGGCGGGCGCGGTCTGTGGATGAACATGGCGCGGCAAGTGAATGGATGGATACAGCTGACTTCTTTGTAATGGATGATGGTGTGGATGAAGCACCCACGATTTCAATCGTATCCCTGGATCCATCCGGCGCGACACCTGCGGACACATTTGTACGGATTGAATGGAACGACAGTGATCCAGACAGTAACGCGGTTGTTTCGCTTTATTATGATACAGATGATACTGGCAGTGATGGTACCATGATTAAAGGGAATATCGCTGAAGGACCTGACGGCAGTGATGATGTTTATACATGGGACATCACAGCCATGTATTGGGATGAAGATGAAGAACAGTTAGTGTATGATGTGGATGAGGGAGTGTATTATATTTATGCGGTTATCCAGGATGATAGCACTTCTGCTGTTGCATACAGCACAGAAACAGTAGAGATTGAAAGGCCCTTTATAGTTTATGCTGATCCTGAGGGGGGTACTGTTGCGGAGCCTTATGACCTGCTAATGCCGACGTATGTTAATCTTTATACTGATGATGTGTCCTCAACCATTTACTATATCCTAGACGGCACCAGTCCACTGGATGGCGCGGCACCTTCAGCAACAGCTATTGAATATGTGGAAAAGATTTATATTGCCGGAGATCCTGATACACCTCTGGATCCTGTAACTGTTCTGAAGTTTGCCGCAATAGACAGTAGCATCCCGGCGAACGCTACAGCGGTTGTTGAGGCGG
>JANQEY010000189.1 GCA_028278125.1 bacterium | reverse complement strand
TGCCCCGAATGTCAGCAGCCTTGAGCTGATCGATAATACAGACCCGATTACCAGCCAGACAGATCCCATAGAGGTTGTTGGGACCAGAACGCTTGATGTCAAGTTTGTGCTGGATGAGATATCAGAAAGCTCTTCACTCTCCTATAACCTGTATGATGATACTGGAGCTGAAATTGATGTTGATAAAGAGATTGCCTTGGTCCCATTGAACACTGATCCTGAAACATGGACAGGTTCTTTGACCTTAGTAAATGATGTTGTTGACTCACATTATACAGTAAAATTCAAATATAATGGAGTTGATGAAATTGGCAATGCAACAAAGGCCGGAGATGCATTGTTAGAGGATTTCACTTACCTGGTTTACAACGGAGATCTTCCGCCTCTTGCATGTCCTGCAAATCTAGCTGCAGAAGCCCTGCCTGACGGTGAAGTGGAACTGACATGGAATGCAGTTCCAGGTGCAGCCAGCTACAATGTTTATCGAAGAGCATTAGGTGATACTCTCTGGGGAACCGGGGTGAACACAGCCTTACCATATATTGACAGCACAATTACCACAGACGGTACATATGAATATTATGTGACAAGTGTTAATTCAGATACAGTAGAGAGCTCAAACTGTGACACCAATATCGTGCAGGCCACATCTGACAGCACACTGCCCGGGGACCCGACCGATCTTGTATCCACTTTGGTCGGCCAGGGTGTAAAGCTCGACTGGGTGGTGCCGGATTATGGCGTAGAGAATGTCCATCTTGAAATCTACCGCGCAAGTGATGCAGAAAAAGATTCAGGCTCTGTTGAAGGTCTTGCGTCTGTGTATAAGAACCTTGACAAAGATACTGTCACAGTAATTGATCCTAACCCGTCAAAGGACAAGACATACTATATCCTTGTTGCTGTTGACGAAGTGGGCAACCAGTCAAATTTAGCTGTTTCCAACCGATTGAATATCTCCCTTCTCCCTGTATCAGACATATTGGTCGTACAGAATGATACTGCTGCGCCGGTAATCACGTGGTCGCATATGAACAACAGCACTATGGCCGAATATAAAGTTTATCTTAATACCATAGACGATGTATTGCTGCATACTACCGATAATACATCACTGTCTTACACAGACATAGGATATTCAGGAGATGACCGCGTATACACGATTGTGGCAAATGACGGCACTGAAGACAGCATTCCCCACAGCATTACTTTGCCGATGATCAGTGCTTCACACGCGGATAATGCTGTGATCAAGCGGGGCATCATGAATGCGCTTGAGTACACAATTGAAAACCATTCTTTAGAGATGGTTGAAAACTTCAGGCTGCTGGTATCCATTGAAGGTGAAGATCATCAGTCTGAAACGCATGATATTGCCGCAGGCAGTGTCATGACCGTGCCGGTTGTGATCGGCGGATATGATACCATGGAAAACAGTGAACCTGTGGAGACAACCCTTGAAATCAAACAGAATCCCGGCGAGACCGTGCAGATTGTCCGGAATTCAAGTGTTGATGTTACAGACGGCATGCTTGTGCTGCAGTTATTAACAGAGAGTTTTACAAAAGGCGGTACTGGAAAAGCCAGATTTATCCTTGAGAATACCGGTGATGAAGAGATTGAAATCATTACCGCAAAGACAGGGAGCGAACCTTCAGAAGTAAAGTTTACACTGGAGACTGAAGAGGGAGTTATTTTACAGGATGTCTATTATGACCAGAATACAGGCGCGGATGTTATTACCATAGGTGATGTGACCGTAGCCCGGATTTCTGCGGGCAGCAGTTTTGAATCAACTGCCGTGGATATTGCCGTGCCAGCTGGCGCGCCTGACAGTCTAAAGCTGAGCCTGGACATAGACAACATTTATTTTGGACATGGCACGCCAGAACAGGTCACCATGGACGGTCTGCAGTCATCAAGATCAGTAAGTGCAGTAACAACATCTTATTATGGTCAGATTACAGGCATTACCCCATGCGAAACAGGGAGTGATCCATGCGTTATCACAGACACAGACAATATCATTATATCAGGCCGTGCGCTCAGGGAAGACCAGACCACCCAGGTTCCGTATGTACCTTTGAGCGTGGTTATTACCCTAAACGGTTTTGAGCGCTCCTATGATGTCTATACAGATGAAAACGGTGAGTTTGAATATAAATTTGAACCGTATGATAAAGAAGCAGGCACATTCCAGGTATGTGCGGTTCATCCTGATATTACAGACCGGCCTGTTCAGAGCACGTTTGTTGTCAAGGACCTTCATTTCAGTCCATCGCTGATTGATGTAGACATACCTGTAAACTATACCCAGGAGATCGATATTACAGTCACTGCCGGTACCAATACATCAGTAGAAAACCTCCATCTGGTGCTGAACGGCACTGTGCCGGCTGGTATTGAATATGATCCGCCAAATCCAATGAATCTGCCTGAAGGCGGCTCAGGCGTTCTCTCGCTCCTTATCTGGGGCAATGCCAATGCTGAAGCGGTCAGTACGCTCCTGTTTGATGTTGTGAGCGGGCCAACAGGCGCTGAACAATGGGGCCAGGTCACCATAAACGCGGCCTTTTCAGAAGCGCTTCCAGTTCTTTATTTTTCACCAAACAACATCGAGACAGGCGTATCCCAGGGTGAAACCGTAACAGAGGTCCTTACCCTTGAAAACAGGGGATACAGCGACATGGAAAATGTCCAGCTCTCCCTGTATACAATGGAAGGTTACAGAATCTGCGGAGAACCTGATGAAACAGGCTGTACACAGGTCCCATGGGTATATCTGGGATCTTCGAAAAACCAGGGGACCCTGGCAGTAGGCGAGGACAGGGGTATTAACATCACGTTTGCACCCACTCAGTCTGTTCCTGAAGGGAACTACATGTTTTACCTGCTGGTTACCAGCGACAACTACCGTGATGTAAAAATCTATATGAACGCGGTTGTCAACAACGCGGGCAGGGGAAGCATTCTGTTCAAGGTGGTCGACCTGTATATCGGCTATGTTGATCCTGATACCAACGAAGTGAACCAGGGCGTAAAAGACGCCAGGATCATGGTTCAAAACAGGGCCACCCTTGCCACTGTCACGCAGAACACAGATGTTATTGGTGAAACTCTGTTTGAGGATTTGCCTGCAGGAGAATATGTGTGCAGGATCAGGGCAGACAAGCATGAAGAGTATGTGGATAATTTCTGGATCCGGCCAGGCGTAACCACCACCCATGAGGCTTTCCTGGATTACAATTTAGTGACCGTGACGTGGGATGTAAATGAAATCACCATTGAGGACAAATATGAAATTACCATGTCAGCCACGTATGAAACCAATGTGCCGGCGCCAGTGCTGGTTGTTGAACCGTTATCAATCGAACTGCCGGACATGACTTCAGGTGATGTGTTTAACGGTGAAATTACCATTACCAATTACGGCTGGATCAGGGCAAATGATCTTGAATATCATCTGCCTGAAGACGGACAGTATTATGATTATGAACTGCTCGATGTTTTGCCGGATCATGTGGATGCCGGTGAAACGATCATTGTTCCATACAGGGTGACCTGTATAGAGGCGCCTTTCCCAGAGGAGGGCGGTGCATCAGGTGGTGGATGCGGCTATAAAGGGTGTGCTAAGATCTGTTTTCTATGGGAATGTATTGGCGGCCAATGGGTTGGTTCTGGGTGCGTGAGTCATTGCTTTACCAACAGCAGTTCTTGCTCGAGCGGTGGTCCAACAGGTTCAGGTGGCTCAATTACTATTGGCGGCGGCGGCCCGAATTCAAGTTCATCATATAGCTCTGCATCTGGCATTGTCGGTGCTCAGCAATGTATCCCTGATCCTGATAAAAAAGAGGATGATTGCGATGAAGACAGTCCTGAGATTACTCCCACAGGATCACATGTGGATACCTGGATGAGAAATTATGAGGTAGATACCCCTGGTCTTAATGTAAAGGTGCCAGGCACTGTCATCAGCGCAAGGCATACGAAGTTTGATTCTTCTACAAGCGGCAAACCAAAACTCCGTCTTCCCAAGCCTGACGGTCTGCCTGACGATGATGAAAATTCTGATTTTGATGCATTGTTCAGTGATGAAGAAGACCCGGACGCAGAGCCAATTAATGTTATCAGTAAAGGCGGCGTAAAATATAAAAGATCTCCCACTGACAAAGATTTATTTGTTCATGAAGAGCTTTATACTCTCAGGGTAGACAAAGCAACAGAGACCCTTAAATGGGAAGGCAAAGATAAAATCTGGTACAACTATGACAGGTATGGCCGGGTTGTCGAATACGGCCGGCTAAACAGGACGTATGCCAAAATGGAATATTTTGATGGTCGTAAAGGCAAGCTGAAATGCTACAGAGACCGTGATAACAATCTTGCCATTACGTTTCTGTATGAGGGAGACAGGATAAAATCGATGTTTGATAAGTCCGGCAGGAAAGTAGATTACAGTTACAACCTTGATGGCCTGCTCTCCATGGTCAGCGGTCCTGGCAGCCGTAGGAGTATCTTCAAATATGATGATGAAGGAAGGATAACCGAAACCACGGTAAATGGTGATTATAGTTATGAGAGAAAAAGGACCATTGAGTATGATCATCAGGGGAATGTTATAGCGGTAAGGGACGGCCAGGGTAATGATTATGAATTTGAGTATGATTATGACAAAGGCAAAAAGGAATTTGTTACCAAAGTTACCCATCCTTCAGGCAAGGTAAGGGAACTTACGTACAACCAGAAGGGTGAGAAGATTAGGGCAGACCAGAACGGCCGAAATGTACAGGTAATCAAAAAAGACGGCCGGAATATGTTTATAACAGACGGCAGGGGTAATGAAAAACAGAAGTACTTTGATGAACAAGGAAACCTTACAAGGGTTGTCCAGCCGGACGGCGCAGAGGTCTCAAAGGAATATGACCAAAAAATCAAAAGGCCTGTTTCAGAGACAAAGACCATCCGTGCGACTGAATCATCACCGGAAAGGACGGTCAATAAAAAGTATGAATATTACATTGAAGAAGATTATGAGAATAAACTTTATTATGGTGATTTAAGGCGGGTGTACGAGGCCTATGGAACAGAAGATGAAAGGGTTTTTGAGTATGAGTATAACGGCCAGGGATACTGTGATGTTACGAGAGTTCTTAAACCCACTGTTCCCGGCAGTGATGTATATGAGACGGTCAGCGAGGTCACCATGGCATATGATGATGATGGAAACATGATCTCCATTACCAATGAAGACGGGCAGAAAACCGAATTTACCCATGATATATCAGGCAATGTGCTAACCATGACGGAACCCTGTAATCAGTTATGGATATTTACATACTTCGAGGATGGAAAGTTAAAAACAAAACGGACTCCTTCAGGTATTTTGATCACCTATAAATATGATGTAGACGGCAATCTGTTGTCTGCTGAACCTTCACACAAAAGCGGGAAATCATTTGGATTTGACCTTCGAAGCAACATGACCAGCGCGACCAGGCAGCTTGGAACAGATGTGTTTGCAACCACTGAGTTCAGTCATGACAAGGATGGCAACCTGAAAAAGGTAGTCGATCCTGAAGGAAAGGAAGGATATTACAATTACGATGATGACGGTCGTCTCATAGAAGCCATGGATGGAAATGGGAGCATGATCACATTTGAATATGATGATATGATCAATGACGGATGTTCAAACTGTTCCGCTGGGAGTGAAAATAAGCCATCAAAAATCTATGTCAATTCAAGGTATAGAGTTGATTTTACTTATGATGCAAGAGAAAGAGTAATTGAAAAGAGTATGTTACTTTCAAACGGTCTAACAGGTGATGATCATGATTATGACCTGTATACCACGCAGTATTTTGCCTATGATGATGACAATAACCTGGTATCTGCCGTTGATGTAAAAGGGATCAAAACACTGTATGAATATGATAATCTGAATCGTATTAAAAGAAAGATATCCAACATGCAGGTTATAGCAGAGTATGAGTATGATTCACTGGATAATCTAAAATCCATCACAGATGCAAATGGTCATACAACTCAATTCGAATATTACGCAAACGGTCAATTTAAAAAAGAGATACGTCCTATAGCCGAACATGAACTGGAGTATAACTATTATGATTGTAATAACTTTCTAAAGGAAAGGATTGATGCAGAAGGCCGGAAAACATCATATGAATATGACCCAAAGGGACGGCGGAAAAGAATAGTATATTATGGCGCCGACCAAAATCCTACTCGGGCAACTACATTTGACTATGATGACAGGGGAGCGATTACAGGATATACTGACGAACTGCATAATGGTACTGGTTGGGAAATCGCTTCATCCGCTGTATATACCTATGATGATATATACCAGAAGCTATCTGAGACTGTTACTTATGGATCAGGTACTGGATCTTTTACCAAGACCCATTCATACACCTATTATCTAAATGGAATGACAAAGACGTTTACCATGCCTGATCCTGATACAGGAGAAGACGTGATCACCTATGAATACAAGTATGATGACGCAAACAATCTGTCAGGAATCCTGATCCCAGACCTGGGACAAATCAGGTATACCGATTATGAGCTAGGTAGACCGAATGCCGCGCACTATCCGGGGGGTACCAGTAAGGAATATGGTTACGATTTAATTATGCGCGCCACATCCATTATTTCGAGAACCCAGGGTGGCAGTGACATCATGAATCATCATTATGAGTACGATGAAACAGACAACCTTATACGAAAAACTACAGAACATGGAGAGTATATATATGGTTCAGATAGTGGGGGACAATATGTCAGCGGGTATGATAATAGGTATCGCCTGACTACAGTTAACAATCCTGATTTTGATGATGAGGCTTATACATATGATGCTGCCGGGAACAGGAAGACGTCCAGGGATACAACAGGCAATCTCATCAATTGGAACTATAATGAAAACAATGAGCTGCTTGGATATGATAATGTGTCATTTGATTATGATGCTCATGGCAACATGATTATGAAGGATGATGGCAGTCAAATTAGGTATTATAACTACAATGTTGAAAACCAACTCATCAGTGTTGACAATAATAATGATCCTGGCGATGGGATTATAGCATCCTACTATTATGATCCTTTTGGAAGGCGGCTGTGGAAAGATGTGGGCGGCACACGTACTTACTTTCATTATTCAAAAGAAGGACTTGTGGCGGAATATGATGCATTTAGTGACGAAATAAAATCCTATGGGTATCGGCCCGGATCATTTTGGACTACAGGACCAATATTTATGAGGACTGATGGATCAGACGCTGATACATTGCCTGAGTATTACTTTTATCACACTGATATTAATGGTACACCGCATAAAATCACTTCTGTTAATAGTGCTGTTGTATGGTCTACAAAATATGGCGCTTTTGGGGAAACTATATCAATTGATGATTATTCTTCCGGGATAGTGAATAACCTGAGGTTTGCCGGACAGTATTTTGATGATGAAACTGGGTTTCATTATAACTGGAACCGTTATTATGATCCGAGTATTGGCAGATATATCACACCTGATCCAATCCGGTTTGCATCAGGAGACCTGAACCTTTACAGATACGCTTTTAATGATCCTGTTAACCTAATTGATCCAAACGGAGAAGTTGTTCCTCTGCTGGTTGTATGGGCACTCATTGAGCTGGGACTGTCCCTTTATGATATATATGATCTTTACAAAACCCTTACAAATCCGTGTTCAACACCTGCGGATATAGCTTTTGCTATAAGCATGTTCCTTGTGGGAGTGGGCATGCCCGGCGGAGGATATACTGCAGCAGATGATATTATCAAACACGCTGATGATATAAAAAGATTTGCTGATGAGGCGATTGATGAAGTAGGTGAAATATTTGAACATGGTCATGATCTAAGATTGCTTGGCGATGGTATGCCAACAGGCGCACAGATTTGTTTTGAGCCAGGAACACTCGTTTTAATGGGAGATGGTACTACAAAAGCAATCGAAGATATTGAAAAAGGTGACTATGTATTTGGTGATGACCCAGAGGACAGTGAGGAACCAAAACCATTTAAAGTACTAAAAATTTACAACACATCAACAGGTAGGTTATTCAATATTCAATTTGGAGGGAGCTTCGTTAAAGCTACTAGCCGGCATCCTTTTTGGACACAAAGGGGTTGGGTGGCTGCTGAAGGACTTGAAAAAGATGATTTGTTATATGATTTAACTGGAAATTGGATTGAAATTGATAGTATTAATATTGAATTTGTTGAAACACCAACGCACAATTTATTAGTAGAAGAAGTCCACACCTTCTATGTTGTTGTGGGTGAATTAAATGTTCTTGTTCACAATCTTGATCCATGGGAAATAGAATATTCAAGACTAGTAGGTGCAGATGAAGTATTTCAACATGGAGATTGGGCAGGCCGTACTGTTGCTGAAGCGATAGAAGAGGCAAAGAAACTTGGAAAGTTGCCAGAGGGCCTTAAGTTAGAAGCGGCAAGATACTACACTGCTGCAGGTGAAGAAATCATTGCAACTGTAAATAATAGAACTCTTTATGTGGCTCAACAAGCAGATCTCCCTCAGGTCCATCCCGCAAATGATATTGATTCTCCTAATGCACAACGGAAGCTGCAAAAACAGCTTAACCTTGCTGCAGACAAAGGAGGAACGGGAATGACATTTAAGAGGTGTCCATAATAAAAAATGAAGAAATTAAAATTGAAAAATATTTAAATGAGTAGAATGCAAATAAAATATTTAGGGGCCCCAAAAACAATTATACCTATATGAGGTGTCCATAATGAAAAATGAAGAAATTAAAATTGAAGAAGAATTAAATAAGTTGAATGCTACAATAAGTAGAGATCAAAAAAAACAGCTGATACCTGAACCTGAAATTTTAGTAGCTCGTGAAATGAAACGTTTAGATTTAGAAAGACAACTAGGTGATTTGCGTGGCGATGAATATGCTGAACCTCTCAATTTTGAATTAACAGTTGGATTTGATTGGTATTCATTCGCTAGTTTTTCTGGTGATGCACATTTAGTATGTAATCTAGACAAAGATTATGCTCCTTATCAAAGCGTTATATTTAGATTTATTGATTCAGTTGAGACAAAATTTGGAGGTTTAAATGATGAGATTATTGAAGAGCATTATTTATATGGAAAAGGTTTAGGGCTTTGTGGCTTCTTTGTCGTGAGGAATTCAAATTGGAAAAAAATTACTAAAGAAGCAATGAAAAAGCATACATTCTATAATGCAAAACTATGGTCTAAAATTAATCATTATTTGTTCCGCGATAAGGGTGGGGATTTTGCTTGTTTAGCCTCAAGCATTGAATATTGTTTATCACAGAAAAAAGTAAGCGAGTTCACTAATGTTTTCAGCATGGATAAAGGTGAAATAAAAAGGTTAAGCATTGAAGATTAAAGTGCCAAATTTAAAATTAAATTACATAAGTTAAATGAGCATATCTAGTTTAACAAATGCAACAAATTAAGTAAAATTAACTAACTAAATTAATTAAATAGATGTTAAAAAATAAAAAAAGTCAATCAGGAGAGAAAAAATGGGAACGAGAATTAGAAAGATGAGAATTGTGAAAATGAATACTTGGAAGGCTTTTGTAGCTGTGGTGTTGAGCCTGTTTTTGATAATGCCGGCAGTTTCCCATGCTGCTGAGACATTGTGCGCGACGGTTAAGATAGAAATAAAACAGGAAGTGACATTGGAACGACAGGCATTTGATGCTCATATGCAGATAAACAACGGGATCGAAAGCATGAATCTTGAAGATGTTAGCGTGGAGATCCTGTTTACTGACGCGGATGGCGATCCTGTAAAGGCAACATCAAATCCAAATGCTGATCCAGATGCTGCAAACAACCCGTATCATTTTTTTGTGCGGGGTGATACTGATGGACTGGTTGATGCCTCTACTATTACGTCTTTAATATGGACCGCGGATCCAATCCCTGGTTCCACGTCAGTAGATCTGAACTGGCTGATTATTCCTGTTCCTAATGGTCTTACAACAGACACCTTGTACTTTGTAGGTGCAAAGCTCTCTTATACATTGGGTGGAGAAGCCCATGAAACAGTTGTGGTTCCTGATTTTATAAAGGTAAAACCATTGCCTCAGCTTCAGCTCGATTATTTCCTTCCTGGTGATGTTTACGGTGCGGACCCGTTAAAGAGTACACCTCAAAATCCTGATCCGGAAAATGAACCGGTTGTCCCGTTTTCACTGGGTGTGAGGGTGACCAATAATGGGTCTGGTCCAGCACACAAACTGTCAATAAATTCCGCCCAGCCCAAGATCGTGGAAAACAAGCTCGGGCTTTTGGTGGATTTTAACATTGAAGGGAGCACGGTAAACGGCAGTCCTGCATCAGATTCTCTCCTGGTTGATTTTGGCGATGTAGGACCTGGAAACTCTGCTGTGGCAAGATGGATTATGACATGTAGCTTATCCGGCACCTTTACTGAATTTGACGCTTACCTGACGCATTCTGATGAACTTGGCGGCAGTCTTACCTCTTTGATCAAACATGATGACCTGAATACATACCATCTTATTAGGGATGTTTATGTGGACAAGCTGGGAGAAGATGACTATATCCGCGACTTCCTGGCTACAAAAGATTTTACAAGCAAAGTGCCAAGGATATATCAGTCTTCTGGCGGGCCTGATAAAGAAGTGTTTTTCAAAGAAGCGACAACTGCTATCAGCACTTACACCTATGACCTGACGGTTGTGGCTGACGATAATCTTAGTGATAATAATGATGATAATAATGATTTTATCTATTACAAGGTGCCTTTGTCTGAAAGCGGGTTTGAAGACCAGGCTGTGAGCAGTGTTATCCGGAATTCAGACAACAAAAAGATTAAAGCAGAGAATGCATGGATTTCAAAAAACAGGAACTCTGCTGGTGATGCCTGGGAATATTATTTTAACCTGTTTGATGAGAGCAGCAGTACAGATGTTACTTATTCTATAGTATTTGCAACAGCATCTAATGGACCTGAGTTTGATCCTGGCAATATAACTGAACAGAGTGTGGTTGAAGGCAATAGTTTGACTTTTAATATTGCGACTATAACGCCTCCGGTTCCTACACTTACGGCCGGATCCCTGCCTCCTGGCGCGAGTTTTGATAATGACGCAGATGGTGATGGTACAGGTGTATTTACATGGGACACTCAGATCGGACAGGCTGGATCATACTATGTGCTGTTTAAGGCTTCTGACGGTGTATATGAAAAAACGCAGAAGGTCACCATACAGGTGTTCTCTGATTATGACCGTGATGGTGACGGCATGGATGATGACTGGGAAGGGAACAACCTTCCGGGATGTACGGTTGGATCACCTTGTGCGCATGATGGCACCGGTGACGCAGACAGTGATGGCATATCAGACCTGGATGAATTCATCTACGATATGAATCCGAATTTGCCGGATACAGTTCCAGGCACGCCTGTTATAGAATCCCCTGCTAATGGTACCACGATGACGGCTACCTCAGTGGATCTGGTAGTGACAAATGCTGGGGTTACATCTTATGAATATGAAGTCTATTCTGATGAAGGGTATTCTGAACTGGTGGCAAGCAGTGTTGTTACCGAAGACGTTTCCGGGTCAACAACTTATACAGTTGATCTTTCAACTGAAGCTGACAATGCAAATTATTACTGGCGGGTACGATCTGTTGATACAATCGGGTCTTATAATAATTACAGCTTATGGGCTTATGGGGATTTTAATTTAAATACAGCAAATGATGCGCCTGGAGATTTTTATCTTAGTTATCCTGCAGACAATAAAAATGTGGATTCTGCTGTGGTTGCATTTGAAATAACCAACAGCAAGGATCCCGATGAAGATGTGCTGACGTATGACTTCAAGGTTTATGATGATACCCTAACAGAAATTGAAACAGTGACAGGCGTGGCAGAAGATCCTGACGGCACTACCAGCCAGAGTATTGATCTAAGCACCTATGGTGACGGCACATACCACTGGGAGGTCACAGCTTCTGACGGCACAGCAACCACTACAACAAGCCAGGGAACATTTCATGTGAATACCCCTGGAAATAATGCGCCAACAGCGCCAATAGCAGAATCACCTGAAGCTGGTATTGAAATTACTGATCTGGATGTGGAGATAATAGTGACCAATGCAACAGATGCTGATGAAGACGCAATCGATTATTACTTTGAGCTGGATACGGAAAATACGTTTGACAGCCAGGGAAGCGGTAATCCTTTAATGGCACCGGCTGCTGATGATGTTAATATTTCCACTGACACGGAAATGGACCTGACAAGATGGTTTATATCCGAGCTTTCTGACAATACAGAATACTTCTGGCGGGTAAAGGCGTGTGACGGGTCAGCCCAAAGCGAGTGGATATACGGCAGTTTCATTGTCAATACCATCAATGACAACCCGGATAAGCCGACCGAGCATAATCCTGGTGATGCTGCTTGGGTTGATACGTTTACACCAGAGCTTTCAGTGAACCCTGTTCAGGACGTGGATAATGACAGTGTGGATTACTACACGTTTGAGATCTATGAAGATGAAAATCTTGAATATCTGCTGGGTGCGGAAACATCTTCTGAACTGTCATGGACCATACCGTTCAGGCTGGAAAACCATACCCGGTATTTTTGGCGGGCGCGGTCTGTGGATGAACACGGCGCTTCAAGCGAGTGGATGGATACAGCCGACTTTTTTGTAAAGGATGATGGGATAGACCAGGCACCCACGATTTCAATTGTATCCCTGGATCCGTCCGGCACGACACCTGCGGACACAACCGTGAGGATTGAATGGAATGACAGTGATCCAGACAGTAACGCGGTTGTTTCGCTTTATTATGATACAGATGATACCGGCAGTGATGGTACCATGATTAAAGGGAATATTGCCGAAGGTCCTGACGGCAATAGTGATGTCTATACCTGGGATATCACGGGTATGTACTGGGATGAAGATGAAGAACAGCTTGTGTATGACGTGGATGAAGGGGTGTATTACATTTACGCTGTTATACAGGATGACAGTACCTCTGTTGTTGCCTATAGTGCTGTTACAGTAGAGATTGACAGGCCTTTTACGGTTTATGCTGATCCTACAGGGGGCACTGTTGCAGAGCCTTATGACCTGCTAATGCCGACATATGTTAACCTTTATACTGATGATGTGACCTCAACCATTTACTATACCCTTGACGGCACCAGTCCGCTGGATGGCACAGCACCTTCAGCAACAGCTGTTGAATATTTGGAAAGGGTTTATATTACCGGAGATCCTGATACACCTCTGGATCCTGTAACTGTTCTGAAGTTTGCCGCAATAGACAGTAGCATCCCGGCGAACGCTACAGCGGTTGTTGAGGCGG
>JANQEY010000133.1 GCA_028278125.1 bacterium | reverse complement strand
TATACCGGGCAACAAGATTCCCACCCTCTCCATGACTGATGACATCACCTTCATGGCCATGGATTACCGAATTCCTGAGGATCGGGTTGGAACGAATTTTTGCCCTTAATGCAGCTGCCGAATCGGCAGTATTTGCGTAAATAATGTCATTCAATAAAACAGGTGAACTGTGGTCAACGGCATAAATACCGCCGCCAGCGATACCCGCAGAATTATCGTAGATCAGGGAATTGGTAATTTCCGGACTGGAATATGAGGTAAATTCAATACCACCACCATACTCATCAGCATGGTTGCCATAAACCAGGTTATTGTGGAACTCAGGTTCACTTCCCCAGAGGGTAAGACCGCCACCGGTCGTAGCGGCTACATTGTCATATATGCTGCACCGGATAATCGAGGGAGCACTCTGGTATACCCACATACCGCCACCATCACCGGAACTGACACAATTTCTAACAGTAACCTGGAAGAAACTCGGGCTACAGTTATAAACGGCAATTCCACCGCCGGAAGCTGCCATTCCATACTCTACAACTGCCCATTGCATTCTGCAGAGCGGACTGGCACCGAAATAATAGATACCACTGTGGAAGCTACCATCGTCCCCGTTCTGCGGAGTAAATACTACCTCGTTTCCTTCTTTGCCAAGTACCTCCAGGACTCCTTCAACGGTTATACCGTTTCCTTCCTCGAACAGTACCTGTACGCCATCAAGAATGGTAAGTGTTTGGCCTGCCGGAATCGTTGAGGCACCAGCGCAAACGTAGATGTCATTGCCATCGGCTCCCCAGACTTCCGGGATACCGAAATCGGGATTAGGTATGTCGCCGGCAAAATATACGCCGCCTGTGGTACCACGACCCTGTACGTAAAGTTTAATGTTCCGCAGAGATGTAGAAACTGTAATGCTATCTGAATAGAACTGAACTATGCTTGGACTGAACCTGTAGCCAATCTCAACACTATCGCTTGGCGCAACAGAGATGGCCGAAGTAAAGGGTTCGGAATCTGCAAACAGTGAAAAATCGTCTGGAAGTGTCTCCGGCGGAGTTACTACCATATCCGCGTTACCTTCATTGCGGTATATAACTCCGAGCGTCCTTGAATCATTAATATCGACAAACAGGAAGTCAAGGGAATCATTATTGGAAACATCTGTAGATAGAATTGGTCCCCTGCTAGATGCAGTAAGATAGACATACTTCATTTCATCGTTGTTACGGATCTGAACACTGTCAACAAGCTCACCCACGGTAATTATCGGATTACAGACTACTGAGAACACTTCCGTTTCACCTGGAGGTATATTGGCTCTCCCTGAAACAACACTGAAATGGCTTGTATATGTTACCGGGGGTTCCAGTGAAACCCTGGTTGTACCCTCACTATAAACTGTATAAGTAAGAGTATCGGGAGTTCCGAGATTTACAGTTTCAAAATCTATCGATTGGGGTTCAACTCTGATTGACGGATTAATTGGTACACCACGGAGGAGGAATCTTACTGTTCCACCATCTGTGTCTAAACGAAGCCAGACATCCATGGTATCAACGTCTGTCATATTCGGGTTGTACTCAACTTCGAATACTTCAAATGAATCCGGCCCGACAGCTATACGACTGAACTCAGGAACAGAGAATCTATCCCTGTAATCTTCTCCCTCATCAGGCTCTTCGAAAGAAAGAGAATCGTGATAAACATATAGAGGTCCGTGGCCAATGTTAATCACTCCGAGTACAGTTGAGGTCGTTTCACCCACACGGACAACAGGTAGTGGGAACAAAGAACCCTGTCTTGATAAGCTTGCCGGATGAATCAGGCCGGCAACCGGGAGTGATTTTGCGGCTATGAGTGTTCCTCCATAGGCACCCATGTTAATTTTATTCTCACCGCCATTTGGCAGGGGTTCAACACTCCACCGATCATCAAACGGGTCACCGTTATCTATGCCGACAGAACTGTCGCTGAGAGTATAAAACAAGGTATCGGCAGGATAAAACACGTTATCGATTCCCTGATTAACTACACCCCAGAGGAAATTTTCTATATCCTGGCCGTCTACCGTGACTGATGCTCCCAGGTTCCAGTATTCACCCGAAACAATTGAATTGCGGAAATCGGCATCGCTAAGCCCGGCATTAAAGAACGCTTCATCATCCCTGGCCCCTGCGTCATCACCATTTGCCCAGAATATTGATGACCTGATATACGGCGTGGATGATGGACCGAAATAAATACCCTTGCCAAAATCTTCCGCATTGTTATCAACAACTGTCAGGTTCCTGAGATCAATGTTGGTGAGATCCATATGGATACCACCACCCTGCTCGACAGCGCTGTTGTGGGCAATAAGGTTATTTCGGAATAGTGACGAAGATGACCACATATAGACACCGCCGCCGAATTTATCAGCACGACAATGGCGTATAACCGAGTTTTCAACCTGCGGTGAGCTTCCGAATATATACAGACCACCACCATTATTATATGGCCAGACGCCGCCAGCGAATCCATATTCAATAATCGCGTATCTCAATACGGATCCGGATTCACTTCCCTCAAACCTGATACCTCCCCAGCGATCTTCGTCAGCGATACCCGTGGTATCATGCTGGGTAAAAAGTATCCAGTTTACGTCAGTGATGCTGGCTTCTTCATCCGGTTCGTTAACAATCTCACCTTCAGCCAGGAGCCGTCCATAGACTGTTAACATATATGGACCGTTGAACCTCACTTCCACTCCAGGCTCAATTGTCAGGGTTTCTCCGGATTGAACAAAGAGATCACCCTCTACTATATAGGGCTGGTTGCTGTAATTCCAGGTCGCAGAACCATCAAGACTTGTCACAACCGTTTCAGCCCATGCCACCGGTACCAAAAAAAGCATAACCAGCGAAAATACAAGCCATCTACTTCTGGACTTCAGTTGCACGATGCCACCTCGCCCTTTTCTATTCGATTTAAAGAATTCAAATTTCTTCATCCTGTCCCTGCTCCGTTTTCGCTTTATCAGCGGGGAAATCTCATCTATCGGTCTATCATGTATCCCAATGAGAATCGATGAATACTGCCGAGATATCCGATATTGGCGTAAGCGTAATCAACTTTTACGCCTATCCTCTGGATATTCAAACCGCCACCGAAGGTAAATCCATGAAATGAGATGATACCATCTTCGTCGATAACAGGATATTCATAGTAGGGATTATGAGACTGCCTGTCATCAACAAATTCTTCCCAACTATCCCGTTTCCATCCGTTGACTTTTTTACCGATTCTCAGCATGGCAAACTCGTCATGAGCATACTCAAAGCCGAAATGGTATTCCTCAACGTTATCGTTTGGATGTGTAAACTCGAATGCACCGGTCAGTCGATGATCATCATCTCTCATCAGATCAGCCGATACACCGAATTTGAATACCAGGGGAAGTGGAAATGGCGAGCTGATAAATTCCATATCCGGACCAAAGTTGGAAATCAGCATTGCTAGTTTTAATGATTTCCACCCGGTATCATAGAACGTACCCACATCAGCAGCCCAGCCGATAGCTTTTTCGTCAGCCAGGTTTTCCTGGATGTACTTTAGAGTACCACCGACGGAGAACTTATCGGTCAATCTCTGGCAATAACTGATTCCGCTTGAAAAATCTGTCGCGGTAAAAGTTCTACCTGTGCCATAAGGATCTTCTGGAGTTGTCTCAATCATGTCGTCTGTATAAAGAGCCGTCAGAGATACTCCCATCGCCGCTCCCAGCTTTGGCAGTGGCATCACGCCACCGATAAAATCAAAACTGATTCCAGCCGGATAGACTACATGCGTAAAGATCAATTCACGTTTGTCGAGATTGATCAGACCACCGGGATTGTAGTAGAGAGCTGAGGCGTCATCAGATACCGCCAGGAAGGCGTCGGCCATCGCAACGGCTCTTGATGATACTCCAATCTTGAGGAAATTAACCCCGGTCGTTCCCACTTTAGCCTGCCCCATCACCATTCCTGGAATGATAGCAACGACAGCTGAGACAACGGCAAGCTTTCTCAATAAACCCATAACTGATCTCCGGTTAACGGATAATAACGAACTTGCCAACATCAATATGCCCCTTGTTTTCTTCAGTGTAATCCTCCACACTGAACAAATATAGACCGGAAACCACTTGCTGCTGGTTACGGCTGTTCAGGTCCCACACCTCGGCAAAATCGGAATTCCAAGTCGAAATACGATTTCCTTCGACATTATGATCAATAATCTGCACAAGATCACCCGATACCGTGAATATCCGGATCAGGCATTTTCTTGGGATATTATAGAAATATAAACGACGGTCTGTTTGAGGGAAGAAATCAGATGTACCATCATCACGGTTTTCCCAGCTGACCGAAGTGGTATCAATATCAAACACAGTTTGCATATGACGGACAGTATAGTCCCTGTCGGCACGATATGGATTCGGGACTACCATCGGTTTTTTAGTCTTACTGCCTGACGGAGCCATGTAGATCATATTCGCGCTTTTTGCGGTTTCCAACGGTTCGGTACCGGAGAATGGATCTCCGTAATCATAGGCGGTTACGGAATAATAACGCGGCACCATTGGTGGAACTTTACCCAGGTCGTGTTCATAAAGCGAATCGTTTATAGCGATGCCGCCAAACCCGACATTCGGACCCACCGGCTGCAGGTAACCGATTTCACCAAGACGATCTGTCCAGGTTTGATCCAATGTATCCGGACGATCGGTTATTATCGGTATCGTCATCAATGAATCGCGTTCACTGTAGTATCCGTAATCCACGAGATCGAATTCAGCCAGGAAAGTAAACTCGTTTTCAAGACCCGAATTGGACACGTAAATCCTGTAACCTTCAAAATCCTGGAACCGGCTGAAGGGATCGATATATTCAGGATCTTCAGAAGGGAATTTGCTCCATTTGAGGATCAGGTTGTTAGCAGTTGTCCTGTATTCAAGAATAGGGGTTGGAGGTGGTGGCGGTCCCTGGAAATCTGGAACACCATCACCGATGTCAAACAGTTCATTGTTGTATGTATAATCATAAAGTTGTGGACGATGAATATTCTGGTCTTCTTCAGCCTGGAGAATCCCGTCACCTTCTCCGAAGTCTGGCCCATCATAAGTAGCTTCGAAGAAGTTACCCTCAATATCGATATAACTGATGGTTTTTCCGATTGTGTCCGCATAGACACCATCAATTCCGGTGTCCTCACCGAACCAGCCGTCTCCATCAGAGTCGATCATCGGGTTGTCGTAAACTTTAGCAGCCCAGTCTGCATTGTATTGGAAATCATTAAAATCAAACAAAGTACCATCGATATCGGTATCAGTGGGCTGTGGATTGTTCCGATCGTGGAAATTGGAACCACCAACATAGGCGATTGTCATCGAGAATTTCTCACCGGGATTCAGGCGGTAAATTCTGTTTCCGGCTTCATCAATGAAGTCGAATATTCCCAGCGGTCCCCATGAAAGCAGGTACCTTGTATCATAACCGTCGGCAAGATCCCTGACTACTTCAGGTGGAGTTGTATCATCTTCCCCGGGAATACGCCATACATGTTCCTCCGGTTCTTCACCGGGATTAAAACGACTGACAAACTGTTGCGGATTACTGGCAATATAATCCGGATCATCAACATGGATTTGATCATAATCAAATTCACGATTAGATAACACAAAATATTTTCTTTCATCACTTTCAGGTGTTCCCAGTGTTTCAGTCCACTGTCCCGGAGATTCATCATCCATCCAGGATGGTCCGAAATCAAGGTCCGGGTCACCGTTAGATATCCACCAGTTAAATGATGTTCTCAACCTTGGATTTGGAGCACGTACTACACGAACACCTGTAACATCAGCAACAGTAAAGCTTGTTCCGCTGCCTACACTTGGTGGACGTCCATCGTTATCAGCAATCCAGGCAGTATTAATCGTCAGGTCGATAGGCTCATCAGCGCCCGGTGGTTCATACGCGAATGTTTTAGTAAATCCACATATATCATCTGTATGGGCTTCGTTCATTCCAACGAGGCCGACGTCACCGTCTACATACAGACCAATAAAGAGGTTCTTCAGGAATTTGTCCGCGATATTCTCGAATTCATAATCGATGATTATGAAGTCCTGGGCGTAGTTGTATGACCAGGCGTAAGATTTTTGCGTGACTTTAATACCAAGTGGAACATGTGAACCATCTATTGCAGTCTGAAGAGTCCGTCCCAAAACATCAACCCTGCTGGTATCTGAATAAATGGCAATCATATCCTGCTCGGAAATTGATTCTTCACTGAAGACGAAGTCACCGAGGCAGTTTACAAAGTTTGCCCTTGTTGAGAGTTCCTCGATACCATTTCCGGGTGCAAATCCCGGGTGAAGTTCCTGGCCGCGTTCTCCGCCAGACCAGCCCTCAATACCGTGTGATACTCTTGGATATTCGAAACCCTCTTCTTTAATTAAAGCCCCGATCCAAAGACCGCCCTGGAACAGGTACTGTGCCCCGCTCCCACCGGGGAACTCTGCCTGGGGTGCCCATTCACCCGTGCAGGGATCCTCGAGGAACTCCCGTCCGGAAGTGGGGCTGTCATTGCCGAAGTATCCGAAGTTTGTAATCGTTAACCACAGGTTGCCGACGTCATGTGTCCTGTTTTCTTCCTGCAGTTCATCGAAGGACATATACCGTTCCGGACGTACCGGACCCGGCTGAGTCATTGGAGCCGTAGCGGCAATAACATTTGCCGTTAACAGCAGTAGGAGAACCGTTGCTGCCGCGGCTGCCATCCGGCTCCCTGTTCGGAAAAGTAAATTCAACTTACCTATCATTACTGTTTTCTTTCCAGTGGATTGTTATACCGGATCCTACCACGATAGCGAACCGCCGTAGGCGCCAAGATCTGTTCCATCACTACCTGCTCCTGCGCAGGGACTTCCCGCCTGGAGATGAAAATCTCCGTTATCCGGATCGGCAAACATCGGATCATCGGTAACCAGGTTTGGAATTACCAGAGATGCCGGATCCAGTGGAGCTGGTGGTGTTAATGATTCTTCATATGGATATATGCAAACGTAATCTATTGTCGGGAAAGAAGTTACCCATGCGACAATACCATACGAACCATAACTTGCGAAAATGCTGTTACTGATATCAGGATTACACGAACTCTCAATCCTGACGGCCATATGCTCTGGACCGTAAACAGTAACGTTTTCCAGGACAGGATTACAAATCTGCTCGATCACGATTCCTGAAACAGTTGCGTCATAAATGAGAACATTCTGCAAATGTGGCGAACTGTTCATCGTGATATACATCCCGTATCCCTGGATTGAGTTTATTTCAGTCCTTGAAATGGTAGGACTGCTGTTCAGGGAACAATAGATTCCGTATACGCCAACATTCTCGATGAGGATATTATCCATCTCAGGTGATGAACCGTTATTACAGTAAATACCTGAATTGTATGCTTCGTAGATTGAAATATTCTCAAGTGTTGGCGAACTTCCTTCCATTGAAATGGCACCGATATATTGGGGATCGGCGATGTTGTCAACAGACGCGTATTCGACAATCACGTTTCTCATAACACTTTCGGAAGAAGCATTATCGAAAAGAATAATATTCCAGTCCGCACGGTTTTTAACTTCACGGCCGCTGGTGAAAACGATTGGACTTGCCCCTGTGCCTTCTGCCCGCATTTCACCTTCAATTTCGAAACTGAAGGCTTCAGCAAATCTAATCTCAACACCTGGATCAATTCTCAATTCATCACCTTCTTCAACCAACACATCACAAGTGACCAGGTAAAAATCCTCACCGGAGTTTCCATAATTGGTGGTCAGGGTTAACCTGTCACCCTTCAAGCTGTGAGCAAGGTGGTTTGTAGCCTGGAATAGTGGAAATACACCAACATCTTTCCTTGTCTGATCTGCATCAGTTCCGTCATCCGGATCACCCTGGTCGACCGCGCCGCTGCAAGGATGCAACGTGTAGTCACCTTCTTCCAGGTTGATAAACTGGGGATCGAGATGAACATCAAGAGTTGCCCAGTTGCCCAATGGGGGTGGAAGATAATTTGGAGATGCGTTATTCCAGATATCATTATAGTTGATTAAAACATCACCGATGAATGTCTCGATCCCGTTTGGACCTCTAATACCGGCATCATCGTTTTCAACAATAATGTTATTGGCAATTTCCGGAGTTCCATAGACATGCTCATCCGGCCATGACGGTTCGATTCGAATACCGTTAAACGCATTCAAAACGATGGTATTGTATATGATTGTCGGACTGGATTCGCCGACAATATGGATTCCATCATAACCGCCGTAGTCGATTATGCATCGTTCCACGGTCGGTGAACAGTCGCGGATAGTAATCGCACCACGATGGAGAACGGTATCAATAAATGCTTCACCGTTTTCCCTGTAAGCACGTGTAGTATCTTCAATAATATTATACTTATTGGCTGTTGTTACACGAACATACTTCATGACAGAGGCATCATCCGCTTCAACAAACCAAATTCCCATCCAATCGCCTTTTTCTCGTGGATATTCTTCTGAATCGAATACGATAAAGTTGTCTTCATCGCCCACGGCATCAAGACGGCCTTCGACCTGGAACTTGTATTTCCCTTTGACAATAATCCTTGTTCCGGAATTGATTGTCAGGGTTTCACCGGCGGGTACCAGCACATCACCTGTCATAGTATGTGTTCCGCTGATAGTACCGCTGAGGTTACCCTCCAGTCCGCTTCCGGAAGGTCCACTCGATCCACCTTCGTCATCAGAACACCCGGTAAAACCAAGCATCAAAATAGGAAAACAAGCTAGCCACGCGAAGCGACGTAAAGTTTTCATGTCGCTCTGACCCCTCTATTAAAATTCAACACCAAATTTGAACATTACTTGACGACCAGAACCGTAGTTACGAGGATTGGCATCATACTCGTAGCGGTCCAGGAATGGGTTATAGTTCGGATTATGCGGGTGTACCGCGTATTCCGGGCTTCCGGTTTCTGTATATACACCATTCCAGTTCTGTTTGTCCCAAAGGTTAAAGATGGAAACACCCCAGATCGTCTTAAGACCAGCAATATCAAAGTATTTCTCGAATCTAACCGTAGTTGTCTCCGACCACGGGAATCGTTCCGAATTTTCCTCGATGAGGTTTGGATCGATGCCTGTTGTGTACTGAGACGGTGTGTAGGGACGACCTGAGCCGAACTGCCATTGCAACGAAAGCAGCCAGTAATCAGGCAACCTGAATCCAAACATCACAGGGTAATCTTTCTTTCCGAACATTACCGCACCGTTCATCGTCACACGGTGTGTTTCATCCCAGTCGAGAGCGTGCTCATCGTAATTAACCGGGACATTGAGTGAACGACGTTCAAACTCATCGTTCGCGCCAGATGCCTTACCATAGGCGTAAGAGAAGTCATAGTTGAAGTTGAACTGGTAATGGTCAGAGAACCGTTTATCAATCTTCAGCTCTAATCCCCTGGCACGACCATAGTCAAGGTTGATATATCGGTAAATCGTAATTGGACCGTCTCTTTCTGCTACTGTTGAGATCAGGTCGTACATATCACGGTAGTAACCGGCAATCTGGAATGAAATATCTTCAGTGACCTGGGTATGGACACCCAGCTCATATGTAACTGTCTTTTCAAAGTTCAGGTTCGGATTACCAACCGTACCCTGGTCAATATTGGTTGTGGTTGATTTATAGAACCTGGTAAATGACGGGGTCTGGTAGAAGTGCCCGTAGTTGAAATACAGCTTTGATTGTGATGTAATCGGGTGACTGATACCGAGCCTTGGTGCGAACTTATACTGGCCACGATCAGCTTCAAGTGCTCCCGGTTCACCAGCTTCGAATCTCCTGCGCTGTTCATCAACAACTTCCTGGTCATGAACGACAAAGTCTGTTCTCATACCAACGTCAACGATCAGACCTTCAAACTCCATCTTATCCTTAACGTATAGTGCACCTTCCCAGGGACGATACTTCCAGAAATCACGGACATCACCACGATCCGGCCAGGGTTCGTCTGAACCAATAGCTGCGTCACCGGTATACAACTGGTCAGGACCTGAGATATATTGCTGCTCCATAATCCTGTATTTTATTTCAGTACCGGCTTTCATTTCATGGAATTTATGAACCTGGCTCTGCCATGATGCTTTAAAAGTATACTCTTCGGTACGTCTCTTCTGCCACACGGCAGCATTGTCCCAGGTACCGGGATTAAGGAAGAGGTCAGTACCGTTCCAGACACCATTTCCGTTATAATCTATAAATCTTTCCTGACCTTCATCATAATCAAAGTTTGGTGGATCAAACCGTCTTATCGAAGGATCGTTGTCGTGTAACGTCCTGTTTGTCCAGGTACTATGCTGCGGATCCCAATGCATGTAATCTGTATAAACCCATTCTTCACCATGCTGATCAAGATCCCACATGTACCCTACAGGTCTTTGCGGATTACCGGTCTTAAATGTATACAGCTCATATTCGTCGAAGAATCCGTCCGGTGGATCATATTGACCGTTTAGTGTAGGTACACCGAGACCGCCAAAGAATATGTTAAAATCACCACCGATAATCAGGCCTGTATTCGATGATGGTAAATCCCAGAATTGCTCACCCGGATCCCAACGGCCATTGTATGCCCCGGTAAAGGGATCAGGAAGATCAATAAATGGTTCACCGGTATCATAAAACAGGTCACCATCCCAGAACGGTTCAATTTCATCATCAGGAAGGCCGTTTGTAACCGGGATAAGGTCACGGCGGTCCATCAATCCGTTCATATTCTGGTCATCGTAGCCTTCGCCATCATCCTGGACGCCATTTCCATTCAGATCCTGGAAGGGTTCGCCTTCGTCCCATCTACGGTTGCCGTTTAGATCCTGGTATGGTTCCCAGGGATCAAAAATCCCATTGCCGTTTGCGTCCTGGAATCTTTCACCATCCCAGCGGTCATTCTGGTTAATGTCCTGCTCAGCCAGCTGAAGTTCTGCGGGATCCCAGACACCATTTCCATTCAGATCAATAAATGGATCCCATGGATCCCAGACTCCGAGGTTATTGACACCACTTACTGGATCAGCCCGGTCAGTCCAGGGTTCAGCGTAATCGTATACGCCATTACCATTAAGGTCTATCCAGTCTTCACCGCGGTCCCATGTACCATCCATATCGAGGTCTTCATAACCTTCGCCTCCACCATCATAGGTGAAGTTCCGGTTGGCATCAAAATAACCGTCGCGGTAATTATTTCCATCATTATCGAATGCTAGTTCATCAAAGGTGTCACTGTGGACAACACCGTCGCCGTCCGCATCCTGGTCCCAGACACCATTACGATTCTGGTCACTGCCGGAAATACGCCCGGTATCAATCTCTTCAATCTCATCAACAAGTGTGAACTCACCCGGCGTTTTTCCACCCGGGGTAAGCGATGCGTTGAGCACTTGTCGACCGATTGAAACATTATATACTGTCTTCGAGCTTACCTGGTTGGTAAAGTCAATAATAAAAGCACTCCTGCGATCCATCGCTTCAGGACGGTTATCCAGGTTGTACTTATACTGCCATGCATATGTACCGGGAACGTCGGAGAAACTCTCTGGGAAAAGGTCATACAAACGTGACCTTTCATTTATATATAGCGAGATTTTTCTTCCCTTACCGATGTCATAGGCAAGTTTCATGCTGCCGGCCCAGTCATTATACTGGCGGCGGGGCACATCAAATCCAAGGCCAACGTAGTTCTCATCCTCGTAGGTTACACCCAGCGGGACATAAGTATCTGACAGGTTCACATTACCTGTTAAATAGAACGTTAATGGTCTGCCGAGGAAGTTCCTGGTAAATGGGATAGGGCCACCAATAGCGCCGTTGATTTTATCCTGGTCAAATGAGTAATCATTCATGAGTCGGTCGGTTGACCATTCCAGGGTACCGTGATATGAATCTGGCGATCCTTCAGGTGTTGTAATGGTAACGATACCCGACATCGCCTGGCCGTACTCAGCGGACATACCACCCGTCAGAACCGCGATTTCCTGGATATTCACCGCCGAAAGGTTAATCGGCAGAACTTCACCGGTAATCGGGTCACGGGAGTCGATACCGTCAACAACAAACCGGGCTTCTGTATCACGACCACCACGGATATGAATCTTTCCTTCTTCGTCCAGTTTGAATCCCGGCATTGAAGCAAGGATCTCCTCGACGTTATCAACAGCACTCATTTCCAGGGTTTCACGGGTTAACCGTTCCACCTTAGAAGTAACGTCAAGCTGAACTTCGGGTTTTTTATAGACAATGACAACATCTTCAAGTTTCATTGTCGTCGGTGTCATCAGCAGGTTATCAACCGGTATTGTGGTAGTCACGTCAATATTGACGGTCAGATTTTCTATCGTAACCGTATGATATCCTATACTGCTGACTTTCATCGTGTATTTGCCGGGGCGTACGGCAACGATAAAGAAGTTGCCATCCAGGTCGGTTGCGGCACCCTGGGTTGTTCCTTCTAGGACAACGTTGGCACCTACGATCGGATAATTGGTCTCTCTATCCAGCACCTGTCCTTTTATCTTCCCTGTTTGCGCCAGAACAGCACCGGGAATCAAAAATGCAAGTGCTAAAAGAAGTACCCCCAACAAACGTACGCGTGTTTGCCGCATACGCACCTCCATCCACCTTAACGTCTTTTTTTCAGATCACGGAAAGTAGGGTATCGAATTTCAACCTGCAACAATAAGAATCGTTTAGCATTTAAAATCCGAAATCCCTGCCTCTCACGGTTCCACAATTAACATTCCGAAACCAGAACGATAAAAAACTTAATTTCTGATATTTAAACTTCCGGTTATTTCTTAACCGTTCATGTTTTCTATAATTGCTGAAGCATATTCGGAAGTTTTCAGTTTTGTCGCACCATCCATCAATCGATGAAGGTCGTAAGTAACCTTCTTCTGCATGATGGTAGCCTGAATCGCGTCCGAAAGCGTTTTGCTTACTTCATCCCATCCCATGTATTCAAACATCATCGCGCCGGAAAGCATAACCGACGAAGGATTGATTACATCTTTATCCGCGTATTTTGGAGCTGTTCCGTGTGTAGCTTCAAACAGTCCAATATAGTCACCAATATTTGCACCTGCTGCCAGGCCAAGACCGCCAACCATTGCTGCACCGGCATCGGAGATATAGTCGCCATTAAGATTTGGGGTAACGACGACTGAATATTCACCGGGACGAGTTTGGATCTGCTGGAACATGCTGTCGGCAATGCGATCTTTAACAACGATACGTCCATTAGGATCGCCGGCAGGTTTTCCACCGCGCAACTCTGCAAAAGCACCCGGCTTTTCAATTGGTGTAACGCCATCTTCTGCAACGGTTTCATCCCAGAGTTCAGCTTCGGTAATCACATGATCCCTGTATTCTTCAAGAGCCAGTTCGTAACCCCAGTTCTTAAACGCACCCTCGGTAAACTTCATGATATTTCCTTTGTGCATGAAGGTGACGCTCGGGAGTTTTTTAGCAACAGCCCAATCGAGGGCTTTACGTGCCAATTGTTTTGTTCCCGTGGGGCTGATAGGTTTAACGCCGATTCCGGCATCATCGCGAATTTGTGTTTTTCCGTAGTCTTTCTTGAGAATCTCAATCAACCGTTTCGCTTCATCAGAAAAGCTTTCGAATTCAACACCTGAATAAACATCTTCAGTGTTTTCACGGAAGATGATCATATCCAGTTCATTCGCGCGACGGTTAGGACTCGGGACGCCTTCAAAATAGCGGCATGGGCGAACACAGGCATAAAGATTAAGTACCTGGCGAAGAGTGACATTAAGACTCCTGAAACCACCACCAACCGGTGTTGTCAGCGGTCCTTTAATAGCAATGAGATACTGCCTGATCGCCTCAAAGGTCTCTTCCGGCATCCAGGTGTTTTCACCATAAGTTGCAACAGCCTTCTCACCCGCATAGATTTCCATCCAATGAACTTTCCGTTCACCACTATAAGCCTTCTCAACTGCTGCATCAAAAACACGTACCGATGCTTTCCATATATCACGACCGATTCCGTCACCCTCAATAAAAGGAATAATCGGATTTGCTGGAATATTAAGTTTACCGTCAACGACAGTGATTTTTTCACCACCAGTTGGAATTACAATTTTGTCAAAACCGGACATAAGATTTCTGCCTCCTGAAACACCCCCTGCAAATGCAGAGGCAATATACTCCTTCGCCATTTTGCCCGTTTTTCAACGTGCAGTTAAATTAATGGCTCCATTTTATGTTAATTATTTTAAAAAACGGTTTTTAACCCGGCACCTGACTGTATAAAAAAACCTCGAACTTTTCCGCAATTGATGGAGTAAACCAATCACGGACACCAAACGAGGCTCCAGCAAACGGAACCTGCAGCCTTCTCTCTGCAGTTTTCCGCCGACAAAATATTATGAAAAAGGGCCACGACATTCAGTGCACCGTACAATTTTGATCTCCAGTCGCGGGAGTAAAATTCAGCTTTTCCCCTCTGGCCCCCAATTATCCACGCTCTGACATTATACTTAATATATCTAGGCATAAATGGATTCGCAAGGTTTGCAAGCTAGACGAATTTTGAAAAAACAAAAAAAGGTACATAAATCACTCCGCTACAGCAACTCCCCACTCTCTCAGTCTCATCACCATGCGATCCCTGTGTGAACCCGGCCAGTAGATCCTGCTGCAACCGTTACACGACTTAAACACAGATAGTTGTGAGTAAAATTTTTCCTTAATTCTTGCAGGAATCTTATCTCCAATTTTCTCAAAATCGGCTCGCTCCAGAACCGTATTACACTCCATGCACCTGGTAAACGCTTTGATCTCATCTCTGCAGCGAAATGCGTCGATAACATCGACAACCTGCTGCTGCAAGTATTTATCACGGATTATTCGCCCGTACTTAACTGAAGTGTGCATTAATAGTTTTCTATCCATAGTAAGGAGAATTCTGTTTTGGGATACGGCAATTTTCACAAGTTCAGGGTCAGAAATATCAGGATTAAAGTATAACGTATCAAAACCAAGCAGTCGTAGATACGATGCAAGTTTTCCAAGGTGTACATCAAGGAGAAATTTTAGTGGTCTTTCAGGCTTGCCGGATATAAAAGATACTTTCGATTTAGTACCAGTAAAATTGTCATACCCACCGACATCATCTAGAAACATACCTGTTTTCGGATATACCGAAACTATGTCTCCGTCTTTCAGGAGGATATCACTGTCGATATTATTGCCGTTTACCAATACCAGGCCTATCTCTGGATGCGGAACCCCTTGAGATTCAATCAGGTCTTTAACGGAAGTCCGAAATTTTAGATTTACACAATACTCAACCTGCCGTTTCTGTTTTGAAACCAGGTCATTTAAATCTCCATAGAATCTTATTAGAATATTGTGCACAATGACCATCCTGGATCGAACACCGGAATTTTCCCTCCAATACAGTAACAATGTAAAAAAATAAAAATCCTTTCACCTCATTCGCTTAAGACGGATTTTTCTTCTTATCTTATTTTGAGTTATTTGAACGGTTCTCTTCAGACAAACCACACTAACATTACAAAATGGAGGTGAACATGGCTATTCCTGTCGGTGGTATTTGCCATTTGGAACTATTTGCCCGGGATCTGAAAGAGAGCGCGTTCTTCTATGGGGATCTTTTTGGCTGGACAACTACTCCTCATGATGCGGGATATCTGTTCTGGAAGGATCCATCCGGATTCGGCGGTGGTTTCACAACAGCAGGGTCGCCTGTGACCAATCCTGCTGCCACGTTCTATATCAAGGTGGATAATCTTTCCGATGTTTTGAATAATATTTCCGAACATGGTGGTGTTATTATCCGTGAAAGGACAGAGATCGGCGGCGATAACGGTTTTTACGCCCTGTTCAGGGATCCATCCGGAAATAATATAGGGTTATGGAGCGCAGAGTAAGTTTTTAAAACTAAAGATAAAACGGGTCATTCAGTCCACTGAATGACCCGTAACTGTTTATTCATATCATTGCTTTAAAAATCTTCTAAATCATCATCATCCATGCTTATCGTTACATTAGGATCAATTTCCTCGAGTTCAGGTTGACCATCAGCGTTAAAAGCCTGGGTATTTATATCATCCACCTGGGAATCAGACAAAAGCTTCATTTCTTCACCGGCAATTCGCCTGTCCTCAAATTCATCCTCATCCGTATGCCCGGCAATCTTAAACCTGGAGATCAGTTGCTGAACATAATTTGCCTGGCTCGAAAGTTGTTCAGAAGCTGAAGCACTTTCCTCGGCGTTTGATGCATTAGATTGTGTGACACCATCAATCTGCGAAAGAGCATCGTTTACCTGGTCGATTCCCTGTGCCTGTTCATCAGATGCACTGGCGATTTCACCGACCAGGTCGGTCACCTTGGTTATACTCGTCACCATCTCACCAAGGGCAATAGCAGTTTCATTAGTTATTTGAGAGCCTGCTTCAACTTTTTTTCCTGAACCACTGATAAGTTCAGTAGTTTCTCTTGCGGCTGTAGCACTTCTCTGCGCCAGGTTCCTGACCTCTTCAGCAACAACGGCAAAACCCTTACCGTGAATACCGGCACGTGCCGCTTCAACAGCTGCGTTCAAGGCCAACAGGTTTGTCTGGAATGCGATTTCGTCGATAACCTTTATAATCCTCGAAATTTCTCCGGAAGACTGGTTAATATCCTCCATTGCCTGTAGCATCTGGGACATCTGCTCGTTACCGCTTTCAGCAGAACTTCTTGATTCTTTCGCCAACTGGTTAGCCTGCCTGGCATTTTCAGCGTTTGTTTTAGTCTGGGAACCAATCTCCGTCATCGAAGAAGTAACTTCCTCGAGCGAACTTGCCTGTTCAGTTGCACCTTGTGACAATGTCTGGCTGGAGTCGGAAACCTGCACAGCGCCATTTCTAACTTCCTTTGCAGCAACGGTTATCTGGGACATTATTTCGTTAAGTGAATCGAGGGTAGAATTTAATGAATTTTTAATCCTGGCGTGATCACCTTTATAGTTACTGGTTACCTTGGAAGTCAAATCTCCTTTCGCCATCCGTTCAATCGTTTCCAATCCTTCGTTAATAGGCCTTAGTACATTGTCCAGTGTCCTATTCATACCCTCAATAATCTTACGATATCCTCCCTGGAAACCTTCCAGGCTTGCCCTGGTGGATAATTCACCCTGTTCTGCCTTTTCGGCAAGGTTGACACCCTCATCAATCAACGCTTGAAGGTTTGTACGAATAGTTGTAAGGCTTTGGCTCAGTGCTACCTGTTTCCCGGGTAATTCACGAATTTCCTTGGTTAGATCACCCGCAGCGTATTCTTCAAGTATATCCGTCACCTCGTTGATGGGATTAACAACAGCATCGAGGGCGTTATTCATACCTTCTGCTAATTCTGCGTATCCTCCCTCAAACTGTGAGGGATTTGTCCGTGCATCCAGATCACCCTGCTGTTGTTTCTCAATAGCACCATTTAGATCCTGCAATACCCTCTGAAGGTTATTTTGCATCTCCTTCATTGACTTACCCAGGAGATCTCTGTCTGATAATACCTGGAACTCAGCGTTGAGGTTTCCCCGGGCAAACTGGTTTGAGACTTCTGCCTTCTCTTTTAACCTTTCTTGCATTCTTCGGAATGTTTCTGCAAGTATTCCCACTTCGTCCTGTTGATGAATATCAACATCTCTGCTTAAATCTCCTTCAGCAATATCCTGGGCAACATCAGTAATATCTGCAAGCGGCTTCGATATACGCCCGCCAAACAGTATTGCAACCACAGCTGCAATTGCTAAAACGACTAGGCCACCGATAATCGTAGAAATCAACAAACTTGTAAGGGCTTTGCTGACTCGGACATTTGATTCCTTATATTCATCTATATATGTTCCTGCTCCGATTACCCAGTCCCAGGGCTCGAAATAGATTGTAGCGACAACCTTGTTCTTAGCTACTGTCTCCCCTTTATTCTGCCAGGGGTAAACCTCGTACTCTATTATATCATCACCACGAGCAAGAGCGTTATTAATAATATCCTGGATAAACAGGCGACCGTCGGCGTCTTTTGCTTCCCAGATATTTTCCCCATCCCTGGCGCCATCTTTAGAAATAACATAATTACCCTTATGCGAACCTTGACCGCCAAGTGCGTAAACATACCCGGTTTTTCCAACCTTCACGTCCATTATTGCTTTTCGCAAACTTTCTACTTCTTCCTGTTTTACACCAGTATAAAGCGTACCGATAATCCGTCCGGAATTATCACGAATTGGTTCATATACAGTTATATACCATGCATTAACAACAAAGGCACGGCCCCGGTATGTTTCACCTTTCATTATTTTACTCACAACCGGATTCTGCTTTCCATCAGGATTAACTGCTGGTATATAAGTTCCGACAGCTCGTGTGTTATCCAGTTTTCTTACGTTTGTAGAAACCCGCAGCATGTCACCGGCTTCATTCATTCGTTGGAAAATTGTACATGTGCCACCTGCCAGTTCCTGGGCTTCATCAACGATCATTGCCCTGGTGCCGAAGTTTTCTACTTTCCCCAACCAGTTACGCCCGACTAACATTTGTGGAAGGTTGATGGGGGTGGATTTTTTTGTATACTGGTTGATGGCATTCCATGATACGTTATTTTTACCAAGCGATATTCCACCCGCAACCTGAATTTTATCACGGGCTACATTCAGTGCATATTCCACTTGCTCCTGGACATGATTATGCGCCACATCGCACAGATCGTAAACACCCTGGGCGATGTTAGCCAGGTTTGTACGACCGATTTCATCAAGTTCAGCATCAACCTTGGTTAATACTCTACCTTGTTGAATGATTGTTAGGGTAATTGTGACCAGGACGGGTAAAAGTGCGGCAATAATTGCGAGTCCGATAATCTTCTGGCGAATCATCAACTTCATAACATTCTCCCGATTATGAATGACGAATAAGTTTTTCGGTAACAATAATATCGGCTAGTACTTAAAAATCCGCAATCGATCAGGCTGGTAAAAATAGGTTTATCGAGCATCCAGCGCTTGACATGTCTATACTTCTGCAGGATTAATAATAAGATTACATTGAAGATATGAAGAATTTGCAGTTTTACCACATAGTGAGACATTCACTGTTTATAAATCTAATGCAGGAAATTATTATATAGGAAAAATTTAGTAGAAAAGAATTAGGATATCTTTTTAAGCGCGATTCTTTAAGCTAAAAATTTATCAACAATAGCTTAAATAACAGCTATTTACCCGGTTTAAGAAATTCCTTCTCCAACAGGCTTGAACGTCTGATAACTTTTTTTAACCATTTGTATTCAATTTGGATTTTTTCGTCTTCAGATAAGCCCCAATCAACCTTGGAATTTCTTAATCTGCTCGATAGCCTGTTCAGCAGGATTGCCACACTGACCGAAATGTTAAAACTCTCGGTAAAGCCAAACATTTGTATTTGTACAGATTCATCAGCTAGTTTAAGAGCATTTTCCGTTAAACCCGTTTCTTCAGTACCAAATAACAACGCTATAGGTTGATCAAGTGGTAAATCGTCAGGAGTATGGCTTAGCCGGTGAGGAGTTGTCGCCACCAGGCGGTAACCTTTCCTTTTCAGATCTTCGAGGCATGGTATTGTATTGTCTTCATCAAGCTTGTTGTAACGTATCAAGTCCACCCACTTTGACGATCCAAGGGTGACATCTGGGTTAATGGTGTATCGATTCCGGTTCTCGATTATATACAAGTCTTGTATACCAAAACAATCACAGGTTCGAACGGTCGCGCTGGCATTATGGGGCTGGTAAATATCTTCAAGGGCAATGGCTATATATCGTGTACGTTCTTCGAGGACTTTAGCGAACAGGTTCCGTTTGTTTTCAGTTATAAACTGAGACAGGTACTCATTAACCCTCTTTATTTCTGAAATATCATTCACGATAGATATTTGATTTCTCAAGTTTTTTCACTGTTTATATTCTGTTGTTCTTTGGACATATTCCTGATCCATGACCATGAAATCTTTAAAGCCCATAATCCAATCAAACCCATTACTGTTAAAGTGATATAGTTCATGGCATGGATAGCTGCTGCGAATAGGACAGCGATGGATTCGGGTACTTCAAACATCGCCAGCGCCAGGACAACTGCCCCATGGTAAGTCCCAACTGCTCCGGGTGCAGAGGGTATCCCCATCCCGATTGAGGTCACGATCGTTATCACAGCACCTTCGAGGAAACACAAGCCATCCAATAGAGGAAAACTTCCGTCGGTAAGGGAAAATGCATCAAGGGCAATCTTCATAATCGAGAGATACATTGCCCACAAGATTACCGTTGATAAAAATGTCCCAATAAATACTCCACCATCACTCAGGGCTTTCATACCTCGAATTACGCTGAGAAAAGTATCACTGGTTTTCCTGATCACTTTCCCTCGATTTTTTACTTTCAGTTTGGTCCAGGATTGTACTTTTTCGTACGATTTTGCCAGGATCCACCCTGCTACAAGGCAACCGACTAGAATGCTGAACAGGATACCACCACTGTACCGAATCCATTCGGGGAGTGGGTAAAAAAGCAGGGTTATTGCAAAGACAAGTCCCAGCCCAACAAGATCAAAAAGTCGTTCAACAAGTACCGTCGCTACTACTGATCCAACTGAAAGATCCGATCGTTTAGCCACCAGAACACCACGGATAAATTCGCCCGCACGAAATGGCAATACATTATTTAGGAGGTACCCAACATTACTGCTCCAGAAAACCAGCCAGTAGCCCGCCTTGCCAACCGGTTTGATAATCAACTGCCATCTCCAACCTCGAACAAACAGGGAAGCTGTAAGTAAAAAAACAGCGAGAAACGCAACCCCGGGCTGGATCATTGTCCCGGCTTTTTTCAAATCTTCGAGGTTAAAACGGGTTTCACCAAAAAACGCATCCCTGAAGCCCATTTCCCCGGAAACCCAGGCACCTATATGTAGATGAAACACCAGGGAATAAATGAGGATCGCGCTGATTAAAAACCCGATAAGCTGCTTGGAGAAGTTTTTCATTATCTGAAATTACCGCAGGTCATATACTTTTATTTCATCAGGAAACTGGAGCGAAAACCGTGATTTTTCGATTGGTGGATTTACCAGGATATCGGACAAAATATATGTTGTCCTGTTACCCGATTCATCCTTCCATTCCATTCGTCGTGTTAAAGAATCTTCTGCATCTATCCAAACTTTAACCTCGACAACACCAAGTTCATCTTCTTTCGGTACCAGGGTAATCATATAAGCGGGTAGCCCTGATATCACTGACTCTTTTACTTCGCCAAAATCAAAACGTTTCGGAAAATCAAAAAGAATCTCCCGGGGAAGCACCCCAGGCTCAGCATCTTTGAGGTTTTCGATAATCACCTGCTTCCCGGACAGGCTGTATCGCCAGAGGGTTTTTCCATCTGTAGCCATTACCTGGTGGGAAGTTTCGAACCTGAAACAATCGTTTTTTGCAAGTTCCATGGTTCCTTCGGTAATCTCAACCTGGCCAGCCAGTGACCACTGAAATTCCTGGGTAAATGTGCAGGAAAATGATTCCAGTTCGTTAAATGCTTTTTGAATTGATTTCAGCAGTTTTTTTCCACTTGGGGGGCTGGCATATGATACGGATGAGAGTAAAAAAATGATCAGGAGGATATGGATTAACACCAGGAATATTATTACCGGGATACGCCGTTTATTATTCATTGGAGGAATTCCTCCACGTCATCAGGTTGAATCATCACTTCCCTTGCCTTTGAACCTTCGAATGGTCCCACAACACCCGCCTGTTCCAACTGATCCAATAGCCTTCCCGCTCTGCTGTATCCTATTTTTAATCTCCTTTGCAGTAGTGAGACCGATCCCTGCTGATGTCGAACCACAAGCCGAACGGCTTCCTCGAAAAGAACGTCCCTACCTTCGTCAGGTGTAATTCCTCCACCAGAACCCCCACCGGTCGTCGCTGGCAATACCAGTTGACATTGTTTGATAAAAGCGGGTTGACGGGCTACATGCGCTATCAGTTTATGAACTTCATCAGTTGATACATATGCAGCATGCAGCCTCACCGGGTGCGGATAAGTTCCCGTTAATATCAAGCAATCACCTTTTCCGAGAAGGGTTTCCGCACCGGGTCGATCTAGGATCGTACGGCTGTCGATCTTTGATGCTACCATAAAGGCAATCCTTGCCGGGAAGTTTGCCTTGATCACACCCGTTATGACATCAACGGAAGGTCTCTGGGTAGCTACAACAAGGTGAATACCCACTGCCCTGGCCATTTGCGCCAGCCGGGCTATTGGTTCTTCAATATCGCGGGCTGCAGTCAGCATCAGGTCAGCAAGCTCGTCAATAATTACAACCAGGTATGGTAAACGGTGAGGCTCGTTCCCATCCTCGTCCGGTTTAACCTTGCCATCTTCAACCAGGTTATTGAACTCATTTATATTCCTCGCCCCAGCCTCAGCAAGTCTTGTATACCTCTCCTCCATCTCGTGGACTATACTCTGCATCAGCATCACGGCGTTTTTCGATTCTGTCGCAATTACTTCGTCATTTTCTTCAAGGAAAAGGAGATGGTGTTTACGGAGTTCTGCGTATGCGCTCAGCTCAAGTTTTTTGGGATCAACCATTGCGATCATCACATCTTCAGGCTTATTCCGCATCAGGATGCTGGCAATGATCGTGTTAATGCAGATCGATTTTCCAGACCCGGTTGTTCCTGCTATCAACAGGTGGGGCAGTTTTGCCAGATCAGTTACATACACATCACCCTTGGCAGTTCTTCCGAGTGCGACCAGTAAGGGACTATCGCTATCCTGGAATACTGCCGACTCGACTATTTCTCTTATAAACACTATTTGCGCACTTTTATTCGGGATCTCAATCCCCACAGCCCCGGCACCCGGGATTGGTGCCTGGATCCTGATAGCCGGTGCGGCCAGTGATAGTGCCAGGTCATCCTGGAGTGAAGCAATCCTGCCGACTTTTACCCCCGGCGCGGGTTTAAGGTCAAACCTGGTTACAACGGGTCCGGGATGTATCTGGATCACTTCCGCCTTAACGCCAAATTCCAGTAAACGGTCTTCCAGCAGGGCAGCTTTCTGCCGTAATGCATTATCGTCAAGGGGTTCATCTTCTTCGGGGATATC
The DNA here is from genome assembly GCA_028278125.1 of bacterium. Next base: position 13,589 of record JANQEY010000133.1, on the reverse strand, counting down.
AGGCAGATTCAATAATTCTACCGGTGGAAGGATATATTCAGGTGGTTTTCTTTTATCCTGTTTCTCATCAGTTTCTTTTTTTTGTTCAATTTGTGAGTTCAGGGCACCGGTGGGTTCATATTCATCTTTTACTATCTCAATATCCCTTGCAGGCATCTCCGCCGCAAGTTCTTCAATACCCGGTTCAGGATCCTCGACTTCCACAACTTTATTCGGGACACGATCCATCCTGTTAACCCGGGGTTCAGCTTTTGCCTTCTTTATTGGAGCGACCTTTGGAATTCTCATCTTACCCAGGAGATGACCAATTCCTGTAATAGCGGAATGAACTATCGAAGCAGGCCCAGCCCACCTGATCCCGAGAACGATAGTTAAAAAGATGAGGATTACACCTGCCAGGACTATAAAAGAACCCGTATGCCCCAGCCAGCCCGTCATTAGTCCGGCAAGGCCATACCCTGCCAACCCGGTAACCTCGAGGATTCCGTGCATTCCTTTGAAAATGCGGATTAATTCCCAAGAAGTTGAGGCGAGGACAGAAGCTATAACCAGGATCAGGCTTGTCTTAACAGTTAAACCGAATCCCTTACGTCTTATCAATTCCAGCGAGAAGAGCGCAATAAGCACAGGGATAACCAGCGAAATCCATCGACCGAACGTAAAATGGATCAGGGTAAACGCAATCCAGGCGCCGGCGAGTCCAAGACGATTGGAAACTTCTTCGGCGCTTCCATTGGGAGGATCATTAGGATTATAAGAAATGACCGCTGCAACAATCAAAACAGCGATAGTTATCAGCGCAATTCCGATAACATCTCGGACGCTGCTACGTTTTGTTTTTTCAACCTTTTTTGACTGCCTGACCGGCTTTTTCTTCTTTTGGCTCTTCTTTGGCATATTATTAACCTCAAATCCGCTTGAAAGTACCCAAGGTCATTGCTCAGCGCAAGAGTTGGAGATTAAAGGGATTCTTTCAGGGATCATATTCATTATATTCAAAAATCCTAAATGGGAACAAACGGTTTTTATGTTCAAACAAATTCCAAATACTTTAACCATTCTGAGATTCCCGCTGACTATAGTCTTTCTCTATGGTTTTTTTCAACCTGAGCTGACCTGGCGTCTTGCCGGTACACTATGTTTTCTCCTGAGTGCTCTGACCGATCTGCTAGACGGGATAATCGCGCGGAGAATGGATTCGGTATCTAAACTGGGTGCGTTCCTTGACCCTCTTGCTGATAAATTTCAAACACTTAGCGGATTTTTTGCCCTAATGATGAGAGCTGATCTATCATGGGGTCCATGGAAGATATTGATTATTATATCAGTAGTAGTTATTGCCGCTCGCGAAGTTTTTATCACGATTTTCAGGTCATATAAGGCGGCAAAAAGCAAACCGCTGGTTACCTCTTTCCTGGGTAAAGCTAAAACGATGACCCAGATGATTACCCTGATTGTTGCCATGATTGTCCTGGCAGCTACAGATGTTTTCAGTTGGAGCCATCCATTGCTGCTGGTATTAATTGGAGGCGGGATTATTGCCAGCGCAGTTTTAGCTGCCATGAGCGCATTTCAATACGTAAATAATTAATATATCAGATAATACATAAAAGATCACTCATTAATATTGTACTATCAATTCTCTGACGAGCACTTCATGAACGTAAAATCGATAGACAAACAGAAAAGTAATATTTCAGAAAAAATGAAAAGATACTCCAGCTTTTTTTCTCCATCAATGTATTGGAAAGTCAACCTGTTACAACTCTTTCTCGTAGTTTTACATATTCTAATAATTCATGAAGATGCACTATCCGCACGGTACAAATCCGGTAAAAACTGGCAAACATATAAACTGGATGATATCACGGTACATTTCCCGGAGGGATATCAAAATATCGCCGGTTATGTTGCATCGCGTACCAGGGCACATATTGACAGTATTACATCATGGTATTACCGTGATCCCGGGTATTTGCATGTAATCCTGAATCCGGACGTCGATAAAAACTATGCCTTAGCGTCCATCCTCCCCATGCGAATTCAGCTCCCGGTTCATCCTGTACTCACTAAGGGTATCCGTCCGCAAAAGGGACTTTACCTGGACAGGGTCCTTGCGCATGAGCTGACACATATAGCACAGTTTAGAACGTCGACCGGTTTATTCAAGTGGCTTAAACCGGTTTTCGGCGAGGTCCTGGCACCTGCAGCTGTTCAACCAGACTGGGCTGGTGAGGGATTGGCGATATACACAGAAAGCGCTGAAGGTGGTGGTCGCCTCAACTCTTCATATTACAGGATGCTCTGGACAACTCAATTATTAGCGGGCAAACCGTGGAGCCTGGGACAGGCGGCGCATCCCGGTATAATCTCACCACATCTCAGCAGAAGTTACATCACAGGTGCAATGATGGCGGAGCACCTGGCCAGTGAATTCGGCACTGGAAAACTTGCCGAGTGGATGTACAGCCAGGGCGCCTGGCCGTTGTTGCCCGACATAGCTTTTCGGAGAAGTTTCAGGGGAAGGTCAGTATCCGAGTCTTATCTTCGACTAAAAACCCACGGTCTCTGGGCATTCAAAATGGAAGCTCAGGCGAGAACACGCGAAGGCTATGCAGTAGGCACCCCATTAACCAAGAAGAACCGCACCAGCTGGCGTTCTCCCTTGTGGCGATTTAACAACGAAATCGTGGCAAGCGAAGAGAGCTACGATAGCCCGTGGAAATTATCACTGATTCGTAAACCCGGCGTAGACGCGTTCTCGGCACGTGATTCGAAAACCTATGAAAACATTATCCCGGTAAAAGGAACGTCATTAAGCCATGACCACCACAAGCTCACCCTCTTCGGAGAAGGTATAATAACGAGCGAAATCCGACAGACTGGCTGGGCCTTAGAAGAACAAACCTCCATCCTTGTCTATTCGGATTGTTTTGGGGATGTAAAGCCGGTTGGTGATCCTCCTCTCCGTGGCTGGTCACCCTCCTGGTCACCGGAAAATGGTCTACTGGCATATATAACTCCCGACAAGAAAGGGAGATTAGCCTTAAAAACTATCCCTTTAAACAGCCAGGCTGAACCTACTGGAAAACCTGTCACAATCATCAAAACTATCCTTGGTACCATTGCTGATCCGACCTGGAGCAAAAATGGTCGGCTCCTGGCTTTTGTGGCAGATACAGGAAGCGGCGAAAAAATATATCTCTGGGAATCGAGAACAGGTCTGCTTTTTGAATTGACTGTTAACGGTGCGGATTGCACCTGGGATCCAACATTTTCGCCAGACGGTTCACTCTGGGTGTCTGCAGATCCCGGAGGTGTATTCGACCTCTACCAAATAGATATCGTGGCCGATTCAGCATGGCAGCGAACACGGGTACTCAGCGGTGCAATTGAGCCTTCAGTTTCACCTAATGGTAAATCAGTCGTTTATTCTCATTATACCCACGAGGGTTTTGTTCCCGCACTCCTGGATTCCAGTAACTGGCTTAATGAACCGGTAAAAACCAGGATAAAAAAAGTTGATCCTTCTGACTTGATCTGCAAACCGGGAACTAAAACACAAGATCTGGATACCAGAAATTATAATCCCTGGAAATATATATTCCCCCGGTTCTGGATTCCTTTTGCCGGTGGTGTAAACGAAGCGGCAGTTGGTGCGGCAACCTTCGGGACTGATCCTCTGCAGTTAGTAGAGATACGGGCAAAATATCTGAACGGACTGGAAACAAACCGTCCGGACCTGGAATTCTCTCTGACATACCGGGCATTGCCACTGGACGCAACTGTCTTTTTGTCAGCGTACCCCGATGATCTCCTGAAAGTTGTTCCAGAATATGACTATACCGGGGCGATTGAGGGCGTCACCGGTGTCCGGAGAAACCCGTTACGCTGGGAGGGTGGAATAATATTCAGCCAGGATATATATCGAAATAAAGGTCCCTGGTCGATCAGGCATACACCTTCCTTTGGCTGGATCAATCGTGACCGATTTCGCCAGACTCAGTTAAACAGGGGATTATTGGTCAGGCACTACAACGGATTACGGTTTGAGTATGATTATCGACAGGCAATTATGGCTAATCGTGATCCCGTTCCGCGAAGGTATTTTGGTTTCAACATCGCCCTTGAGAACGATGTAATCGGGTACAGTAATCTTGATGGTAGCCTGTTGCAGGGAAATATTCGTTATCATCTGCCTGTCATTCATGATGGATTTGTTCTCGGTTTTAAATCGGCTTTACAGGTGCAGGATGGTTATTTAGACTATTCACGTAGCCTGTTGCGTCCAAATGGATATTTGATGGACAACGATCTCCCGGCTGATTTGAGGTTGGGAAAAATCGCCTCAGGTGGCGCGTCCCTATATTTCCCATTGTTATATCCGGACAGGGGGATTCTTCTCGGAGCGGTTTTCCTGGAACGAATTTACGGTTCTGTTTTTTTCGAGGGAGCAACTGGTTGGGGAGAAAACAGGTCACTTGGTAACTGGCTGGAAAAGGACGCTTGTGGTTCAGCTGGTTTCGAACTCGGGACAGGCTGGAATCTTTTCTATAATATGACTCTCAAACTAAGTGCAGGAACTGCATGGCGTTCATACCATGAAGATTTTTCATTCTATTTCCGTTTAGGACTTCCCCTTATTCCGGGAATTTATGATTCCTTTTTACATACGGGATTTAATAGATACAGGTAGATCAATTTTAGACAGAATCCAAGGATAATCACAATACCTTTGAAAAAGAGCTCCAATGAGCTATCTTATAGATGCCCCGTCCCCGCACACTTTCTTCCAACCGGGAGGTAGTCATGCTTGCTAGGATCACAGTCCGGATATCTTTAGCAGTATTGTTTTTTCTTGTTACATTTTCCTCATTATTTGCGGATTTTGGAGATGTAATCAGGTTCATTAATTCTCCTGCCGATTCCACCGCCGACCTTACCTGGGTCGATGGTGAACTTTACCAGGCTATACCAGCTCCGGAATTGGATCGGGGGATTTACAGGATCAATCCGGAATCCGGAATAGTAATCGGGATGGTAACTTTCCAGGGTGATGTTCCTTATGGGCTCGCCTATGATGGAGATTATCTCTGGCAGAGTGATCCCACTGGACCAACAATTTACAGGATACATCCCACAAGCGGTGTAATCCAGGGAGTAATAAATCCCATCGCCTATGAATACCCATTGGGGCTAGCCTGGGACGGTGAAAATATCTGGGTGGCAAACGGAGAGAATCCGGCTGAACTATTCAAAATTGCCAATAACGGAACCGTCCTGGAAATTATAGACTGTCCGGTGGACGATCCCTTTGGCTTGACATATGGCGCCGGTTATCTCTGGATTGCCGGTGAAGATGGTAACGGTGTGCCCAGGATTTACCAGGTTGATATGGAACTAGGAGATGACATCAATTCATACCCTATGATCGGTGTGGAAGCTCCCATGGGGCTGGCGCATGATGAGGAATATTTATGGCTTTCAGACACTGATTCGGGACTGTTGAGGCAGGTGGACGATGGGATTCTGTCGGGACCCGCGCCACCGGAACCATTTTCTCTGCTCCAACCGGTACCCGACAGCCTTGTTCAGAATGACACCCTTGTATTTATGTGGCAGGAATCCATTGATCCGGATTCGGCAGCGGGTGATGCCGTTTCATACACGTTGTTTATCCAGGATGCCAACGATACAACACAGGTGGATTCATTCCCTGGTATTGAAGAAACATCATTTACCTGGGTTGGCGAAGATGGGAACTGGAGATGGTTTGTTCGTGCCTACGATATTCCGGGTCATTTTACCCGGTCAAATGAAACCTGGACATTTGAAAAAAATGAAAACCTTGTGCCACCAACATCTTTCTCACTTATCTCGCCGGAAAACTATGCGCATTATGAACCGATAGACATTATCAACATCACGTTCACCTGGCATTCATCGACAGATGCTGATCCTGAAGGTTTGGTTCAGTACAGGTTCTATGCTGAATCATTTACAGGTATCGTTTCATCAGAGCTGCTGGACGACACAACATTCACAATGGATCCATTTAACTTCCTCGATTTTCCACCCCTGCCATGGGAGGAGGGGCTTGATTCCGAATGGTGGGTTGAAGCATACAGCCAGGATGATAATGTCTTAAGCGAGCAGGTATTCCATATCCTCTACGGGGATGCTGACGATGTTCCCGAGAATTCGCATGAGCAAAGTATACCGGACAGCTATAATCTGCTGGATATATATCCTAACCCATTTAATGCTTCACTCTCTATTTCGTCCGAAGCACCTGCGAATGGAATAATCGGAGTAGACCTCTTCGATATACTTGGACGGGAAGTATTTTCGAAGCAATTACCAGTACAACCGGGACTAAATAACAGCAGGATCAATTTCGAACAATTGGCAACAGGCATTTATTTCCTTCAGTATTCCGCACCGGGAGCAACAGATATTCGAAAAGTAGTATTGTTGAGATAATATCAGTGATGTGCGTGTACACGCTGCTGGTGATCGGTGCTTCTCGGCTGGACAGGACCGTCATGGGTGTAATGGATAAACTGACGCATCACTTCATTGTCGCTGATCAGGGTATCTTTAGGTGAACCAAAATCTGTGAATTGACCGTAATGAAGAAGAATTATTCTATCAGCTATGGTGAACGCTGACTGCATATCATGAGTGATCGTCAGGGATGTGATCCTCATTTCTTTATTCAGGTTGTGAATGAGGCGATTGATAATACCGGCCATAATCGGGTCTAGACCTGTTGTCGGTTCATCATAGAGCATGTATGCCGGTTTAGGAGCGATTGCCCTTGCCAGCCCTACCCTCTTTTTCATCCCCCCACTAAGTTCAGATGGCATTAAAGATGCAGTCCACTCAACTCCACCTTTTCCCCTGGGATCTATCTCACCCAGTCCCACCATATCAAGGCATTCGTATACCCGCTCTTTAATACTTTCTTCATCCTTATATACCCTGTGTCTCCTCAACGCCAGGGCGATATTTTCATAGACGTTCATTGAGTCCCAGAGGGCAGAATTCTGAAAGAGCATACCTATTTTTCTGAGTAATTTCAGGTGACCGCGACGTGAGAGGTGTTTCAGGTTGATCCCGTCAACAAATACTTCGCCCTCGTCTGGTTCCAGCAATCCGAGTATATGACGCAGGGCCACACTCTTCCCGGAACCTGATCGACCCAGGATCACGACGGATTCACCGTCATGAATTGTCAGGGTAACATCCTGCAGAACAGGTTTTGTACCGAAGCTCTTTTTTACTTTATACAGTTCGATCATATCAGAATATAATTACAGCCAGTAGATAATCACTCATCAATATCAATATAGCAGAGTAAACAAACGCTTTTATTGTCGATTGACCAACACCCTCCGCACCACCGTCAGTACTTAACCCTACATGTGTACCAATTAAACATACAACTCCACCAAATACCAGTGACTTGGTCAGCATTATGTAAACATCCTTCATCTTGAACCAGGCAGGTATTTCCCCAAAATATGTCTGTGCACTCAGATCGAGGAAAAGAAAACCGACCAGGAAACCGCCGATCATTGCCACAAACACTGCAATTGTCACAATAACCGGCACCATCAGGAAACCCGCGAAAAACCGTGGTGCCGCAAGGTAGCGGACTGGATCGATTCCCGAGACCATGAGAGCATCAACCTGTTCGCTGATTTTCATAGTTCCAAGCTCAGCAGACAATGATGATCCAACTCTCCCGGCAAGCACAAGCCCACTTAAAACAGGTCCAAGTTCCACCATCACCGCCTTAAATGTAGCTACACCTATATATTTCAGCGGCATCAGGTCTCCAAACTGGTAATTTGACTGCCAGGTTGAAACAGCACCCGTGAATAGACCTATCAGCGTTACAAGAGGTAAACTTTCAACACCGATCACCATCATCTGGCGGATATATAGCTTCCTGTCCCTGAAGAAAAAACGCCCATAGAGGATAATCCGCCAGAGCAGGATCACTGCTGATCCTACCTGTGTTAATCCGTGTATGGTTTTCCTACCAGTTGCTCTGATCATTTGTTTTACCGGGCTCAGGGTTTTGGTTTAACAGGATGTCGAAGAATTGTTCTCAGTTTGTCCGGCGTAACTCTTCTAAAATCGGACAGGTATATTTCATGGTGACGATTATGGAATTCCAGGTTATGTTGCGCAGCAAAATCCTCCATCGATTTGATCAGGGGTCCTTCATCGGCGAATGGACCAATATGCAACGCCTGGACCGATAATCCCTCATTTATTGTTTCCAGGTTTACCTCATCCGCCCTGGCTTTACCTTTACCCAGAGCTTTTTCTATAGCGCCATCAACATCATCCCTGGTTACAAAATCCGGGGTTCTGATAATCAGCCGGTAATTCCAGCTGTCCCTTGGCTGGTTGATAAAGTCATGGTCATTTTTATCTACCCACCACTGCCCCTCGAGTTTACAAACAGTATAATTGACGCCGGTATCCTTCTTCATCGTCATCTTAGTTGTAAAAGCTACCGAGTATAGAGCCCCAATGGCTTCCTGGAACGGTTCCTTGCTAGGATCACCCTGTCCAGTAAAGGTGAGATAATTAGCTGGCTTTATCTCCAGAATTCTGGGAGTATTTTTATTCGCGGAATATTCTTCCTTGTGAATTTTGTAAAGATCAATTTTCTCTTCAGGAATCATTATTCTCCTCCGTGTTGAGCTGTAAAAATAGTACGAGTAAAGTGTGATTCCCAGCAGATTTCAGTATCTAAAGGGTATACTTTCCCTGCTCGAGAGCGTTGGATTATTAAATAATAAAGTTTTAAACAAAAGTCCCGTTTGAAGATTTATTAAAAGTTCGACTATATTACCGTTTGATATTGCAGTAATGTTGCTGATATTTCTTCAACAATGTTGACGTGGGCAAAAAAATATGAATAGAGATTATAATAATAGTCCTCACCTTCGAATCATTACCCTGAAATATTTATTAATGGTGCTGGTACTTTTATCAGTTATCTATCCAGGCAATGTTTCTGCCTTCAGGAAAACCGGCACAACAGCAGCATCATTTTTATTAATACCTGTGGGTGCTCGACTTCCTGCTATGGGCAGCGCCGGGATAGCCCTGTCATCTTCTGCAGAAGCGCTGGCATATAATCCAGCACTTGCCTGGTCGGAAAATCTTGGATTAAGCGTCGCACATGCTGACTGGTTCGCGGGATTACGTCATCAATCGCTAGCCCTGACAGTTCCCTATAATCCCGATTTCGTCTTAGGTGTTCATGTTCTTTCTTTCACCGGTGATTCATTCGAACAGACCACCCTTCAGCAGCAGGAAGGCACGGGGGTGATGGTGGATTACGGCGATATATCCGCAGGTGTATCCGGGATTGCGCGCTTAACCGACAGGTTTACAGTTGGGCTGACATCCAAGTATATCCACCAGAAACTGTTCCATGAAACGGCATCGACTTTCGCCTTCGACATCGGCACACACCTTGTAACCGACCTGCGGGGTTTAACCATCGGGATGGCGATGACCAACCTGGGCGGGGAGATGAAGCTGGATGGACGTGACCTCTATGTAGAAGAGGAAACCGGCACTCAACTGGAGACCACCGGCTGGCCCTTACCACTAAGTTTCCAGACCGGGATCGGATGGAAACTACTTGGTGATAATAATTCATTCTGGAGCAATGATTATAACTCGTTCCTGGCAGCTGTCGACGCAATCCACCTCAACGAGGGTGCAACATCTTTGCATGTTGGTATAGAATACGGATATGGCGATGTTATCTTTCTCAGGAGCGGTCATATATCAGGGCATGACAGTAAAAAGTGGACATATGGAGCAGGAGTTAGATTGAAATTATATTCCTATATCGTCCAGGCGGATTACGCCCTTGCTGAGCTTGAAGACCTGGGTGGGATTCAAAGAGTAGCGATCAGTTTACAGAGAAGATTAAAAAACCTTTAAGCTTCACCTCTACACCGTTTTGTTCCACATCATTCGTATGATTAAAGGGAGAACATCCGGATGCAGCCCGACCTTTACCGTGTAGAAAAAAAATCCGATCTGCCCTGGGCCATAGCAGGACTGGTCTTTGGTATAGGTATCCTGCTGAACCATAAGTCTTTTTTTTCGATCTTAATAATAATCGCTTTTATACTTCTCAACAGAATACTTGCCCGGCTATCCTATATAGAAATATTTAAGGGAACCTGGGTAGTAAAACGACCGTTCAAACCTGCAATTCCTTTAGCCGAAAGTTCTATAGTACAGGTTGATCTACCGGTACAATTCCCGTGGAAAACATGGAGGATAGTGTTTAACAAGGACGGTGAGTTTAAAGCCTTAAACATTCATGCTCCGGCCTTCGACCTGGAAAAATTTTTCAGGGATGTTAAAGCATTTAATCCCAAAATGCTGGGAGACGGCGCAACTGATTACCTGAAAACCCTCGAAAAACGATCAGGGGAAAAATCCGCCCTGGCAGTTGGAATTATTTCACTTCTTGGTGCCATCACGTGCCTGGTATTTGTGATTATCCTATCCAAGAATAAACCAGACATTATTCCATCACAGTTTTTAACCGGTTCCGGGTTGGTATTGGTATCACCGTTTTTGTTCACAGGGATAATTCAAATCGCATTGCTGTTCCGCCTGGTGAGAATAAATAAAGCCAGGATAGAAGAAAAATGGCCGACCCTGATTCTCATCCTGTCTATCTTTTTAGCTGGTCAACTATCAGAAAATACAATAGTTGGATCTGTAATCATGTTCCGGTCACCTGGAATATATTTAAGTTTTATCTCCACGATGGGTATCGTCTATTTCCTGATAAGTTTAAGGAGCTTTTTTGCTACAGGGTATGCTGGAACTGTTACGAGTTTGGTTCTCAGTGGAATAACACTTGTTGTATTACCAGAACTGGTTACCTGGGGCTATCCGAAATTAGTCCAAACCTTCGGCGACAGAATCGGGGGGGTTACCCAGTATGGATGGTCGCAGGGAGATGAACAGTATTTCTGGAGCGTTGATTTATTAAAGGACGACAAGTTAGTCGGTCGTACTTTTAACCTGGAAGGTGAGGAAATTGGAAGGGTCAACTTCAGACCGGTACACCGGGAACCAGAATCATCGTTAACAAATCCACGACTTGGACAGATGTTTCCAATATCATCCACATCCTGGATTGAAAGCCTGCCGGGCTATATCCTGATCCGCAAACCCGGGTATGACATTCCGGATACCTTGATGGCACACAAAAACCATATATCCAATCCTGAGAAAGCAAAAGAGATTAAGTACCTGAATTATTCCAGGGATGGAAAATATTTGTCGTTTATAACTTTTAAGTATTATCAACTGTTTATGGTAAACACTTATGATAAAACTGTAAAAGATATAACTCCTGAACTGAATCAACTGTTTCCTGAAAACAAGCTTAACATACATTTTCTTTTGGGATGGATTGATAATTACAGGGCAATTGGAATCAGCAGGAAGAAAAAATCCGACCAGGAGGGTATTCCCAGTAAGTATGGTATCTGGATCTATAACGCGGACGAAGATGCTATAGTAATTACAGATTCATCTGAGACTTTTTTCTCAGACGCAAGTTTCTCTGAATCCGGAACAAGGTTATGGGCAGTCAGGCATTCAGAGGATGGTGATACAGCATCGTTTACCTGCTTTACCAAAGAGGTTGGTGGCGGTGAGACAGAAGAATACTCCCTGGATGGACATTTCGAAATAAGACCAATTCTTTCATCAGTGTATTCTTATAAAAACGAGTATTTCCTGTTGTCGCTGATGAACAGGGAATTGAGTGATGATACTAAAATTCATTACCAGAATTTTGTTATACATGAAGGGCACCTGGCGCCGATTGAGCTTGGACCTGATCTGAAAATATTCGATGCAAGGTCAAATGATACAGGATTATTTGTTATTTCAGGCACTTCCGGCATAACCCAGTTTCACCAGGTTTCCATTGTGAACTCCGAGATTATAGTCCAGGATTGCGGACGTTCCTTTGCACACCCACAGGGGAAAAATACCAATTATTTCGAGACGGGCTTTTCACCTGATGGGAACAGGTTTCTCTGGTCATATGCCATGGGTTTTCACTCTGGAGCAGAAGGTAAATGTTTTGCCATATATAAAATCCCGGACTAGGAATAAACCCTGTCATCCCGTCCGGACAGGACAAGGTTATTCATCAAATATTATCTCACTCTGAAGTATAATAATCCCGGGATACGCTGATCCCGGGCTACCTGTGTACAAAACTTTCAGATACTCTAAACGGTGTCGTTGCGAGGAAGCACAGCGACGAAGCAATCTCTATGACTTGGTTTAGATTGCTTCGCTGCCGCTCGCAATGACGACAAAGATGTCCACTTATTGAGAATAAATTAAACCAACCTCCAATGAAGATTGTTTTATACGATTCTCTTTGATACGTTCAGATGTATCCCGGTTATAAATCTTCTCTGGAGTAAATCATGTTTTCTTCCCGTTTTTTCCTCCTGGTAATCCTATTGATCCTGTCGTTCGCATTTTGTGTCCATGCCACTCCATATATCCCCCCCGAAATTCTCGAGGCGCAGCTTAAAGAACGATTAAGGACACAACCTACCGGTCCGAACAGGTTTTTACAGGATTTAGATGAACTCGATGAATACGACTATTTTGTAGAATACGAGCAGATTCTCGATTGGTTGACAGGGATGCAGGTTGATGATCCAGGTATAGATTTTGGCGGGATGCGTGAAGGAGAACAGCAATTAAATATTATCCAGACTGATAACACTCAGGAAGCTTTACGAGACTGGTGCCGCTACGGACTTCTCACAGGCGATACAACTGTTTACCGTGAGAATATAGACGCCGCCTGGGTGTATACCCTTGAGTGGCCCGCCTGGGAAGAAGAAGGCGGTGGCAATCCCAACTATTACCGCGTTCATAACTGCGGCTGGGGATTAGTGGCGACGATGGAATACATGAACGCGTACGGTGACACAACATATTTATGGTATGGTGATGAATGTGCTGATTACCTGGATACCTACAGGTTAAATGTAGAAGGTGGTTTTACTAATCCTCTTTCTGCCGGATTTGGAGCAGGGGCACTCTACCTGTACGGTGTCTGGCGTGATAACGAGGACTGGATTGAAGCCTCCCAGGAAATCGCACTGGATGTCAAAGACTGGATTGATGACGACCCTGAACGTTTGAATTCGTATGAAACCTGGGCGATGTGCGGTGGCACGGCAATGTGGGGAGTAGTTACCGCTCTCTACCTTGACGATCCTGAAGCCGGTGAGGAATGGATCCCAACTGTTTCCGACGAAATGGATACTTATGCCGGGGCCGGTAACTGGAACAACTCCTGGACTATCTGGTATGGACATGCCTGGAATGCGATCCATCGTGTTTTAGGCGATAATGAAAGCCTCCAGAATGTAATAGAGTGCGCTGATAACCTGCTCGACCAGGATGAGATAGATGACGATGGTGGAGACCCCGCTACAGAAGACCAGTACCAGAACGATCAATCATGGACCAGCGCGTAT
>JANQEY010000099.1 GCA_028278125.1 bacterium | reverse complement strand
GTCGTCTTACCATGGTCTACGTGACCTATTGTTCCCACATTCACGTGGGGCTTACTGCGTTCAAATTTCTGCTTCGCCATGCAACTTCCTCCTATAACCGGGGTCCTCTACCCCGAAGGTTGCCTGCTTTAAGCATTTTTTTAATTTCGGAGCCATCGACCGGGATTGAACCGGTGACCTCATCCTTACCAAGGATGCGCTCTACCGACTGAGCTACGATGGCTGGAATTCGTATGGTCTTTCAATTGCCGAAACCGGTTCAAGCCTCGGTAATTTTATCCCGTAAAAAAAGGCTTTGAGCGGGAGGCGGGGCTCGAACCCGTAACCTTCGGCTTGGAAGGCCGATGCTCTAGCCAATTGAGCTACTCCCGCTAACTTGTCTGTCCAATCCGGTGATGCTGAAAATACTAATCTCGCATCAGCATCTTCTGTTGGCTAAAACGATAATCCAAAAGGAATCGTGGGGGGAGTAGGATTCGAACCTACGAAGGCATCCGCCGGCAGATTTACAGTCTGCTCCCTTTGGCCGCTCGGGCATCCCCCCGAATTGGTTACTAATATTCTTAAGCTGAGAAGCTTTACAAATCGCTATGTCAAACAACACATAAAAGGTGACTCGCTTCACAGGCCCAGGTATGTGGCATACCACCTATGCTGGGGTGGCAGCCTCCCTGCGTCGTGCATCGGGTAACCTTTTCCTCCAATATTTGGTGCCGTTGGGTTCGAAGCTGAAGGTTAACCTCAGTCTCCTGATCCCTTCGGCCTTGAGCCGGCGAAGGGAGTCGAACCCTTGACCGCCGGATTACAAATCCGGTGCTCTACCACTGAGCTACACCGGCACCGGTCCGGCTGGACCATATCTCTTATTCATGAGCTTCACTTTTATTCAAATCCTTGATGGAACAAAAGGTTGATTAAGTGAAACTCCACGCTCTTATAAACTAAACAGTTATACAAACGAACATAAATAATAATCTGCCCGAAGAGGGCAGAATTATGTAGCCTTTAAAGTTAAGGCACTATTTTCCTGAGTCAAGTGAAAATAGAAAAAGTGCTCTTGATCTCCCGGAAAGAATGAGTGGTATGTATGTCTTCACAGTCTCAAAAAAACGGCAAAGACGGTCGGTTTATTTCTTCTTCTCCTTTTCTACATCAACTTTCCAGATTGTCACGGTTCCGATATCATCGCAGCTGGCCATGTAGGTGCCATCTTCATTAAAGGCGATGGACATCACCATGCCGTCGTGTTCAGTAACAGACATAATCTGTCCGCCATTACTCACGTCCCAGATGCTGACAAGTCCTTCGTCATCACCTGTAGCGATTACCCTTCCACTCGGGTGAAAAGCCGCGGTATTCATGAGGCTGAAACTATCTGAGGAGCGGATTTTGACCACTATTTTACCGGAAGGTACTTCACGCAAGGAAATCCGTGTAAGCTCGGTTGTCGCCAGCAGCCTGCTGTCCGGACTGAATACAGCAAGTTCAGCATCATCAGATACTATCCTGGCAACCTCTTTCCAACTATTAACATCCCAGATGGAGATCAGGTTGCTCAGGGTTGGGTCAAATGCCTGGGCACCCTCCGCACGGGCTGTCGCTGTTGCCATCCACCGCCCATCCGGACTGAATTCGACGTAGTTTACCGGTACTCCACCACCTGGAGAGATTACCGTTTTTATTTCTCCTTTGCGCGGATTTCGAATGATAACATTTCCATCTTTACTACCGCTGGCGAGGTAGTCTGATCCCGGGTGCATGGAAACGGATTTTATTATGTGCTCATGGTCGCCAAATTGTTTATCAAGTTTACCGGATCCGGTTTTAAAGATTTTTACTGTGAAGTCATAACCACCGGCAATAATGGATTTGCCTGATTTATCAAATTCCAGATCGCCAACATAGTTCAACGATCCATCCATCTCTTTCAACAGTCTTCCGTCTTTACATCTCCATGTCCGGACAATGCCATCCGATCCGCCTGTTGCCAGGACTGCTCCTGAACCCTTTCCGGAGAATGCCAGTGTGTGTACAACCTGGTCTTCACCTCGTTCCGTGGGAAACTGCAACCATTTGGTGAATGTGGCTTTAACCTGTGCTACGGGCACATCCTCTTCCTCCTCCGGAAGCTGGGCAAAAACAGGAACCGTACAAACAGATAACAACAGGAACAGGCTTAGAAAAATTGAGCTTCTCTTACGCACCAATCCCTCCCTTAGATAACATCTTTATAACTTTGTAACTATTGATCGAATGTAAATAACCACTGAATAATCAGCAATCCCGAAAATAATATATGCTGATCTTCTGTCCCCGGTTGAATTTCTTCATTATACAAAAACGAGGCGGAACTTGTCCGCCTCGGAATGTATAAAAATTATTTCTGTCAGAGCTTCGGTTATTCCTCTGAGAGTAAAGGTATTATTTTTGATTCCCAGGCAGCTTTATCCCTGTATCCAACATCCTGGTGACGAATTTTACCCTTTTTGTCAATTATGAAGGTAAAAGGGATTCCGCCCCTGTCACGCTGTGGCAAGTAGAGCTGGTACTTGTTCGAAACTTCAGATTGAGCCATCATCACCGGGTAGTTAACCGGGTTTTCCTGCAACCAGCTTCGAACTGTGCTTTCTTTCTGGTCATGGCTGACTCCCAGAATTACCAGGCCTTTTTCCGCGTATTCATCGGCCAGTTCGATAAAATGTGGGATCTCAGCTCTACATGGAGGACACCATGTAGCCCAGAAATTCAGAAGTACTACTTTGCCTGCAAATTCAGACAACTTGACCTCTTTACCATTCAAATCCGTAAGGCTGAAATCCGAGGCTTTATCGCCGACTCCGGCGAATGACGAGGAGACAGGAATCAATAATATTGCAACAACCAATGCTAATATGATTGATAATGATCTTTTATAAACCGTATTCATAAAATTTCCAGATTTGATTACGTGCCAGTATTTCTACGATCGTTTTAAATATGTTTTTCCAGTTTCTCAACTATTTTATTTTTCGGAACAAATCCGACTATTCCTTCGAGTACCTGCCCACCTTTAAAAAATATCACCTGTGGAACCGATAATACTTTGTACTTCTGAGCGATACCGGGTGATTCACCAACATCGACTTTCCGGATTTTTACACGTCCATCGTATTCCTGCGAAAGCTCTTCCATTATCGGATCAAGCTTTTTACAGGGACCGCACCATGTGGCTCCAAAATCAATGGCTACCAATCCATCTGCCTGCAATACTTCCGACTCAAACGTGGCGTCGGTCACTTTCTCCATCTTACTCTCCAATTTGTTTATGGTTCCTAACTTGCCTTTTTACTTTATATATAGATAATTGCTTTGTGCCCTTAATGAAATAGTTTTGCTTTTATTTATGCTCCTCAAGCCAGCTTACAACCTCAGCAGGTGTTTTAAATGATGAAAACCGTGATCGTTCATTACCATCTGACCCTAAGATCAGAACAGTTGGAAGCCCGGCTACACTGTATTTTTTACGGAGATCTTCCAGTTCTTTTGTTGACCTTGTATAGTCCAGTTTTAACGCAATGTAAGCCTCACTGGCCGTTATCACCTCAGGTTGATTCCAGACCTTATGATCCAGTTCAACACATACTCCACACCAGTCGGCGTAGAAATCTATAAGCACCGGTGTACCCGATTGCGCTGATTCAGACATGACGGCATCATAATCATTAACTCGCCAGGCCACATGATCCTCATCAACTGAAATTCCTCCTGCTACCTGGGCACTTGATGCCACAACACCACTGCCGGTTACTATCGGTAAATCATGATACCTTGCAAGCCCGAACAATACGTAAAAGGCTCCGGCCAGTAACAGCACGATTCCGAAACCCTTACCATAACGTTGAGATGTGGAAAGACCGTCCCACGATGCTGCCGCACCGAAGAAAATTCCAACAAGGATGAAGAATACACCGAGCACGAGGTGGAATACACCGAGGGGTACCAGCATATTGAGGTAGTATAACGCAACCGCGAAAATCAGTACTCCCAATCCCTTCTTGATTTTGTCCATCCAGGGACCTGCCTGCGGCATCGCCGTCAGTGCGCCGGCAAACGTCCCGATGACAATAAATAGAACACCTATACCCAAGGCAAAAATTGCCATCAGGATAAATCCGAGCCAGAGGTTGCCGGTTTTCCCGATCCATCCCAGGAGTACCAGTAATGGCGGTCCGGCACATGGTGCAGCAACAATGCCGGTTACACCACCCATAAAAACAGCACCGATTAAACCCTGTTTCTGGCTGGACATCAGCTTACCCTGGACAGACGCCGGTAAGGCTATATCGAACGCGCCAAGCATTGACGCACCAAGAGCAACGAATATTGCCACGATAAACCAAAGGACTATCGGGTTAGCCATCAGTGCACCAAACAGAGCGCCCGTTGCCCCTGCTATTACACCAAGAATTGAATATGTTATTGCAAGCCCGATAACGAAGAATACTGATAGAATAAAACCCTTTGCCCTACTGCCACCGGCACCGGCACCAACAAAACCGATGATGATAGGTATCATCGGGTAAACACATGGTGTGAAGCTGACAAGGATCCCAGCTATAAAAACAAGCAGAAGTGCTACAACACTTTTTTCCTGGAGTGCGTTTGTCAGGCGATCTTCCAGGTTAGATGATCCTGCCGTCGTTACAGTTTCAGCTTGAGGAGCTGCATCACTTTGAGCGAATACAGGATGTGATGACGGTATTGCCGAGTTACCTTTTTCGAGAACCTGCAGGGTTATACTGCTATCGAGAAATTTTGGCAGAAAACATGTTTCCGGGACAATGTCCCTGCATATCTGGTAGCCATAGGAAACGGGAACTTCATATGTACCCGGCCGGATTGTTTCAGAAGCCTTAACCTTCAGCTGAATTGATACTGTTCCCCTGTAAACCTCTTCTCCCTTTTCCTCGACACCAACAGGCCAGAGAGTATCAACACCTGTTATTCCTTCAGGCCACTGGGCTTCCAGGTAGAACAAGCCATGAGCCTTATCCGTTAAGTGGTGATCAACAGGTATCTCGAATACACCGGCCAGGATTATCTCATCACCCGGTAAAACTCCCGACAATGATAATACAGGTTCAAAATCTACCGGCGGCTCCGTAAACTCCTGTGCATTACTACTAGTTGCTATTCCACTCAGAAGTATAAGAGAAAGAAACACTAATAAAACTGGCTGCAGTCTCGTAGCTTGAATCATGACAGTATCCTGGTATATAAATATTTATCTTTAGATGCAGGGTAAGCGCTAAAGTTACAAGAGCTGATTCCAGGATTCAACATCCCGCCCGGTTATAATTATTGTACTGAGTTAGATTAATGATGATCCACAAAATATTTTACTTTAATTGGAAATGGAGAACTTCAATAAATAAAAAACGCCCGGAAGTTCCGGGCGTCACATATCCTCAAAATGAATTTATTACTATTTGAGTAGCATTACCTTACGCATTTCGTTCATCTTGCCAGGAACAATAACCTGGATGAAATAGATGCCACTTGCCATATCGACAGCATCAAAGGTAAAACTATGGTAACCTTCAGCGAAACGACCATCAGCAAGACGTGCTACTTCCTGCCCCATGACGTTGAAGACACTTACTTTCAGTGCTGAGGCCAATGGAAGGCTGACAGCTACGTTGGTTGCCGGGTTGAACGGGTTCGGATAGACCTTGTCAATAGCGAATTGAGTAGGGATAACATCCAAAGTGCTATAATCCGAATTTGGCCAATCCCATCCGAAGGTCGTGAAGCCATCAATGTTAAATTCTACATCTCCATTGGGGATTGTCATAAAATCCTCATCCGGTTCAATGTAGATATCGAACTGGTCGGATGCCCAGACAACATCATCATACTCACCAAGACGAGCAATCATCGTATAAGTTCCCCACCAGTCATGTTCACAGGGAGGTACACACTGCCATGGAGTAACCGCGACGTATTCACCCGGGCCGATTACGAGGTCTTCGAAATACTTCAACAGGTAATCCTGTTCCTCACCACCCAAATGATCTGGTAAGATAAATCTTACCCAGGCGTCATAAACAATCTCTTCATCTGTGTTGTTGGTAATCTCTACCAGGTACTGGAACCAGCCACCCTGCCAGATCGGGAAACTAAGGTCGTCCCACGGGTAATGTGGAATCGGGGTAAGTTCCAATGTTAAATCAGCCGGTTCTGGTGGCTCACCCAGATAGTACATGATTGCCAGCTCACCAAATGGATATTCGAGAGGATCATCATTGTATGATACCTGTAATCCATCTGTACCATCGATGTTTTCGATTCCAATCGATTCACCTCCGACATACTGACCTGGACCGACAAAACCATCGTTGTACATCATGTATATGGTACCGTCTTCCATCAACTGTACCTGGCAAGGACCACTATCATGTTCTATCTGAACGATTAACATATCGTCTATTGTCTCATAATAGGCGGTACTATACCAGTCAACGATCCAATCATCCCAGTAAAACGCAATCATGTCATTGGGCTCAATAACATCGGGTAACATTGTATTTGTCCAGTTTACATTTGTGGATGTAAACGATAGCCAACCATGAGAACAAAGGTAGAACTCGTTATAGTTATTTTCATAGAATGGGAAATCGAAACCAATTTCGAACGGACCTAGCGTGATGTCATTATCCAGACCAGTTATCATTGTCCCTGTGCCGCTGATATCTACCCAGTTAAATGCCGGACCTCCAATTTCTTGTGAGTCCATGTACATGTATCCGAACAGATCAGGGCCACCCATCTCATCGATCTCATTTTCAGACGGAAGCACGCCCTCTGAAATCAATAACTCTTCCTGTTGTTGATTTAATGGTTGATAATTAAGGTATGAGTTCAAGGCCAGTTCAAGTTTGTAGTAATAACCGACTCTTTTCATCTCTACCGGGCTAAGTTCACCGCGATCATATAGGTTTTTTGCATGTTCAATTCTGTTTTTTAACGCTTCAATTGTTGTGTTTGACGATGAAGCAAGATTTTCTGCGGCCGAGATCGAAGCAAGGAGTGCAACTAAAGCGAAACAGATTAACAGTTTTATCAACCTTTTCATAATTTCCTCCTGAGATTATGTGATATTAACTATAATAGTTTGAAGCAGGATGTGATATCGGAGTTGGCAAGCGCACTTTATTGAGACTAACTACTATAAAAATCAAGCTATATATTGAACAAATGGGATGCAAGTGAATCTATTAATAATTAAACTTTTTATCTAGCATTGAGATCGATTTAACTAAAAAAAAGCGCCCGGAAAACCGGGCGCTTGATCTATCAAGAATATTCGAAATCTTACTTAAGCAGCATAACCTTACGCATCTCGTTCATCTTGCCGGGGACAGTGGCCTGTACGAAGTAAATGCCACTGGCGAGGTTGGCAGCGTCAAAGCTGAAGTTGTGGTAACCTTCGGCGAAACGGCCGTTAGCAAGACGTGCCACTTCCTGACCCATAACATTGAAGACACTTACCTTCAGTTCTGATGCCAGCGGAAGAGTGATAGCTACATTGGTTGTCGGGTTGAACGGGTTCGGATAGACCTGGTCAATCGCGAACTCGGTCGGAACGACTGTTGAGGTGCTGTAGTCATCGTTCGGCCAATCCCAGCCAAATGTTGTGAAGCCATCAAGGTTAAAGTCGGCATCACCGTTCGGGATTGTGATAAAGTCTTCATCCGGTTCAATGTAAATATCGAACTCGTCTGTTGCCCAGACATCATCCGGGTAGTCACCAAGACGCGCGATCATGGTGTAGGTTCCCCACCAGTCATGCTCACAGGGAGGTACACACTGCCACGGGGTTACCGCTACATATTCACCCGGGCCGATTACGAGGTCTTCAAAGTACTTCAGCAGGTAATCCTGCTCTTCACCACCAATACGATCCGGGATAGCAAACTTGACCCAGGCGTCATAGACAATTTCTTCATCTGTGTTGTTGGTGATCTCTACCAGGTACTGGAACCAGCCACCCTGCCAGATCGGGAAATTAAGATCTTCCCACGGATAGTAAGGAATGGGTGTAAGTACGAGTGTTAAAGGATCGGGCTCAACAATTTCATCCATATAAATAAGGATTGCGAGTCCATCATAGGGATATCCCTCTGGATCAGCTGAGTAAGAAACCTGGAGGCCGTCTGTACCATCGGCATTCTCGATACCGATCGTTTCATTGTCTATATCAAGCTCTTCCATATCGGAATACTGATAAAGGATATCGCCGTTTTCATACAGAACAGCCTGGAAAGTGTAGAGGTTGTCTGTATTGAAATATGCTGGATACATCTCATAGGTAACAACGAAGTTACCGTCTTCGTCTTCACCATAGTAGAGTGTTGCTGTTTCTCCGGCACTTGGATTCAGGTCATCCCAGAAAGGTGCTGCATAATTATCCGGCGTGATAGCGCTGGGAATTGGATCATTTGAAAAATCGGTGTAATCGCCACCTTCACCAAATGCAAGGTAACCATTTGAACTAATATAGACATCATTGTAGTCTGCACCATAGAACGGGAATGCCCAGGGCAGTTCTACGTTGAGGTAATCGTCGTCACCCATTTCTGTGTGAGCCATACCGGTTTCAGAAATGTCAATCCAGTTATAGATCGGGCCGCCTTCTTCGCCACTATCAATGTAATAGTAGCCATATCCATCAGGCCCACCCATGTCATCAGTTTCGCTAGTGGCAAAATAACCATCTTCACGGAGGATATTGTACTGAGCGGAAGTCAGCATTTGACCTGATTCATATGCCTCAACGGCTTCATAGTATGCCGCCTTGGTGAAATTCAAGGTCAGATCTGCTAACGCAACACCAGCAAATGCTATCGAGACAGCAAAGGCCAGCACGAAAAACAGATACCTTTTCTTCATCGTGGAAGTCTCCTTTAGATTAATTAGATACTACAAATATTCTTTCAATTTATCGTTCTAAACCTGTTTACCTAAATGTATGCAAAACAGCATATACAGCCGGCTATACCAGTCTTTTAGCTGGTCTAATAAGCGAAATATACCCAATTTATCGACAGGATTAGTATTGAAGCCAGTGTGATTAAAACAGTCTTAGTTTATCCTGCCAATTAACTAATTTAAATACTTACAATTACTTAGGGAAACGCTTGAGCGTTTTCCCCCTATAAACTTTTACATCAAAAAGATATAATCCAAAATACCCCAAAAGCAATATCCAAAAATAAAAAATCTAAATAATTATGCTCTCGAGCTTATCTGCATCTCAAAACATATGGGAAAAATTATAGATGTATAAGTTATCGATGAAAATACTGTACGCAAACTCGAAATAGACGAATAAAACATAAAATTATAAAATCATATAAATAATAAAGATAGAACATAAAAATTAGTCATTATTTCAAAAGAATAACACTTATGTTAAGTTTTTCTAACTTTATGCGGATTCCTCGTTGGCTCCAGGAGCAATTTACAGTTCTTTAGACAGGCAATAGATTAAGATTATTGAACTTGGTTTACATTGCACCTGACAATGAAGGCATCCGGGTACCCGAGATTCCTTATCCTTGTGAGAGCATTTTCGGCGGAATTACGATTCAGAAAATCACCCATGCGGACAACAAACGCCTGGGTTGTATGATAAACATAAGTTGCAAGGACTATTTGAATTTGTGCGTTCTTGGCTAATCTTTCCACATAATCTTTCGGCATCTCATAAAGGGTCATTATTTGCACCCGATAACCGTTCCCTTTACCATAATCCAAGTTTCCGGATTGCATGTCAATGTACTGGTAAGTATCCGCAGAGGGCTGTTTCGCAAGTTCTGTTTCCGCAAGATCATCATCTCCGAGGTCATCAATCTCTGTTTCTTCATCCCATGCCTGTGGAATATTAAAATTTATCCTTGACGAATCCCTCTCTCCCGTAACTACCCTGGCTTTTACTATCCATGTGTTCTCAAATCCCCTGGCAGTAAGTTTTTGCCTGAAAACTTCGGCACTGTCTCTCTCGAGGAAATCACCCGCTTGCACCTTGTAATTGCCATCCCTGAAGAGTATGTGAATTTGTGCCGGAACCAGCACCTGGACACTGTCGGCGTAACGTGCAGCCTGGTTCTCAAAATTCAGGGATTCCAACTGAACACGCCAACCGAGCGTCAATATCTGCGGATCGGGATCATTCCGCGATTCTTCCACCTGTTCATTATTTGGCTCATTGGCCCATACAGCAGCCGGAGAAAACAGCAATAAATATAATCCCGCAAGTAATATTGCTATACTACAGGTGAACGAATTGCTCCAGTTTTTGTGTGAGTTTGTTATTCTCAAAAAAACACCCTTGGTATTTGAGAGTTAAAACAGGCTGAGACATCAATTTTCATGGCATGAAGAAAGCCCTACTATTAGTATCGTCATTAATGCATTGAATATGAATATCGGCTCGCTAAAAAATAAGGTCAAGAGTTGATGTTCAGATGCCGCTTTTCCTGTTGGTAAAAACGATAGTTCAGAAGCTGATTATCTCCTGTAAATAATTAATGAGCCGGGGAGACATTGTAGAGTGATGATGTTTTTCGTAACATCCGAAAATTTACTTTAGAGGGGACAATAATGATAATTGGTGTGCCTCGTGAGAGTTTTACCGATGAACGTCGTATCTCCCTTGGACCAGCGGGTGTACGGGCTTTAAGGGAACAGGGTGCAACGGTTTATATCGAGCACGATGCCGGTTATGCTGCTGGATGGAAAGATGCTGAATTCGAACAGGCGGGCGCGACAATAGCTTTTAACGCTGAGGAGGTTTTTACTCGTGCCGACCTGATCCTGAAGGTTCTTCCACCATCTACAGCGGAGGCGAAATTATTCCGTGAAGACCAGACCCTGATGAGCTACCTGCAGCTGCCAATGGCGCCGAGAGAAGTTTTTGATTGTTTCACTGAGCAGAAAATGACAGCTATTGGTCTGGAGAATATACAGAACGAGAGGGGACACCCTGTAAGACGTGCGACAAGCGAAATTGCAGGAACCCTGGCAGTACACAATGCGGTCAACTACCTGCATGCTGATGAAGGCGGTAGGGGTATCCTGATGAGCGGCACTCCGGGTGTTCCACCTGCAAGTGTAGGAATTATCGGAGCGGGTGTAGTCGGAATGGCCGCTGCTGAAGCAGCGATCAACCTGGGTGCTCATGTAATCCTCGTTGACCAGTACGTTTTCCCGCTACGTTCAGCTATAAAACATCACGGCAAAAGCCTGCAAACAGCTATCAGCAATGAATACAACCTGGAAAAACTCTGCAAATTTGTGGACGTACTGATTGGTGCAGTTCTTGTTGAAGATTTACCTACACCACATATGCTTACAAGAAAAATGATACGTTCCATGAAGCATAAAGCAGTATTCATCGATGTTACCATTGACCAGGGTGGGATCTCTGAAACCAGCCGTCCCACAACTATTTCCGATCCCGTTTATGTAGATGAAGGTGTCATCCACTTTGCCGTACCAAACATGGCCGCCCAGGTACCACGTACTTCAACACGAGCATTCCAGAATCACGTAATTCCGCTGATACGTTATATAATTAAACATGGAACCAAAAAAGCCCTTGCGAAACATCCATGGATGTCCACCGGCCTGAATATGTTCGAAGGAAAAGTTACCAGGAAAGCGATTGCCAAGGCCTTTGATACTGAACTGTATACAAAGGAGGACGTGTTAAAATGAGATGGCTGAATCGCTACCAGGAAAAAAGAGTCAAGGCTGATGAAGCTGTTAAAGTGATAAAGAGTGGCGACAATCTCTGGGTTCAACCGGGATGCGCTATCCCTACTCCACTTCTGGACGCCATGGTAAAACGCGCTGATGAGCTTGAGGATGTAAAACTCTACCATATCCTGGCAATGGGGCACCTGGAGTACATGGAACCGCAGTACTCACGCAATTTCCGTCATATCGCACTTTTTATCGGGCATAACAGCCGGAAACCGGTGAATGAGGGCAGGGCTGATGCTATCCCCATTTTCCTCGGTGAAGTTCCGCAGCTTGTCCGTGACGGTTTCCTGAAGATTGATGTCTCATTGATCCAGGTCAGTCCTCCAGATGAACACGGTTTCTGCAGCTTCGGGGTTGATGTTGGTGTTTCAAAAATGCCAACTGAGCACGCTACAATTGTCATCGCCATGGTTAATCCCAGGATGCCGCGGGCATTAGGCGACAGTTTTATTCATGTTAATAAAATCGATTATTTCGTCGAACATGAAAAAGACCTCCCGGAAATGCCGCAATTCGAGTTCAACCCGGATGATCCCTCGAACGAGATCCCCAACCAGATCGGATCAAAAATTGTTGACCTGATTGATGACGGATCAACATTACAGATGGGAATTGGCACCATTCCTGACGCTGTCCTCTACCATCTCCGTGAAAAACGTGACCTCGGGATCCATACGGAGATGTTCGCCGATGGTATTGTCGACCTTGTTGAAGAGGGTGTTATTACCAACGAGAAAAAAACCATCAACAAGGGAAAAATAGTCGCCGGGTTTGTGCTGGGGACACGAAGGACATTCGATTTTGTTGACAACAATCCCATTTTCGAATTCCGTCCACAGGAATACGTGAATGACATTTTTGTCATTTCACAGCATGAAAACATGGTGGCCATAAATTCAGCAATCGAGATAGATATTACCGGGCAGGTTTGTTCGGACAGTATCGGTACTTACCTGTTCAGCGGATTCGGTGGACAGCTCGATTTTATCAGGGGAGCGGCCAGGAGCAAGGGCGGTAAACCGATTATAGCTCTTCCTTCAACTGCCAAGGAAGACACCATCAGTCGAATTGTCCCATCGCTGAAACATGGTGGTGGAGTTGTTACAACCCGTGGTGATGTTCACTGGATAGTAACCGAGTACGGTGCTGTCAACCTTCACGGGAAAAATTACCGAGAACGAGCAAAATTGATGATTTCTGTGGCACATCCGGATTACAGGGATGAGTTGGAAAAATACGCGAAAGATCAGCATCTGATTTAATAAAGAAACTTTTACCACATTTGATGTTCCCGGGTTGACTTTTATCCTCCGTAGCTTTAGCGAAAGGGGATGCAGCCCGGGTTTCTCTTTCCTATTTGATCAAAAGGACTTTCTGGAATTGATTCAATTGCCCGGCTTGGGTACCCCTGCCTGAAGGGTGGCTCTGTCAGCTTCGATGACAGGGTTTAATAAAATGTTTTTTGTTTATGCCTGTGGCAAAGATGTAGGTGCCCCTGTCAGCTTCGATGAAAGGGTCTATTAAATGGACCTGAATTCTACCGTTACGTCCACATAGGGGGTACATCAATTTTTATACCTTCAGTGTCTCCTTAATAAGCGGATGCCCCTGTCAGCTTCGATGACAGGGTTTATTATACAAGACCTGATTTTTACCCTTAGGTCCACATGGGAGGGACATCAATTTTTATTCCTCTAATGTCTTCTTTAATCCAGAATCCGGCACTCGACCAGTTCCAATTTTCAGGATATTCCACTAATCCCAGCCTTACAGGATTATTATGAATATATTCAACAGTCTTAAACAGAGCTTCATCACTGAATATATTCCTGTCATATCCTCCACCTTGTTGCCAGAATCTTCTTATTTCCTTTTTCCCGTGTTTAACTATCAGGTCCTTTAATATTTCTGGTTTATGTTCTTCAATCCACTTTAATGCTCTAAAACTGACAGGCTGTTTGATTGATGCCAGAAATCTTGTGACAGTAATATTTTCCGGTAGATGAACCAGTAAATGGACATGATTTGGCATTATAACATATGCAAATAGTTTGATTCCTCTCTTGCCCTTACTTTATCAAGGTTATCCAGAAATAATTTGCATAAATGATGTTCTCCAAACAGCCACTTCTTACGGTAGCAGGAAAAGGTAAGGTAATGAGCATGTGATGTATCATTGTAGTATTCTGGCATAAGTGTTTTTAATTGTTTATCAGTTATTTAAAATTTAATAGACCCTGTCATCAAAGCTGACAGGGCCACCCAGTTTAGTATTATTTCACCAATAATACTTTCTTCATATCAGAATTTGAAGATTTTATCTTTCGGGTGGCCCTGTTGGCTCCGACAACAGGGTTTATTAATGCCTGCACAAAATAAATCCCAAATGTGTCGTTGCGAGCGTAACGTAGTGCAGCAAAGCAATCTCTTCCCTAGCTACTCAATCACAATATCTACTACATCGACCCTGAGTTCAGAGAAGATTTGATCAATCTTGGGTTGCGAGTCAACCCAAGCTACACGTTGTGTGAATTTAATTTGTGTAGCCTGGGTTGGCTTTGATCCTCCGTAGTTAAAACGAAGGAGGATGCAACCCAGGTGTCTCATACAAAATTATTTCATCAAAACAACTTTCCTCAGATCATTCTTCTTTCCAGGGACACTTGCCTGCACAAAATAAATCCCACTGGAAAGTCCTGATCCATTAAAAACAAAGTTTTGATATCCCTGGTTGTATTGCCCTTTAGCCAGTGAGGAAACCATCTGCCCGGTGGTGTTGAAGATTTGCAGGGACAGGTGGGATGGTTGAGGTAAGGTAACGGTTATTGTTGTTGAAGCGTTGAATGGGTTGGGATAAACAGATTGAATCCCAAACTCGGTGGGAATACTGGAAGCAAATGGATCATCTACAGCATTTGTAGTATCCACAATCGTAAAATGCCAGAACTGTTCTTCAGCCCATTGTTCAAGCCCATTATGCGCTACAGCTTTGACATCCCAGAAGTATTGTGTGCCCGTAATACCTGTGAAAACATAGGTTGTATCTAAAGTTTCAGCGATTATCTCATCATTGTCTGGATCGTCATGACACTTAATATTATAAGTGAATTCTGCCTCAAAATTCGGGATTGCCTGGTTCCAAACAAGTACAACCTGTGTATCAGTTGTTGCGTATCCCGGTTCTGGTGATTCAAGATGGAATGGGTCTATCTCTGCGTCAATTAGATGATTTTCAAACCAGGCGAGCATTGGATACATATTGGCAGTAGCGAGAACATCAAGATCGCCGTCTAAATCCATGTCCTTAGCAATAAAACAATCTGCGTTGAGAGGTCCATAAAAATCCGGTCCTACAAGAATGTATTCCTCAAAATTCTGCTCCCTGTCGTTCAGTCTGTATGTTATTTCACCCCAGTTACCGTAAATAGGATCACCGGCGGCATTCAGGATATCAATGTCACCGTCATTGTCAATATCCCCTGTTTTAATCGCGATAGGATCTATGTAGAAATCAATAAAATGGTAGACAAAACCGGGGGGTTCTAATCCAGTGTTTTCAAGCCAAAATATTTCATCACCTGACATACCGGATGTTGTAATTATATCCGGATCTTCATCATTATCCAGATCAGCTATATCAAATGAACGGCCAGATAAGCCCGTTGCTAATCCTACATCAGATTCAAATTCCATATTACCAAGATTTTCCAACCATCTATAACCGCTTGGAGTATTATCTTGTGTGCTGTAAATGATATCAATATCCTGGTCGGAATCCAAATCAAAGCCAAGGATATCATTTACTGTACTTCCGCCTACATCTATTTCGATAGTAATTAAGTTAAATTGCCCGTTTTCAGTGTTTTCATATATAACTAGTTTTTTCGTTATTGCGGGTCCATCCCTCCATACTCCATATGAAAGTATATCTGGATCGCCATCATTGTCTAAATCTACTACATCAAGTACCCCCTTTACTTCATCATGTTCAATGAGATTATGAACAGTAAAAGATGGATCGGGTTGACCATCATTCTCCCACCATTTAATATAGTAGTCTGTGATACCGTCCCTTCCGGTAGCAATAATGTCCATGTCACCATCATTATCAAGGTCGACAGCAATAGGACGATGTGCACTGTCAAAATTATCGGGCAGTGTTTCCTGCTGAAAAAAACTGAAAGGATACCCTCCTTCATTCTCCCACCAAATGAGCGGTCCGGTACCACCGCAAAGAACATCCAGATCACCATCACCATCAATATCTGCAGCAAAAGGAGCAATAGGATGAGTTACATCTTCATCAATGACATGCCATTCGAATTCAAGTTGTGAATAACAAGGGGAAGTGAGGACTATTGCTGTCAGAACTATTATGGCGGCCGGAAGTTTCATAAAAAACCTTTCGTATATTCATGTAAACAATATACAAAAGGTTTTTATAAAACTGATGTTTTTGAGGTGTTATTAGAAAATTATCTGAATCTCAATTCTTTTTCGCAAACATCCGGTAGCAACTGTCTTACTAATCAATCCCGGGAACGGTGATTTTATTCAATGCATAAATCCTGAGCTACCTGTTGAGTTAGTCTCCGTGAATAATAGTTAATCAGAAGAACCTCCTTTCTTTACACCATCTGTTTAAATCCGTATTTTCCCAAATGAGCCGGTTGTGATTTAATGTTTAATACAAGGTTTTTATTATCGATTCTGGTTCAATAGAACCATCTGAAAAGCTTATAAATTCAACATAAATAGACATACGTATATTGATAATTATCATAAAGATATAACGAAATAATAATAGCCGCCAGAAGGTAACTTCAATTGACACTCGTTAACAAAAACAGAGAAGATATTCTCTTCAACAGGATTCCTGTAGCATTGTTCCGTTTTTCTGCAGGTGGAAAATTTCTGCAGATAAACCAGGCTCTTGTTAACCTGCTCGGGTACCGTGATATCGAATCCTTTCCCCTTGAAAATGCCGCAGAATTATTCGAATACAAATCAGACTGGCAGCAGTTTCTCAAAAATCTTAAAAACCAGGATAAACATTGTCTAAATGAAATACAGATAAAAAACGCTGACGGTTTATACTGCTGGGTAAGGTTTTCGGCATGGCGGGTTGATTCCGAGGCAAAAAGGACTAAGGTATTCGAAGGTTGCCTTGAAGACATCTCTGAACTGAAAAGAAGTGAAGAGCAGTATTACCGTCTATTCGACCGGATCCCCATCGGGATTTTCCGTTCACTCCAGGACGGAACCTTTATAGACGCAAATCCAACCCTTTTAAAAATCCTTGAATATCCCGACATAGGTTTACTGCTCAGTAAAGATCTCGATGAGGTCTATTCTAACCCAAGCCAGCTCGAAAAAATGCTCGGACTGCTGAAAAGAGAAGGTGTATTGAGGAACCATGATATAAATCTTCTGCGGTACGACGGCAGCAATGCCTGGGTGAGGATGAACGCTCGAATTGTACAGGACGAGGAACAACAGATTTATATCACCGGCAGTATGGAAGATATAACCGAGCGAAAAATCGCAGAAATCGCGGTTCGTGAAACAAGCAATAAACTTCAGACCTTAATCCAGGCTATCCCGGACATTGTTTATTTCAAATCCGAAGATGGCCGCAACATGATTGTCAACAAGGCATTCGCCAACTTCACCAACCTTAAACTCCATGAGATTGCGGGTAAACATGACCGCGAAATATTCCCGGAGGAGATGTCTAAACTTCGGGAAGAAAAAGACCTCGAAGTCCTGGAAAACGGTGGTGTACACCGTGCTGAAGAATTGATGCTTGGAAATAACGGGAGTACTCACTATTTCGATTCGGTAAGGGTTCCGTTTTATGATGAGAACGGACGTATCACCGGGCTGGTCGGCGTAAGCAGGGACATCTCAGACCTCAAAGATGTGGAGAATGAACTACGTTCAAGCGAGGAAAAATACCGCCTGCTGGTGGAGAACCAGACCGACCTGATTATCAAGATGGACACAAAAGGTAGGTTCCTCTTCGTCAGTCCATCTTATTGCCATCTGTTTGGAAAAACAGATGAAAAACTGCTGGGGCAGAGTTTCCTCAAGCCGATCCACAAGGAAGACCTAAGCGAAACTGAAAAGATCCTCAAAAAACTTCACTCATCTCCTTACAGAGTCTACATTGAATACCGGGCGAAAACTCCTGACGGTATTAAATGGCTGGGATGGATGTATACAGCTGTCCTCGACCTGAAGGGCAAAGTAGTTGAAATCATAGGTGTTGGCAGGAATATTTCCGTTCGAAAAAAAGCTGAGCAAGCCCTGCTTGAAAGCGAACAACGTTACAGAGAACTTGCTGAAACTCTACCGATCGCAGTGTTCGAAACAAACATTAACGCGCAATTTACCTACCTGAATCGAGTCGGACTGAGGAAGCTTGGAATCTCCCGGCTACCAAAAAGAAAAAAACTGTCTGCCACTAGACTTATTCACACAGATTTCAAAAAACAATTTAAATCTGACATGGCCAGGCGGTTTAGAGGTGAAGAGCTTGGCGGTTGTGAGTATTTGATAAAATCATTGAAGGGAAGATTATTCCCTATCCTGGTTCACGCCAGTGTTATTTACAGGGACGACCAGAAAGTAGGTTTCAGGGGAACTGTCCAGGATCTGAGTAAAATAAGGCAGGCGGAAGCCGACCTCAGGCAAAGCGAAGTAAAGTTCAGAGGTATTGTTGAGCAGTCACGCGATGGGATTGCACTGATCGACAGCGAAGGAAAGATTTTCGAGTGGAATTCAGGAATGGAGGAAATCACCGGGCTAAGCAGGAAAAATACCCGCAATGATTTTTTCTGGAACATTCTCTATAAACTATCGCCGGATTCTGTTAAACCATCATCGAAAGAATTTAAAAAACAAAAGATTCAATATAAAGAACTACTTGAAAACCGTCATATCCCTCAAATGAACGAGGTAATTGAGACAAAAATTCAAACGCCTGACAAATCGGAAAAGATTGTTCAAAGTATCTATTTCCCGATTGAGATTAAAGATGATGTACTGCTGGCAATTATCACCCGTGATGTCACCCACCTGAAACTTGCTGAAAAGGAACACAGCAAACTCGAAGAACGGATGCTTCAGACTCAAAAACTTGAGAGCCTTGGTGTTCTTGCGGGAGGAATTGCACACGATTTCAACAATTTACTCGTAGGTGTTCTTGGAAACGCTACCCTGGCGAAAATGGAGCTGCGAAAAGACTCACCGATCCAGGAAAACCTTCAACTTATTGAAAAAGCAGCCCAACGTGCCGCTGAATTGACAAAACAGATGCTCGCTTATGCGGGGCAGGGAAAATTTGTAGTTCAAACATTGAGTATTACCGACGTGGTTAAAGAGACCGCGGCACTCCTGAAAGCTTCAATCTCCACCCACGCTATTCTTGAACTGCGGTTGAAAAAAGATCTCCAGACAATGGAGGGAGACGCTACCCAGATTCGCCAACTGGTGATGAACCTGATAACAAACGCTTCCGAAGCGCTAAACGATTCAGGCGGCAAAATTACCGTGTCTACCGGTATTGAAGAGCTTACCGAAGATCAACTCAAAGGTACTATCCTTAATGATGATCTTCCCGGTGGCAAATATATCTTCTTCAGGGTTGATGACACCGGTTGCGGGATGGATAAAAAGACACTGAAAAGAATTTTTGATCCGTTCTTTACGACAAAATTTACGGGTAGAGGGCTTGGCCTGGCTGCTGTCCTGGGGATTGTTCGGGGTCATAAAGGGGCGATCCAGGTATTAAGCAAACCATCAAAAGGCACTACTTTTACCATTTATTTCCCACTACCGAAGGCTGAAACTCCTAATAATAACGGTCTATCGAACAACAACAAATTTTCCATACTCGGTAATGGTGAAAAACTTGAAGGGACTGTTCTGGTTGTCGATGATGAAGAGTCCGTCATCCGTGTTGCTAAAAGGATTCTTGAGAAGGCCGGTTTGACCGTTCTTAAAGCAAACAGCGGGGAAAAAGCGGTAAAACTGTACGGTGAAAAAAAGGACACAATATCAACTATCCTCCTCGACCTTACCATGCCCAAGATGAGCGGTGAAACCACTTTTAAAGAACTAAAAAAGATCAATAAAAAAGTAAAGGTGGTACTATCTAGTGGATTCAGCGAGGAAGTAGTCAGAAAACGGTTTAAAAAGATAAAACCGACAAGATTTATCCAGAAACCCTATCGCCCTGAAGAATTAATAGAATCAATATCTGAATTGATCGGTAAGTAGAATAATTTAAAGCATTTATACTACTCGAATCGAGATTTAGAAGGCCACATATAAAAAACCGGCTGAATTACAGCCGGTTTTATCTCTAAAGTTTTGATTTTATCTAGTTTTTACTGTAGTGCACTCTAAAGCATTTGTGGCTACAACACCTCCAGGATTTGTGCTGTTAATAGTCAGTAATTCTCCGTCTGTATCCAAACATACATCGTCAACCCACAAATCTCTCCCTGTGCCATCTGTAAACTGTATAATTCTAACCCAATCAACCCTTGAAACCAGGTTTGCAAGATATACATTATCAACAACTAATTCCCTGGGACCATTGCCTTCAGTTAAATAGATCGATTGTGATTCAATTTGACAATCATATTCAATTTCAATGTAATACCACGTGCTAGATGTCAATCCGGTATATTGGTCAACCAGGTAATACAAATCACCTAAAGATTGGAAAACAAGTGTATTATTAAATCCATCATCCAGGGTTTGCAGATGGAATGCTGTACGACTATAAAACTCCTCGCCTCCATCAGCCCAGCCACTTATGCCAAACGAGTTTGTAGCATTACTTAACCGAAATGCAAACTTAAAAACTCCTGCGTTTAATCCATTCAGGTCAACACTTTGCAATGATACTTGTGATTCGAGATCAGGATCGCTCATTTTAACGCTTTTACCGGAATTGCCATAATGTGTCGATGAGATTTCATACGATCCGTTCACTTCTGTATCTTCAATGAATGAAGGGAAATCGGGTGATGCTGTTCCCGTGTTATAACCATCAAAACTTTCATAGATATAATAAACTTGAACAACCGGCAGTGTCTCAAAATAAGTATTTAACTGGGAATCTCGATATGCCACTCTAATCGTTTTAAACCCAGTTGAAGTATAGGTGTGTGTAAATGATCCACTAGTTGTCCAATCCAAATCCCAGCTACCGTCATTTTCCCAATCGATTCGGTATGATTCAGCACCACTACAATCGAGTGATATTGGTTTATTAAGGTCTGTAGTGTTTGGATCAAGAGTATATTCAAGCTCCGGTGGTGGATCATAGCTATATTCCGGGCTATCCGGATCATTAGGATTATCATGTCCGGTTTCCGATGGTAGTTCGTCACAACCCATAAGACCAAACAGGAACAAGGCTACTAAAGCCAATGACAAGCGAACAAACATTTTCATCGGTCTTTCCTCCCTGTTCCACCAAAAGTTACCCCAACTTTGAAAGCTGGTACAGTATCTCCTTTTGAATCGGGCATGGCAGCAAGGTCAAACTGCAAACCTGAATCCCCGTAACTTGAACCTCCACTTGTCTCGCCGAATATTGCCGCATCGATGAGGTTCCAGACATACAAGCCACCGGCAATACCCGCGGCTACCATTATTGTGGATTTGGCGGATTCTGCATCATCGTGAGCTTCTACTTTTGTATTATAGAGACCTGTGATTTCTTCGGCCTGGTCGGCTGGTGTTGGAGTGTTATAAGCGTCATAAGCTTCCCTGGCGTCATTATATTCCGATACCAGATCATTATAGTTGCTTATGGCAGAGAACATGAAACCTACAGCCGCTGCCTCACCAACAAGGTAAATAATACCTGGTACTGGTCGATCCATATAAAACTGTCCCAGGCCGGGAACAATGGATCTCATAATCGCCTTACCGCGTGATTTACGGTTCATGTTTGAAGTGATTTTTACATCACTGCCACGGGTAACTGTAATTGTTTCACTCCTGCTTTCATACCCGGGACGACGCAGTTTTATTTTATGTGAACCAATATCTATTCCATAATCTGATAAAGGTGCTGTTCCGATTTCATCACCATCCACGTAAACAATGGTCCCAGGTGGAAGCGCAGACATCACCAGTGTTCCCTTGTGTTTCTTCAGAATAGCATTGACTGTATATCTTTTCTCAACCTGTATCTCAACCGTTTTCCTGAATGGTTCATGATCCGGGGCTGAAACCTGAATTTCATAAATCCCCAACTCCAGGTCACTCAGGGTTACAGGGAAACGGGACTGCTGGGGGGTACCGTTGATGATTAAAGTCCCCTCGTTTACAGAAGATTTGATAACCAGTTCAGCCGGTTCAGGCTTCGCCATCTGCCTCAGGGTAACATTTAACCGTTCTTCGGCATTCGCCCGGAGAGATACGTTTGTTTCCTTAGGAACGTAACCGTCCTTTCTAAGTACGACGCTGTAATCCCCTGCGGGAAGGTCTGAGATGGTTTGAGGTGTCGGCCCTATTTCCTTTCCATTCAATATCACTATCGCGTCGAAAGGATCTGAATATACCCTTAGCGTTCCTTTCCCCTTTTCCAGCGGAACTTCAATCCGGGTCATCTGATCAGGCTGGACGATGATAGTCTGGGTAGCTGAATAGTCACCGACTTCCAACTCGATCAGGTGTTCACCGGCCGAAAGATTTTCCAGGGGACATGGTGTTTTTTTACGTAACTGGAGCTTGCCATCAAGCCTGACAGTCGCACCCTCCGGCGTTGAGATGATGAATACATCCCCAAATCCGGATGAAGTAACGGTAATCCCGGCGCCTTCTCCGGGTCCCATGCCGGCAATGGCAAATGCGACGTCACGGATACTTGTTGTCAGAACTTCATCAATCGGGCAGGCACAGTCGGTACTGCGAGCGATCATTATTTTGCTGGTTTCGACATTGATCATCCGAAGATTGATAGTATGTGTATTTCCGACCTTGGCAATCGAACCGGCAATCATCGCTTGCACACCCAGTAAACGTCCCATCTGGACAACACATTCATCAGATGTACATCCGGACATCTGCAAGCCCTGCTCCGTAAGGACACTTTCCATATTATTGCGTTCTACGACAATAAACCTGCCAGTATTGATCAGTTCCTGGCGAAGCCTGTCAGACAACGGCCTCTGGTAAGTGGCCGTCACTCCACCGGAAACATCAAGATCAAGAACAGCGACAGTTATTTTTTCATTCTCCTGGGCAGGCAGTATGGCAGGAATTATCAACAGGAGGATAAGAAACAGGCACAACGATTTTCGCACAATTACCCCCACGATTCGTTATACATATTCAAGAGATATTATAAAGTGTTAATACTTTGCTGCTTTTTCGCCCACTTTTTGGCTGGTTCCACTGAAAGTACAATATCCATTTGGGTTTTTCCAGAATATCGCCCGAGAAATTAAATCTTTCCTGAATATTTCCTCTTAGGTTTTAAAATATAGTTGAAAGACACATTAACAGCTTTTAAATTGTTTTTTTATTATGTATACTATTGCAAATTCTTCAAGTTAGAACTAACTGGGAATTACCTATGAACGGCAATTCATTCCGACGAGCAGGAGTACTGATTCATCCCACTTCCTTTCCCGGGCAGAATGGTATTGGCGAGCTGGGAAATGAAGCCTTCAGCGTGATTGACTGGATCGCGGATGCAGGGATGACCCTCTGGCAGGTTTTACCTTTAGGGCCAACGGGTTTCGGGGACAGTCCATATGCCTGTTTTTCCGCATTTGCGGGAAATCCGTTCCTGATCAGCCTTGATCGACTGGTTGAACAGGGACTGCTTTCACACGAGGACTTGACGGATTTACGCCGACTTCCCCATGAACGAGTAGAATATGGCACTGTAATTCCAACGAAAACATCGTTGCTTGACAAGGCCTTTCATAACTGGCTGACACAGGCAGACGAAGACGAAAAGAACCATTTTAACGAGTTTCGTGACCGGTATTCACACTGGCTGGCTGACTATGCCCTGTTTATGGCATTAAAACGTTTTCATGACGGACGGTGCTGGAATGAATGGCCGGTGGAACAACGTGATCGTGACCATGGCGCTCTTGATCTTGTCAGGCACGAACTAAGTGACCGGATAACCTTTGAAGAATGGCAGCAGTTCGTATTCTTTACGCAGTGGGGCCAGGTACGCGCACACGCCAACAACCGGGGAATAAAAATTATCGGTGACATGCCGATCTTTGTCGCCTATGACAGTGTTGATGTCTGGGCTAACCGTAACCTGTTCCATCTTGACGAACAAGGTAATTCTACACTTGTTGCCGGAGTACCACCGGACTACTTCAGTGAAACAGGACAGCGATGGGGAAATCCTCTCTTTAACTGGCCAGCGCATGAAGATGATAATTTTGGCTGGTGGATCAGCAGGATAAAATCGACCCTGGAACTGGTCGATGTCGTCAGGATAGACCATTTCCGTGGATTTGATACGTACTGGGCAATCCCGGCGGAAGAAGAGACTGCCGTTAACGGTCACTGGATCGATAACGAACAGGGACCAAGATTTTTCGAGGCACTTCTGAATCACATGGGTAATCTGCCACTGATAGCCGAGGATCTTGGTGATCTAAGCTATGGTCATACCACTGAATTGCGTAAACGTTTCGGTTTACCCGGTATGAAAGTATTACAGTTTGCGTTCGGGAACGGATCAGACAATGCTTTCCTCCCACATAATGTAACACCGGACAGTGTCATCTACACGGGAACCCATGACAATAATACCACACTAGGCTGGTGGAACGAGGAAACCAATGATAGAATACGGGAAAATGTTCAGTTCTACGTAGGTCATGATATTTCCGCACCACAAGAGGATCTGTTAAGGTTGGCGTATTCATCAGTGGCAAATTATGCCATCGCCCCGATCCAGGATTTGCTTGGATTCGATTCGGACTGCATGATGAACCGACCGGGACAGGCAAGCGGCAACTGGGATTGGCGAATTTTCATAAATGACCTTACTCCGGAACTTGCGAACAAGATGAAAGAGATGGCAATTATATTCAACAGGATTCCACGAGAGAAGGAAAACGCCTAGTTCTTAAACATAGAAATTTTACCAGGGCAGGTTATCGAGATCCGCGTTTCCGCCGGACAAGATCAAACCTGCCTTTATACCTCTGAATGTTTCCGGTTTTGCAAGAATTACTGCAAGGGTAACCGCGGCAGACGGTTCAACTACTATTTTCATCCTCTCCCATATCATTCGCATTGCTTTAATTATCTGATCTTCACTTACAGTGATAATTTCAGAAACCAACTCCCTGATAATTGGATAGGTCAAGTCACCAAGTGAAGTTAAGAGACCATCGGCAATCGTCCGGGGATTTACTGATGGAATAATTTTACCCTCTTTCAATGAACGGTAAGCATCGTCAGCGCCTGCCGGTTCCGCACCGATCAACTGCGCCTCGGGAAACATTGATGATACCGTAATTGCTGTTCCACTCATTAAACCACCGCCGCCAATAGGAGCAATTACGATATCTAAATCACCAACATCTTCCAACAGTTCAAGCGCGGCAGTCCCCTGTCCCGCAACTACATCGTAGTTATTATAAGGATGCAGGAATGTTGCCCCGGTTTTATCAATTATCTCCCGGGCGGTTGATTCTCTTGCTTCAAGTGTAGGCTTGCAGAAGGTTATTTCAGCTCCATATCCTGCAACAGCTTCCTTCTTAACATTCCTGGAATTTTCCGGCATTACAACAAACGCTTTTATCCGCTGTAATCCCGCAGCTAAAGCAAGAGCACCCGCAAAATTACCTGATGAGTGAGTTACCACCCCCCTGGATGCCTCTTTTTCAGACAATCTCAGTATCGCACTTGTTGCACCCCGTATTTTGAACGAACCTGATTTCTGGAAATTGTCGCATTTGAAAAAAAGCCTGGTATCGAACATTGTATCAAAGGTAGAACAGGTCAGCACAGGTGTCCTGTTTATAAATGGTTTTATCAGCTTGTGAGTTGATTTGATATATTCGAGAGTGGGCCTGTTTAGCATTAATTTTTACCCATTTTGCATATCATTCAGACTATAGTCAGGATTCACTTAAAACTTAAGTGTAGCCCGGGTTGGCTGGCAACCCGGGATGGTTTTTTTAATAATAAACCCGGCTTGATAAACAAACCGGGTTATATCGAGATACATTGTCAGTGATTGCTTGGATCACGGCTGTGCTTCGCACACCGCAATCTTCGCTTTGCTACGGTTCGCTTCCCTGCAGAAGCAGGGGAAGCTCGCAACGACAGTATAATATCCTATATAAATATCTACTATCGTATCAATGCCACTTTCTTGACGCTCTTATGAGATCCGCTTTCCAACGAAATGAAATATATGCCGCTGGAAATATCAGAAGCGTCGAAATGGACATTATGAGTTCCACTGTTCATTGAACGATTCATTAATGTTACAACTTCACGTCCGAGAATATCATAGATTTTTAACTGGATTGCACCTGCTCTCTCAAGGTTAAATTCTATCCTGGCAGTGGAGTTAAATGGATTGGGATATACCGAGGCCAGTTTGAAATTTTCCGGTTTGACGTTATCCCCGGATTCCGGCACCGAGGTAATATCTCGCCATTCCCAGCCAAGTTCGTCTTCCCAGTAACCGGTGCTGTCCTGGCGTAACGGATAGTTCGGAATAAACTCCTGCCTCGCCATAAAACTGTCGATTAGTGCCTGTTTAAGAATACGCTGGTACACTACAGGATTATCAGTGATAGTGCCATTCCCGTTGTCGAAGTTCCCGGCATCCAGGTCCTGCAGGTAGCTGATATGCAGGTGGTCGCCCGTATTATTCCGGGCTATGGAACCGTCACGTTCATGTCGGCAATCTCCTGCCGGTATATTGCCTGTTGTACCCTTTGTGTTGGTAATATTTACACCCTTAAACCAGAGTTTACCGTTGTATTCCCCCGCTGGAGATGCGGTAATAAACAGGTCGGCATTCAATGTACCTGAAGTCAGGCCGGCATCCATTGCCAGGGTGTCACCTTCAACATGGATTGTATCACCGGGCTCACCGAACTGCTGGTAAAGGCACCATAACCATCCCGTATCCGGATCTTTATACAAGCTTGGCATACCTGTCATCGAACCGTAACTGGTCACCCCTGCCCAGAGGAAAAAGTCACCATCTGCAATACGGATATAGAGGTTGTCTTCTTCATTCCAGTAATAAACCTGTCCGAAGATGTAGGCTGTCTGTTCAGGGTAGTGGAAATAAGGCATAGCTTCGAATGCTACGTGCAGCACATTATCCTGATCGAAAAACATCGTATTACCAGTACTGGCACGGAAAGTATCTACATTAGCTGCCATTTCGTCCGGGAGGAGATCAGGATTCGGGCCCTGGAATTCTGTCAGGTTCATCAGGGAATTATCGAAATCCCAATCCAGCCCGCGGTTGTCGTTTACCCAGAGGATCATATCAGAACCTGACGGATCAGGGTATAATCCCAGTTGAGTACGAGATAAACTTTTCGCGATTGCAATCCGTTGTCCATCGGGACTGGCAGCAATATTTCCAGCACTAACTGTAGTCAGGTCAGTTACCAGTTCAGGTTCACCTTCCGGATTCGTTACCACAAAGTTGAAATTCATTGCATCATATGCCACACGAGTATATAACATTGGCCGGTTTTCTCCAGCTTCACCGGTTTCACCGGCAACCAGGTGGATAACACTGTCCCCGTCCGCTGCAATTTTAGTCTGTGTAACACCTGCTAACCCACTGTAGGGAACGGGAAATTCCACAAACAAGCTTGGGAAATCAGGGAACGGTGCAGCAGCTCTTGACCGCCAGGGATCGCCTGTCTCACGATCATGATATGCCATGAAGGGTATCGGCTCATCCATACTGACTGCCATGTCTATTGTAGCGTAGCCGCCCCTGTAATTTGTATGGTAAGGGCTAACATTGTGGCCGCTTTCCATCTCGATGGTCGGTATACCTTCTTCGTAATAAATACGGTTTACACGGACATTCCTGTATCCTGCCGCTGATTCAAGGTCGGTAAAAATCATTATAGCCATACCGTTGCCGTTATCAGCATTGGGATCAAAAGCGATAGTGCGTCCTATCACAACATTATGCTGATTGTCCAGCTCAGACATACCAACAACCAGTGTATCACCGACAAATTCATCCAACTCGCTGGCTATACTATTATCAACGCATAGACTTATCTGGAGCAGGGTAAATACCATTACTGAGATAACAACTAACAACCCACGAAAAAACTTCATGAACTCCTCCGTAATCGTTCCAGGGTGAGGTAATCCGGCTCTCGCCAAAGATGTATAAACTATGGGAGTTCTATGATCCATTGCAAGTCTCGTGGAAAACTCTGAATTTTGTATGGTTGACTCGTTAAATGAGCGGGGAGTATATTTCGCCGAAAGATCGGGGCGTAGCGCAGCCCGGTAGCGCACCTGCTTCGGGAGCAGGGGGTCGCTGGTTCAAATCCAGTCGCCCCGACTAAACCTTCAAGGACTTGGGTAATCACCCAAGTCCTTAATTTTATCACACTTTCTTACTCCAAGTTTTTTATTTTCTTTAACTTTAACCAATAATCCTTGGAGTGCTCAAAATCACGTGACCACGGAAAATAATTTTCGTATATTTCGGGATATTATAAGCCGAGGTTAACCGATGAAAAAATCTCTTTATTTAATAATGCTTTGCGTAATCTTCGCTTCTCATGCTCAACCACCCGAGATTGAGTGGTCACGTACGTATGGTGGACTGGATAACGAATTCCTCAATTCGGTTGACCAGACAAACGACGGCGGATATATCATGACCGGATGGACATGGTCCTATGGTGAAGGCGAGAATGACATATATGTTATAAAAACGGATGAATCTGGCGATTCCTTGTGGTCTCATACATTCGGAGGCGTTGAAAAAGAGTATTCATGGAGTGTGCGTGCTACTTCCGATGGTGGTGTTATAGTAGGATCTGAAACCAACACCTTCTCAGAAGCATATTATGATGCCTATAATGCAAAAATAGACGCAGATGGTGACACTGTCTGGACACAGTTGTATGGTGGATTGGGGAGTGACTGGTGCGGAAGTATTGAAGAGGTCCCAGGCGATGGTTTTATTTTTACCGGCTCAACCAGCTCAATGGGAGCCGGTGTAGCCGATATCTGGCTGGTAAAAACGGACAGTGACGGTGAGACCGAATGGATACGTCCATGCGGTGGGCCGGATTACGACTACGGCTACAGTGTTTGCGTTGTTGAAGACGGGGGTTATGCTGCCTGTGGGGCTACTTTATCCTTTGGAGAGGGTGACCGTGATGTTTACCTCGTTCGTGTTGATGAACAAGGAGATACTCTTTGGACCAGAACATACGGAACAGAAAACACTGAAAACGGATTATCTATTAAAAATACACAGGATGGTGGTTTTATAATCGCCGGGTTTTTTAAAGAACTGGTATCAGAAGACAATTCCGTCCTGGTAATCAAGACCGATTCCGAGGGTGAGGTTGAATGGTTCAACATTTACGGCGGCGGATCAAATGACAAAGGCAATGATGTCGTCCAAACCACGGATGGTGATTTCCTGGTAGTCGGTTCCACAGCTTCCTTCGGTGCGGGTGAAACCGACGCCTATATACTAAAGTTAAACGCCGAAGGCGATACATTGTGGACAACTACTGTTGGAAGCGAATCGAGAGAAAACGGACAGGAGATCCGGCTTACATCAGACGGAGGATTCTTTATCGGTGGACAGGTATTTTCTATGGAATCCATGAGCCAGGATTACTGGCTGGTAAAATTTGCACCTGACCATCAACCACTCATGCTTGAAGTGACCCCTATAGGTCTTCCAATATATATCCCACCAGGCGGTGGTACTTTCGGATTCGATGCTACCGTTACAAACTTGACTAATGAAACCCTGTTTTTCGACGCATGGACAGAAGTTGTTACACCAGGTGGAGACAGGTTCGGTCCATTAATTCTGGTTGAGGATATCCCTCTTGCAGCATTCGGTGCGATTGAAGGTTCACCTGTTCAGTATGTTCCCGAGCAAGCCCCGCCGGCTATATATACTTACGTGACATGGATTGGTGATTATGCAGCAGGTATAGCATATGATACTGAATCATTCGAGATTGAAAAGTTTGGTGGTGCGTTGATTGAAAACACCGGGGGAATCGGCCTTGATGATTGGACTATGACCGGATTTTTTGATAATCCCGAGCTGTCAAGGAAATTCCAGGATGCAATGGCAACTACCAAGAACGAAAACCCACTTATTACCAGCGATATTTTTCCAAATCCTTTTAATTCCACAACAAACCTGAACTTTGAGCTTCTGGAAGACTCTGCCGTAGAAATAACTCTTTTCAATATAAACGGACAATTAATTTCGAAAATTAAAAAAGATGTATTTCCAAAAGGTTATCATGAAATTATTATCCAACCTGATAATCTCAGTAATGGTATCTATTTTATTAATATAAATATCCCCGGACAAATCACCCAGATTAAAAAGCTGTTGTACGTGAAATAATTATAATTTAACCTGATTTTGATTTAATCTCTTCTTTATTTTTCGTATATTTCTGATAGCAATATTTTTTATCTTTTATTTCAGGGTATTGAGATAATTCTGCTCATAGCTCTAAAGGGGGATTGAATCATGGCCTTCCGTCTTTTGCTTGTTCTAATCTTTATCAGTTTTTCGATACCACCTATTCAG
The DNA here is from genome assembly GCA_028278125.1 of bacterium. Next base: position 21,147 of record JANQEY010000099.1, on the reverse strand, counting down.
GCAAATCCTCATGAAATCCTGTCTCCACACATACTGATTGAACTATCTGATGAGGCGGCAAAAAGATTTCGTGATAGTGGAAACATCCCGGATATCATACACGAGTCTGATATTGAGAATCCTAATTTAGTTCCTATTTTTTACGTACCTAATAAGGAATACAATCGTAAACTCTGGTATAAACACGGACTAAACAGGTGGTTCAGGCTACAATGGGCAAACGATGAACCTGCCGGTAAGATCATCAAAAAACTGGAGTCTAACAGGAATATCCTCAGTTTTTCTTTACAGGAACCGGATTACGTTGATTATATCCCAAATGATTATGACAATTATGACATGTGGGGACTGGACGCAATGGATCTTCCCACAGCATGGGATATTGAAACAGGAAGCGAAGAAGTCATTATTACAACTATCGACACAGGTTGCAAACTCAATCATGAGGATTTGTCCGCCAACATCCGCATTAATCCCGGTGAAGACATTAATGAAAATGGAATTGCAGATTTAAATGATCTTAATGAGATTGATGACGACGAAAACGGCTTTATAGATGATATTGCCGGATGGGATTTTGTATCTGAGACTAATGTAGATGGAGACCTCATTTATGAGGATTACGGGCCACCTGACAACCAGGTGTTTCCGGATATTCATGGACATGGCACACATGTAGCGGGATCATCGGCTGCTGTTACAGACAATGATATTGGGATAGCATCAGCATCCGGAAATGTAACCAATATGCCATTGCGCGCGGGATTCGCTTATCAATGGTGGTGGGGTATATACGGTGCTGGATTCCGGGAAGATTTTGCTGCCGCGATACAATACGCTGCCGATAACGGATCGGATGTCATAAGTATCTCATTCGGTGGAACAACCTACTGGGAAGGCTACCAGGATGCTATTGATTACGCATATGATCTGGGAGTACTTATTTTTGCATCGGCAGGAAACAGTAATAATACTTCACCTCATTACCCTTCAGACTACGAGCATGTTCTTTCCGTTGCCGCTCTGGACGATGATCTTACTAAAGCTGATTTCTCAAACTATGGTGATGGGATAGACATTTCCGCGCCTGGAGTTGATATATGGAGTACAATGACAGGTAATTTTGTCAATCCTCAAGATTACGTCGCCTGGGATGGAACTTCAATGGCATCTCCGAATGCTGCCGCAGTCGCAGCTTTAATCCTCAGTTACAATCCGGAATTGACAGTCGATCTATTGGAGTCTGTTTTATTATCAACTTGCGAAGATATTTACCCTTTTAATCCAAACTATCAGGATCAACTGGGAGCTGGTCTGGTTAACGCCGGAAATGCATTATTGTATGTCCCGTTAATGGATTTTATTGGACTGATTCACATTGAAATTTCTCTCAACATGATTCCAATTCAAATTCCTAATGAAGGTGGTACTTTTGAATGGACATCAATAATCACACATTCTGATACTCTGGATAGCACAATCAGTTTAGATTACTGGACAGAAGTTTTAACACCCGATGGTGAGACAATTATACCTGACGACTTTCAGGAAATTACTATCGAACAAGGCGATACTTTAACAAATGATTATATGTATAATATACCTGCTGAAATCGATCCGGGAGTTTATACTTCCTTTGTAAAACTGGGATTTTATCCTGATATGTCCTTCATAGAAGATGGATTTGAATGGGAAGTTTTCCCGGCTGAAGGCCCACCAATCCATATCCACTCACTGAATAATCCCGGCAGGATTGTCTCGCATGATTATTTTGGAACACCAAGATTAAATGAAATACCAGCAGAATTTCAGTTACAAAAAATCTATCCTAATCCATTTAATTCAACAGGGATTATTCGTGTTGATCTGCCGGAATCCGCGCTATTGTCCTTAAAGGTTTATAATATAACCGGTCAGACAGTTTCCGTGCTAAATAACACAATTATCCAAGCTGGTTCACATTCATTTTCATTAAATGGTGATCATCTTTCCGCGGGAATGTATATAGTCCATGCATTAACCTCGGATGGATTCTCAAAGTACAGAAAAGCAGTGCTAATAAAATAACAATTTGAACAACTTTCCAGGGGGAGTCGTTAATGAAAAAGTATTCATTACTGATTGTTACACTGTTTGCCATTTGTTGCACAACCTACGCTCAACAGGAAATACCTATCCGTTTTCCAAATGATTCTTTCAATTCTTATAATAATATGTATTCTCTTGAGGGTCCTCTGAATGTAACAGACCAGTATGAACTTGATGAAATTTTCCAGGATTCCATTTATTACTGCAGCTTTCCTGAAGACGGACTTGCATACGCTGTGAACAACTATTTTGCTGGTGTAAGATTTACTGCTCCTGCTGCTTTTGAATTACAAGGCGTCCGGTTTTTTGCCAGCGATGAAAATGTCACCGAAGTTGAGGCGTACCTGTATACCGACTTGCTGGGAAGTCCCGGTGAACTGATCGAGCAGATCTGGGAAACTGAACCCACAGCTTTTGACGAGAACTGGGTGGAACTAAACCTGGATGATGACTCTTTTATCAACTTAGATTCCGGAGAAAATTTCTGGATCATAATCGGTCCGGTTCCGGGATTCCCTGGTTGGGACTTATATCTTGATGACGATGGTGCTGAACCCGGAGAAAGAAGTAAACTTTCCTGGGGTGTCAATGCGGATCCGGCTAATATGAACCTTACTGCCGCTTATGACCTGATGATTATCGCTGCCGGTGAATTCTCAGAAGAGTTTTTTGATCTCAAAGCGATATCGCTTTATAATGATATCCAACGTTTTCATGTAACAACTGAAGATGCGATAGAATTCATTGCTGAAATCTGCAATATAGGAACGATGATATCATCCACGGGGCAGGTTGTTTTTACAGTTACAAATTCTGATAACGAAGAAGTTTTTTCTAGCTTGGTAAATTTCAACAGTATTGAATCACATGATACCCTGACAGTATCGAGTTTAGAAGCGTGGATCCCCGATGAGAACGATATACACCTTGTTAATGTTGAGATTGATGCAGAGGATGATTTTGATTCCCTTAACAACGATTACCAGTTATTTCAGACTGCAGAAATGTATTCGGTTAATTATTCTAGTGATGAGTTAAACCTTCCAATTATATGTGAAATTGAAGATGGCTGGGCTGTCTCGTTCACGCCATTATCTTACCCTGCCAACCTTGAACTTGTATCATGGTATTTTGAGGAAGAAATAGAAGATATATCCCTCTACATCTGGGGATTTGATAACCTTGGTAACTATGATGAATTATGGGATTACACCGGATCAGTAGATAACAATTGGAACAGTTTCGATATCGAGGATGTTCAAATTACCGAAGGTGATATCTTATGCGGTTTTATTGCCTCTGAAGACGAATTCATCTATCATATCGATAATATTCCTCCTGTCTGCGCAAATAATCCTGATATGCCTGCCACTTTGTATAACTTTACCGGAGACAGCTTCAATCCCTCAACAATTGGCGATTTTCCGATCAGGATCCGTTACAACAACTTTCCCCCAAGCTCTTTTTCACTTATACAACCGGAGAACAATTCTGTAATTGACTCTGTAAATCTTGAATTGGCCTGGAATGCCTCAACAGACATTGAGGGGGGTGATGTTTTCTATAAATTATATGTGAATGGGGAGGTGGTCGCGGAAATGTGGACCGATACGACCTTTACATTCATTCTTCTAGATGATCATACTTATGTGTGGACAGTTGCTGCTCAAGACGATATGGAAGATATTACATTTGCAAATGAAACCTTTACTTTTTCCATATCAATCCCTGAACCTCCAACTGATTTTCATCTTTTTCATCCTGAAGACTCTTCGATTTTTGTTATGTCACAACCACTCGAAATATTGATTGACTGGGAACATTCTTATGATCCTGACCCTGAAGAAACCGCTATATATTTTATCGATTTTGATATTTCGAATGGAACAAGAGACACAAGTGTAATAATAGAAAATCTAGAGTTGCACGCTATTACTCTTGATTTCCATGATCTGATTGGTAATTGGATAACAGAAACCGATTCAAACACATACGTCGACTGGACAGTTTATGCATACTCCGGCGAAGATACTGTTGCCAGTTTAGAAACCTGGTCTTTTATAATAGAACCGCCATTAATGATTGAGAGTTACAATCATATTCCAACAGAATATTCCGTTTCAACTCCATACCCTAATCCATTTAATCCATCTACCTCAGTGAGAGTCTCCCTTCCAGAACTCCAACAACTAGATATCCATGTATTCAATATTCTTGGTGAATACATTTGCTGTCTGGCATCTGGTAAATATCAACCGGGATACCATTCATTCTCTTTTAATGCAGTAGATAAATCAAGCGGAATATATCTTATCAGGTCAGAAATTGGCGGGATAAAATCGGTGGTACATAAGGTTGTCCTGATAAAATAATACCACTTACACGGGGGGTAAATGGTATTATATGTGAATCAATATCGGGTAACTTTTTAGAAAACACCAAATTTGATTACCAGGGTTGCGCTCATTCCCCCAAGATTATCTGAGCTCATATAATTGCCTGATTTATCCTCTACTCCCATCATCATCCGGTAACCTAAACCCAGGTCTACCCTGCACCAGTCCGTCATGTTTACCTGCAGGTTCACTGCCGGTTCAATAACAAGCAAATCATCTTTTACAAGCTTGATATTATCATCAACGGCATCATACCTGCTGAACGAAACCCTTCCGGCACCAATCAGCGTATAACCAACCAGGTGAACAACCGATTCACCTTTCATTATATATTCAAGCTCAATGCCGTTATACCTTAAATCGACACCACCGAGTTTTCTTGCATTGTCCGGTGTCATTGTTTCATCAATGTTCGAAGAAAGGCGATAAAAGCCCGCACCGAGCGAGAAGCGATGATTTATTACCCATGCGCCCCGTGCCCCGGTAAAAGTGGCAAATTCTCCTGCAACCTGTGAATACTTCGCGACCGCTCCACCATATCCTCCACTTTCCAGCATTGATATCCCATGGAGTGTTTCTTCATAACTGCCGGCCCATGCTATTCCACTTATAACAACACAAAGGGTTAACACCAGCAGGAATTTTTTCCCGTTCATGCTTCCCTCCTTAAATTTCGATCCAGATAGTATTAAAAGATTACTCAACCGTTATTCCACCGTTTTCGATATCAAATTCAATTCCCTCATCTATCGAGCGGACACTGAATGCCCTGCATCGATCTGCTTCATAGTTGATCGGTGAATAACCATTTATTAAAGTTTCAAATTCTATATAAGCGAGTACGCCATCTCCGTCAGCTTGCGTATCGACAGGAATGTCACCGTCAAAGCTGATCCGCCAGGTGACTTGTATAGTTATTTCGGAAGCTATCCTGTTGATTTCCCTCTGGAAGAAAAAATGGTCATTCTCTGTGGTAAAAGGTCCGGGTGTAATTCCATCCTCAGCTACACTTACCGGTGAAACATATAATGGGTTGTAGGAAATCACCAGCTCAACCGCAGTAAGGTTTTCCGCCCAGAGAATATGTATGGGGAAGTAAATACTCTGCCCTATTCCCGATGATGTATCCGGCGCGTAAAATATAAGGCCTGGATTTGTCCGGAAATCGAGGGTATCATATTCAGCGTTTTGTCCCAGGCTGTCGACTGCCCTTACTGTAAAATAGTAGGTTGTGTCTGAAAGTAATTCTTCAAGACGAACCGAATGGTTTATAATAAACTCCGGTAAAATGAGAAATTCCGGCAGAACCTGTCGGCTCAGTCCGTAAAATATCCTGGTATCTGCCGGCCAGTTGGTTAACCAGGTTATATCAGCGTACCAACTTGTGGCTGTATCTACAACAACGTTAGAAATTATCAGCGAATCATCAGGCCCGGTAAAGAAGGTAAAGATTTCGGAATCACCCCTTAGTTCAGCCTCATCTACTGATGAAGCTTGCCCATAGTAAGTTGTGTAAGGTGTTAAATCGGGTATTTCAATTTCATGAGACAAAATGTATTCGGTCGTCTCTTCTACTGAATTTTCAAGATTATCCTGTGACAAGCCCCAGGCAACCCTTGAATCAGCTTCCTTGTTTGTATCCCAGGTTACGGTAGCGCTTGTAAGAGTAGCTTCTACCTGCAGGTTTGAAATAATCGGTGCAGAAGGTTCATCGTCTGTTGTAAACGGCATCACCTGTGATACACAAAACCTTGCGGGATCAGCCACAGAAGCTATGCGTACGAAATATTCCGTATCAATATCCAGGTTGGTCAGGACAATCAAATGATCGGTAACAAGTTCATCGTCCTGCGTGGTCTGTTCCAGGTTATCAGAACTTGTCCCCCATGCTGCCCTGGAATCAGCAGGTAAATCTGTCGTCCAAACTATTGACGCACTGACATCAGTTATATCGATTATTTCGAGATCTGTTATTTCGAGACCGCTGCAGGATGTATCTCTTTCCGTTGAGTCCGGAGTGGAGAAAGTACTTAAATGGCTGACAGTATCCATTGAAGATGCTGTCCAGGCCCTGATACGGTAAACATATTCCTGCATCGGCTGCAGGTTATGTAAATCGACTTCATGCTGTTCTACGAATAACTCTGTATCCGGAGTAGCAGAGAGAAGAGTGACACTGTCATCAATCGCACCCGTTACCAGATCATATTCAACAATACCTTTCGCCGGTTGGTCGGTATAATAATGGACAGTCGCTGTATTATAGAGTGAGGACACCCAGATATCCGAAATAACCGGCGGTGCTGTTTCATCTTCGGGCCCAGTTGAGTCAGCCGCTTTGCAGGACAGCAGAATGAGTGATAAAAGAGCTGTAGCTGCGAGAGTTATCAAGAGGAACTGCCACCTGTTATTATAACTAATCATAAAGTGTCCTCTCCCCCGTCCGTAACCAGGTATACATCGTATGCCAGTATCCCGCCGTTTATGTTCCATTCACCCGATATTCGAGTCTGCGAAGAGTTATAGCTGCCGATCAAGGTATAATCATTATCTTCCGTTGTTGTTGTACAGGAAAATACGGCAAGCCGATCTTCTTCATCTTCGTTTTCTTCGTAGACTATCAACCCGAATTCAGGAAGACTTTCCTGCCTGATCCTGCTTTGATCCCAATAATCTCCATGAAAATCTATAATCCTGTTATACTTTACATCAAAAATGATATCCAGTCCCTCAGCCGTTGTTCCTGAATAGGTACCGTTTTCGGGAACTATAATATCGACCGTGGCATCAACATATATTGTCCCAGCTCCACCATCGCTTCTGAAACGGACTGAATCGGTAAACAGGCTGTCAAAATCTTCTATCCTGGAAAGGTCACTGTATACCTTGATCGGCATGGATTCATCTTCAAGTACTTCACCGTTATTATACTCGAGAACTATCCAGTCCGGTTTATCAAACATAAACCAGACTAATACATCACCACCAACATTATAAATCTCGATGGAATTTTCCTGGCTGTTCTTTCCGAAAGATAAAACTGGAGGATCAACAGAAAATTCCGGATCCGCTTCACTTCCCGACTTTTTACATCCGCAAACAGAAATAGTTAAAACAAAACACAGAAGTACCCTCAGGTACATGTTCAAGTATTGATGAGACATATTATCCCGTTTCAGATATTACCTGTTGCCTGCAACACTGATTTTCTCAACGAGCCTGATTTGACAGACTTACTCGGCTCAAATAGTAGCAAAATGTCTGCCTCCAAACATAATTAAGCTCTCTGGGGTGAGATGACCGTAGTTGTTTGATATTATTCTAACAAGAAAGATTTAAGATTCAAAGTAGCAATTTTAAAACGGCAGATTTTTCCTCAGCATGGCAGGCAAAGATAAAAAAACACCCCTCACCAGGGTGAGGGGTGCTTATGCATGGTCGAAGTCGTGTTTACTTAAGCAGAACCACCTTTTGTACATTTACCTGATCGTTATAGTCAACTTTCAGGAAGTAGATTCCGCCAGCCAGGCTATGGCCGTTGTGGCTCGCATTGAACACGAACTGATGATACCCTGCGTTATAGAAGTTAACCTGCTTGAACACCCTCTGACCCAGGACATTGTAGGCCGCGATCTCGACATTACCCGCTGTGGGTATTCCGAGGCTGACTACTGATGTCGGGTTGAATGGGTTCGGATAAGCATTGCTGACCGTAAATTCGGTTGGCAGTGCGCTGCTTTCGAGTGTGACATCCAGTGAATAGACACCATTCTCGATCACTTCACCTATTGCATTATGCAGGCTAAATTCAATCGTAAAGTTCTCTGTGTCGTTGGCAGCATTGAGTACTATCTCTGCCAGCATACCTGATCCACTTACTCCAGGATCATCCTGGTTGAGGCGGGACATGATCAGATTTAATCCGCCACCATCAAGTTCTGCACCATTGAAGAACAGGTTGGCATCTTCACTCAGGAAGCCACCGTCAGTGTAACTATCAAGAGTGTAATGTGCCGAGCTGTAGTACATGCTAAGTTCAGCAGCCATCAATTCTTCAACATCAACAGCATGAATCTCGACTATCCTCTGATTCCCAACTTCACGAACTTCCGTTGTCAGATGTTCAGCGAAGAAGTCAGCTGTTGTACGTTCTTGACCTTTATTCTCAACCTTGATCGGTGCAGGATCAAATGATGCCAGTGCCGGGGAGAAGTTGTCCCTGTACCATTCGAACATCAAGGTGAATGCCAACAGATCCTGTACATCAAGGACACCATTTGGTGCTGCCCAAAGATCTGGGATTGTGCCATTGTAGGGACCAAGATCAGCGATTGGATCCTGTGTTCCGCCAAGGCCGTTCCAGCCAAGTGTGAAGACCAGTACATCATCATATCCGAAGATTCCGTCAGGTGTCGGGATCTGGCTTGGAACTGTTCCGTAAGCAACATCCGGATCAGCGATATCACCGAGGTAACCAATATTGAGAGCCAGGTCATTCAACTGTGGTTCGCCAAGATCTTCACCCTTGTAGTCCGCCCAGCTACCAGAGGTAATGTCTATTGTACCAAGGTAGAAACGGTTATCAGGGGTAATTGCATCAGAGGCTACTAGTACAGTCATGACACCAAGGGTAAACTTGGCAGGACCTGACACAAGACCTGTATTGGATCCGAGGACGGAAGTATTTACTTCCCAGGTTCCGTTGGTGTTATCCCAGTCAGCTTCGAAGATTACACCCTGGTTCTGGACTGTCTGCCAGCCCGGACCTTCTTCTATGGTGACAATAGTCATCTTGTCTGATGGGAATGTACCACCCCAGGAAACTGCCGCTACACTATCCGGGAACATAACATCCAGGTTTACCATCCTCTGGCTGTTGTTCTGGACATAGAGGTAGAGGTCATCATCGAATTCATCAAAAGCACCGATACCAATCAACAGGTCGGAATCAATGGTTAACGCCGCAGTGGCTGACTTGTCTTCCGCCAGGAACACACCGTTTGCATCGTAAAGACGTGCATACAGGTAGTAGTCACCATCTGCCGGTGTTCCGGTCGGGGTGTTGGCAAATACCCACTGGAAGCTTGTTATAGTAGTTGCATATTGTGTGCTTGAACAAAGCGTCGGATCCGCCTGTCCAGCTGTTGTAGTATCGCTGTAGAAGAACTGGATATATGAACCTGTCGGATGGTTATCAGGGAAAATAGGATCATATGTACCAGGTTCGAACGTATATGAACCAGTCGGCAGATATCCGAATGTCTCAATATTTGAGTAATCAACATCAATCAGTGGTGTGGCACCAAGCATATACTTGACAACGACATTCCGCTCTGCGTCCGCAACATAAATTTCAAATTCGTTGCTGGCATTTTCGATTACGGAAATACCTGTCGGATGTGCAAAGGTTCCGAATACAGCTCCTGTTGCACCAAACGCTGTTTCGAATGTTGGAGCTGTTACGCCATCACCATCTGCCTCAGCAGCTGTGTCACGCCAGATTACAACCCTGTCATTTCCAGTATCACAAGTAAAGATATATACCTGGTTAGTGTTGGTATTTTCGAGAACCTGGATATCTGTCGGCGAATCAAGGTTCGAACCAGTAAAGGCTGTTGTCCAGCTGGTTACCCAGTCGATTGAGTATTCAGCACCATTTGTTGCCGGCGGGACATATTTCAGCTTGGCGATACGATTATTTCCAGTATCGGCAACATATATATCGAACCAGCCCTGGGCGCCATTCCAACGGGAAGCAACACCAGCAGGTGCATTGAACATGTCATCGCCCGCACCTGTACGACCGAATTCATCGATGTCAAGACAACGGTTAAAGACAGAATAAAGCGTATCACCTGTCGTCGGGATTTCACCGAAGTTACCATCACCGAGCAGGATCACACCGGTATCATAATCATACATATAGTGATTATCGGTGGGAAGTGAACCGGCGAAGTTATCAACCATTGTCCAGGTTGTGGTTGTTCCGGCATTCCTGGTAAACAGGTTAAAGCTGTCTTCCATTGGACGAGTACCGGTGACATATGTCAGGTTCGGAATACTGTCAGTCGCCGCGGTGACAATAATATCGTATGTCTCAGTTACAGTATTGTCATCTTCGAAGAAATCAGCTTCCGCACCGTTTGTTGCTGCAGCGCCGTTATCCGCACCTTTAATGACCTTTATCCTGTCGTTTCCTGTATCAGCAACGAAGATATAGTCATTATTCTCACCAAGTGTACCACCGGTCATCGTGATAGTCGATGTACCGACCGCGGTGAAGTCCATCAACGCATCTGTGGTGATTACGATATCCGCACCGGGAATCCAACCGCTAAAGGTGTGCGCACCGGCCGGGGTTGCAACAGTGATAGTATCAATAATTACAGTGTTACCACGTGTAGTGTTAGTAACTGTAATTACTGAATTGATCATATCAGCTTGGGCAGCACCAGCAGGCCAGGTTGTTACGGCGACCGTATAATCATCATTCGTAAACAACGCCGAGTTCGTAATGGTAATCGTGGGGTCAACCGCCGGCGGAACTGTAGCGCCTACAAAAGCTGTGGGTGCAGCCGGGATCGCCAGGACGTTGGGATCCGTTCCAACAGGTTTCTGATCAATGGCTACATCCAGCGGCATATCCATCGGACCATCATATGTGTCCTGGTGCTGGAAAGTAGTTGCAGCATCATCCTCAATCAGGTAAGTCTGGACTTTTGGATCAACTGTTCCAATCTCACCGGCATCGAGAATATAAATGTCTGCCTGGTCTGCCGCCGCCGTTGCTACGTTATAAGCAATCGCGACAAGATTCTCGAATGACTGGGCATCGTTATTAGGGATAGTCTCGTTTATTTCGAGCATATCACCAATAGCCAAACCATTGACCGCTGCCGCCGCTGCGGGACCATAGTCGATATTGCCTGTTACAAGGTCTGCCGCACTAAAGGCATTACCTTGCAAGTAGTCTACCTCGATTACCTCAGTACCGGCAAAACGACCCTGTACCGTAGAAAACAGACAGTTTACAGCCGCAGCACCACCATAAACGGCAACATAAACATTGTCATTTACGGTATAACCGGTAAGGTCATCTACACGAGTCCAGACAACACCGTCAACTGTGATTTTTTCCGAACCGGGTACAAGATTACCCGCAGTGTTATTCGGAATCATGTCGTCGGTATCAACACCATCATCACCGAACTGACCTACACCCGGAGGGGCATTAAATGTTAATGTCTCCTGGCCATAGGCGATGTCGGTATCAAACGACTGGACACGGTCATGGAATGAGTCAATTACATAGGTAATGTAACTTCCAGCAGCGTCATCCCAAACTACAACCCCATTGGAATTGACAAAGGGCACGTCGACAACCGGGTCATCAACGGGCTGCTGGTCGTAAATACCCGATCCATTCATCACGTGCATGTAGGTACCGCTCCACTCTACTGTAGGAAGGTAGTAGTCTGCGGCACTTGCAGTAGACACTATGCTTCCGGAGAGCAGGAACAGCAACACCAGCCACGTGCTCAACCGCTTCAACACATGCATGTTTTAATCCTCCTGCTTTGACCTAACCAACTTCTTAGGTCTCCTTTAATCAACGAAGTTTCCTTCAATTTTTTTACAATTTTTTAAACACTTCAATTAGAGTTCGAGCATCCATAACAGTGGTATCTCAATAGGGTTTATCGGCAGTTTTCATGTTGGAGTTGAGAGTTATGAGAGACATTGCTTAAAATTGAGAGGCAACAAGTTCTCGCATAAATCCTGTTATTACAACATTTTATAAAACACCAACCCTACTCTCAGTACCTCCCGCAAACTTGAGCAACTGCTTTAAGTTTCCCCGAATAACTCTATTTTAAATGTAATTTTTTCTACCATATGAACTAAGTTCATAGATATTATCTCTTAATATACAACTGCTTACGGTTCCAATTTGTTAGCCTCTTAAGCTTTTTCATGCATCTCCTCATATTCCCAAAACTTGAAGAGAACCTGAGAAACGAGCCCCGAGAGCCCACCCATTTCAAGGAATAGACAACCGGATTACAACAATCCGTGAATGTTTTCTCCCATTGAATATTGGAAGCAGGGACTACATGGATCTTAAGGTTTTATTATTAAGTCACTAACAAAAACAGCGACTGGACATTCATTTAGTGCCGGATTCTGACAGGAGATAATTCTCCCAAAGATCACAATGATTGCATGGCAAACCACAGGCCACAGACCTTAATCTTTGTAATTACTTGATATAAGCAATAACGTTTGTAATATTATTAAATTATAATGCGGCAAGAATTGCTTGAACCGGGAACAGGTAACCGGGATGATTCCAGGGCTTAACTCTCAAGAATTAAAGAATCAGCGCGCGTAAGCAATCAGTACCTTTTTAACTGCCGCGATTACATCCTGAACATCTTCTTCGTTCATAGAGGGTGTTAACGGAAGAGTGAAGATGTTCGCCCCGATTCTTTCAGCAATGGGAAAACTGCCGTCTGGGAGATTAAGCAGTTCACGGTAGTAAGGTTCCTGGTGCAATGGTGTGTAGTGGATACCGGCGCCAATGTTCTCAGCACGAAGGGCGACTACTATTTCATCCCTTGTTTTACTGAACAGGTCGGGATTGAGAACCAGTACATAAAGATGGAGAGCATGGCGGTTATTTTCAATATCAGCTGGACGGAATTGTCTCGTAACTCCCTCCATATTATCGAAAGCATCGTCGTAGCTGGCTGCTATTTTTTCACGGTTGGAAAGGTATTTTTCTATTCGCGGCAACTGGTAAAGGCCCAGGCTGCTGTGCAGGTCTGTCAGGTTATATTTGTACCCAGCTTCAACCACATAACTGTGTACCAGTTGCTGTGATTCAAACCTATTCCAGGCATCCTGTTCCACTCCCTGCATCCTGAGTCTTTTTAAACGGTCGGCAATTTTTTCATCGTCAAGGGTGATCATTCCACCCTCAGCAGTGGTGAGGTTCTTATTAGGATAGAAGCTGAAACAGGTGAGGTTTCCCGATGAACCTGCCATTTTCCCGTTGTACCGACTTCCGATCGCATGTGCGGCATCCTCGATAATCGGAATCTCGCTGGCAACTTCCTTAATTGAATTTATATCTGCCGCCAAACCGCCAAAATGGACAGGAATTATAGCTTTTGTTTTGTTCGATATCGCTGGTTGAAGCCTGGTTGGATCGAGATTTAATGTGTCAGGAAGAATATCAACAAGAACCGGTTTTGCACCGCAATGGACTATAACATTTGCTGCAGCGGCATAAGTAAGAGGTGGGAGGATTACTTCATCACCCGGCTCAATACCAGACACGATCAGTGATAGATGTATCGCCGCGGAACATGAACTCACAGATACTGCACAGGGAACTCCTATATACTCTGCGAACTGTTCTTCAAATTGTTTTGTCTTTGGACCTGTACCGATCCAGCCGGAACGAAGTGTGCTGACAACCTCGTTAATCTGTTCATCATTAAACTGAGGAGTACCGAAGGCCAAAAATGTGTCCCGTACGGGTTTTCCACCGTCTATTGCCAGCTTTTGCATCTAAATTCCATTCCGTCCTTGATCATTCATCATCATCAGGCTTCTCTGATCGATATCCCCAGATATAATAAGGAGCTTTGTCACCCTTATTAAAGAGAAGATCGACAATTGATACCTTGTGTTCAAAAGGAGGAAATAACTGGGGATACTCGGGATAATCGTCGTAACTCTTGTAAACCAGCTCTATCCCCTCTTCCCTGAACCTCTCCTCCTCTACATAGTCCTTTGCAGCTGGCCCGGAGACATACAGATCTGCATTCGCTTTTTTTAACAGGTCAAGCAGACGATCCAGTTTCTGCCCTTCGGGCTCATAATCAGACGAGTTTCGAAACTCCACCTCTATTCCCAGGAAACCTGTCGCTATCTCACGGATGATGTACTGGTTCAATTCAGAAAGTGTTTTCCATTCTAATTTTGTGTAAACAGCTTCGAAAAAGCCGGCATAATTCTCAAAAAAGGGAGCGTTCTTATAATATAGAAAGAGGGCTTTCCAGTGTTTTTCCTTCCAGGAATTGTCAGACGGGAGATCAACATCACAGGTCAATCGATCGGTTGACGATCCAACCGGGATGGTTAGCCAGTGAAGACCGTCGGGACTTTTAATAAGGTTCCGGTTACGCCAGTCACGTGTGGTATATTGAACATCATCATAGAAAATGAACAGGTCACAATCGTGGATGATGTCAAAATAGCCTTTCCAGGGAATGTACCCGGACTGGATCACCGCGACATGTTTTTTCTTACCTGAATCCATATTAATATTCATCCCAGGTTGCAAGCCAACCCGGGCTATGCTCACAAATACTTAATTCTATGTGTAGCCTGGGTTGGCTCGCAACCCAGGAAGACTATTTCATCAATACAACTTTCCTGATCTCGTTGAATTTGCCCTCGATAGTGGCGCTGATAAAATAGATACCGCTTGGTAAAAACGATCCGTCCAGGGTAAAGTTGTGATAACCTGCTGTGTATTGATTATCCGCCAGCATCATCACATACTGCCCGAGGATGTTATAGACATTAAGCTGCAGTAATGATGATTCAGGTAAACCGATGGTGATTGTTGTTGACGGGTTAAAAGGATTGGGGTAGATGGAAGTCAGTTCATACTCAGAAGGGATTTCCGGCTGTCCATCATCTACTGATGTCAGGTCGATTGTAAAGCTGAATACCTGGTTTGCCCAGGTGACATTGTTCTGTACGTCTCTTGCAGATATTGTCCACCAGTAATTGTTACTATTTTGTCCTGTAAAGGTGTAGAACGAATCTGTCGTTGCGAAAACTACAATATTTTCGAGATTGTCGAGATTATCAGAAACATGAATTCTGATTACTGCAAGATCATTGTCCGTATCGATCGGTTGCTCCCACACCAATAGAACTTCCAATGAATCAAATACCGTTCCGCTGTCTGGCTGAACCAGGTTAAAAGGCAGCGGTGGAACATCAGCAATAATGGTAAAATTATATACCTGGTTAGCCCAAGTAACATTATCTCGAGCATCAATCGCAGATACAGACCACCAGTAGAGTGAATTACTGTTACCTGTAAAATTATAGCCAGTTTCGATGGTACCGATTACGACGTTTTGCTCAAGGCTGTCCAGGTATTCGCTGAGATGGACCCTGTAAATAGAAAAATCATCTTCAGGATCAGTTGTCTCCTCCCATTCAAGGGGTACTTCAAAACTATAGATAATACTACCGCTATCAGGATTAAGGAGATTGAAAGATTCAGGGGGAAAATTTGGAGTTTCGAAATCAAAGCTAAAAACCTGGTTTGCGAAGGTTTCGTTATTAAGACTATCACGCGCTGTTACAGTCCACCAATACTGCGTAACATCTTCACCGGAAAACGTATAATTACTGAATGGTGTTATACCTACATCGCTGTTTTCCAATTCATCAAGGTTATCCGAGATAAAAACCTGGTAATCAGAAAAATTGTTATCGGGATCAGTTGTTTCTTCCCATTCCAGTATCACCGTTAATGAATCAACTACCTCACCACTGTCTGGTTGAAGGAGATTAAACGGTAAAGGAGGTAACCCGGGGTGTAGAATTGTAAAGCTGAATATCTGATTAGCCCAGGTTTGATGGTCTTCGTTGTCTGTCGCAATTACAGTCCACCAGTAATCAGTGTCATATTCGCCGGTAAACGTAAAGTTTGAAACAGTTGTCGTTCCAATAATATTGTCCCCAAGATCCTCTGGATCCTCGGAAACACACACCAGGTATTCAGAGAAATCCCCGTCATGATCTATCGCATTATGCCAGTTTAGTTGTACCTCTAAAGAAGTAGTAATACTTCCATTTTCTGGTTGGACAAGATTGAATGGGTTTGGAGGTAATCCGATCATCAAATTACGGTACCAGGCAATTTTACTGTCATCTCTTGATGCAGAAAGAACATCATAATCACCATCACCGTCTAGATCAGCACTGTGAACAGAACTTGCCCCAAGGGCATTTGTGGATAATACATGTACAGTACCTGTTGGAAATTCATACCAGGCGATCTTATTATCACCTGCGGAAGCAGATAAAACATCATTATCACCATCTCCATCAAGATCGACAGCAAAAACATCCTTTGCTTCCAAGGCCTGGCTGGAAATGATAATTCTTTCACCGAAAGTACCCAGGCCATCCAGGTTCTCATACCCGGCAATCGAGTTGTCTTCCCAGGATGCGGAAAGCACATCGTTATCCCCGTCGTTATCCATGTCAATACTGAAGACTGAGCAGGCTCCATCTGCGTGGCTAGTAATAATCTGTTGAGGACCAAAATCACCTAAACCATCTGTGTTCTCATACCATGCTACCCTGTTTTGTATATCAGACGTGGCGAGAACATCAAAATCACCGTCTCCATCAAGATCTGCACAAAAAACAGACTGAGCATTATTAAGATTTGCTATATGCTGAACTTCTCCAAAGTTTCCTTGTCCATCTGTGTTCTCAAACCATGAAACATGTCCAAATTGTTGCCCTCCCCCCACGCATGCTGCAATAACATCATTATCTCCATCTCCATCGAGGTCGGCACTATAAACACATTGTGCTCCCCTGGCATCATCAGAGATCAGATGTTGCTGTGGATTATCGTCGTTTTCATACCAGACAACCCTTCTATCACCGGCAGATGCTGCAAGTATATCATTATCTCCGTCACCATCAAGATCAACACTAAACACGGATGACGCATCTTCCCTGTTTGTTGCAACCACCCTTTGAGGGCCAAAATCTCCCAATCCATCCCTGTTTTCATACCAGGCAATTTTATCATCACCTGCAGACGCTGAAAGAACATCCAAGTCACCATCATTATCCATATCCGCGCTGAATACACAACTTGCAAGGGAAGCTCTTGAGGTAACTGCTTGTTGTGGTCCAAAACTACCTAAACCGTCAGAGTTTTCATACCAGGCGATTTTGCTGTCTCCAGAAGAAGCGGAAATCGCATCAAAATCACCATCACTATCAATGTCAGCACTTAGAACCGCTCTTGCACTTATTATATCGTAGGTTATAATTTGCTGTGGTCCAAAATCCCCCAACCCATCTGTATTTTCATACCAGGCAACCTTGGGTTCTTCATTCCAGCTACCATCAGATGCTGAAATTACATCCAAATCATCATCGCCATCAAAATCAGCACAGAATACAGATTGAGCTCTCGCTGTCTGATTTGTAATAACCTGTTGTTGTCCGAAGTCACCTAGTCCATCTTCGTTTTCGTACCAGGCGATTATATTATCCAATTCAGAAGCTGAAAGAATATCATTATCACCGTCACCATCCACATCTGCGCTGAAAACTGACTTTGCCCCATTAGCATTTGAGTTTATAACCTGTAATTGTCCGAAACTGCCCAACCCATCAGTATTTTCAAACCATGCTATCATATCATCGTTGCGAGACGAGACAAGAACATCATTGTCACCATCACCATCGACGTCGATACTGAAAACACAGTTGTAACCATCGTCACCAGTTGCAATAATCTGCATCTCACCGAAGCTCCCAAGACCATCAGTATTCTCATACCACTCAACTCTGGTATCATACCAGCATGATGCTACTAAAACGTCATTATCCCCGTCTCCATCGAGGTCCGTGCTGTATACTGACCACCCTTCTGTTTCGGTTGAGATAACCTGTAAGGGGCCAAAAATGCCTGAACCATCAACGTTTTCATGCCAGGCGACCAACTCTCCATAATCACCAGTTGATACTACATCAAGATCTCCATCACCATCGATATCCGCGCAAAAAACATCCGTTGCACCATCAACTTCGCTACTGATTAAACGTTGAGTGCCAAATGTTCCAGAACCATCAATGTTTTCATACCATGCAATCTTGTCATCATATCTAGATGCAGATAATAGATCAAAATCGCCATCGCCATCCAGATCTGCACTATGAACGCTGCTTACAGACTGACCACTTATCAGAATCTCGTCACTAAAGGTCGTTTGAGCCTGGCTGGACAATGGAAGGAAACAGCAGACAATCAGAATTAGAAATCCTGTGATTGAAACCTTTGAAAAGCTATTTGACTTGCGCATGTTAAATTCCTTTTTCGGATTGTTCTGAAAAATCATTTCATCAGAACAACTTTCCTGGTCTCGCTGAGTTTACCTTCGACAGTGGCGCTGACAAAATATATCCCGCTGGGTAACACTGATCCGTCAAGTATGAAACTTTGATAGCCTGCTGTGTATTGATTACCCGCCAGCATCGCTATATGCTGGCCGAGGATGTTATAAACATTAAGCTGCAGGATAGACGATTCAGGCAGCCCGATGGTGATTGTTGTTGACGGGTTAAATGGATTCGGGTAGATAGATGTTAGTTCATAATCGGTTGGGATTTTCTTCTGTCCTTCATCAACCGATGTCAGGTCGATTTTGAAGCTGTATACCTGGTTAGCCCAGGTTGCATGATCATTGTCATCAACAGCTAAAACAGACCACCAGTAACGTGTGTTACTATCACCCGTAAAATTGCATTGGGTTTGAATTGTACCAATTAAGAAGTTTTGCTCCAGGCTGTCCGGGTTTTCACTAACATAGACTCTGTAGATTAATAAATCGTCCTCAGGATCAATTGATTCTTCCCAATAGAGGGGTACAATTGGATCATAAACAAAAGCACCACTATCAGGGTGAGTAAGATTAAATGGCCCCGGAGGTGTTCCTTCGACAATTGTGAAATTAAATACCTGGTTAGCTCGGGTTTCATGATCTCCGTGGTCTGTGGCAATTACTGTCCACCAGTATTCTGTATTGTATTCACCTGTGAAGGTATAATGGGATGATCGAGTATGCCCTAAAACATTATCCATAATATCATTGGGATTCTCACCAACACAAACCCGGTAATTTGCGAAGTCATGGTCCTGGTCGGCAGTATCCTGCCAGTCAAGTAAAACATCCCGGGAAGTAATTGTGCTAATACTGTCAGGTTCTAATAAATTAAAAGAATCCGGGGGGCTACTGATCAATAAATTGCAATACCAGGCAATTGTATTATCATCTGTGGAAGCAGAGAGAACGTCATAATCTCCATCTCCATCAAGATCGGCACTGAATACTGACTTTGCTTCATCAGTAGATAAAGAGATGACCTGTTCTTCTCCAAAGTTTCCCAATCCATCTGTATTTTCGTACCAGGCGATTTTACTTTCCGCAAGCAATCTGCCGCCGCAAGCAGCAAGAACATCATTGTCGCCATCGTTGTCGAGATCGATACTGAAAACACTGCTAGCTCTCCATGCATGGGTAGATATGATTAACTGCGGCCCGAAGCTTCCCAAACCATCTGTATTTTCATACCAGGCGATCTTGTCATCCGTAGATGAAGCCGAAAGTACATCTTTATCTCCATCTCCATCTAAATCAGTACTGAAGACAGACGAAGCTCCAAATGCTTGATTACTAATTAAATGTTGTTCACCACCCTCAACATTTTCGTACCACATAATCCTCTCATCGTCACTCGACGCTGTGAGAACATCGTTGTCATCATCCCCATCTAAATCCGTGCTGTAAACTGACATAGCGTTTAGTCTGTTAAACGAGATTATATTCTGGGGACCGAAGTCTCCCATCCCATCAAGATTTTCGTACCAGGCAATCTTATTATCGTGGCTTGAGGCTGATAAAACATCAAAGTCACCGTCACCATCAAGATCTATACTGAATACTGAACTAGCGCCATCTGCGTCTGCTGTGATGACCAGTTGATTTCCGAAATCGCCCAATCCGTCTGAGTTCTCGTACCAAGCAATTTCGTCATCAAGCTCAGAAGCAGAAAGAACATCTAAATCCCCATCGCCATCCAGATCAGCACAGAAAACAGATCTTGCACCGTTCGCGTCAGTTGTGATAACCTGTTGAGGTCCAAAATCACCTGAACCATCTGTATTTTCATACCATGCGATTTTATCATCCCAGTAAGATGCCGATAGGACATCAAAATCGCCATCACCATCGAGGTCAGCGCTGTAAACACACTTTGCCTCAAATGCAGTACCGTAAACCAAAATCGCATCACTGAAGGATGTCTGAGCTGAGCTGAGAGATGTCAGGAAACAGCAAAGTGCCAATAGAATAAACAATTGAGTCAAATACTTATTGTAGTCGCTAGGTTTGCGCATGCCTGATTCCTTAATAGATAATCCTGAGAAAATCACTTCATCAAAACAACTTTCCTGATCTCGCTGAGTTTGCCCTCGACAATTGCGCTGACAAAATATATTCCGCTGGTTAATTGTGAACCATCAAGGGTGAAGTTGTGATAACCTGCTGTGAATTGATTATCCGCCAGATTTACTAAATGCTGGCCTAGGATGTTATAAACATTAAGCCGCAGGAACGACGATTCCGGCAGACCGATTGTGACAGTTGTTGACGGGTTAAAAGGATTCGGGTAGATGGATGTTAATTCATACTCGGTCGGGAATTCCTGCTGATTTAGGTCTTCCACAGATGTCAGGTCGATTGTGAAGCTGTAGACCTGATTTGCCCAGGTTTCGTTGTCAAACTCATCACGGGCAAGTATTGTCCACCAGTATTGG
>JANQEY010000082.1 GCA_028278125.1 bacterium | reverse complement strand
GTAAAGATGTGCGGGAAGTTGAAGAGAAACTGCTTAAGTTTGTACCGGATGAAATCAAGAAAGACGCTCATCACTGGCTGATTTTGCATGGACGTTATGTCTGTACAGCGCGCAAGCCGAAATGTGGAGAGTGTATTATCTATAATGAATGTGAATGGAAGGAAAAAAGGAAATTCAAAACCGGATGATGATTCATTTGAAATATTTGCCACAGAGTTCACAGAGTAAACAGATAGTTCTGTTTTTTACTCCCATGTTTCTATATTACTACCAGTGATTCTCATATATTTGTTATGAGGAAGCTGATTAAAATTAGAAAAAAATCATTGATTAACAGTAGTTATTTTATCGATTATTAGGCTGATATTAACTCCAGACACTGATGGGAGCATAGTGGATAGCATATGGAAGAGATTTTTGGGGCACAGCCCAGGGTGGGAAGTACCTGGACGTATCGTTAACGAAACTAAGGATATAATTTTTTTATTATATTCTCTGTGTACTCTGTGACCTCTGTGGCGGGTATAAATTAAATATGATTATTCAAGATCGTGATGCAGGCAGACGTTTTTTTTATGAAGTCTGGCGAAAATATAATGCAAAAGATCGGCTCGAACCCCTGGAAGAACTGGTGCTTGGGGTTATACTGGAGCATCCCGAATATCATGAATACCTGGAAAACGAAGAGGATGCGCTGGCGCTGGAGTTCACGCCGGACGCAGGGGCCACCAATCCATTTCTGCATATGGGAATGCATATAGCGATTAAAGAACAGGTACAGACAGATAGACCGGCGGGGATCGGAGATTTGTATCAGTTATTGTTGGATAAACGTTTTTCAGATACCCATGCGCTTGAGCACCGGATGATGGAGTGCTTGGGGGAAACACTGTGGCGTGCACAAAGAGATCAAACGCTGCCGGATGAGCAGGCTTACCTGGAATGTGTGAGGAAAATTCAATAAATGGCTGCTGCAAAGAAAGTCTATAACATCTTCGAACAAGGGGACGATGCGAAATTAGAGGATCAACTGGAATTGCTGGCCGGGATCACCCAGTCGTTTGCTTTTTCACTCAATATCGATGAAACCCTGCAAAATGCACTACAACGGTTTATGGAATATCTCGATGCCGAGGCCTCTTCGGTTTTCCTGCTGGAAAATAATGATACTGAACTGGTCTGCCGTGGCTGCGGTGGTCCGGTTGATATCACCGGATTACGGTTGCCGGCGGACCAGGGAATCGTAGGGACAACTGTCATGAGTAAGACCTGTCAAATGGTAAAGGATGTGAGCAAGGATGAAAATTTTGCACAGGATATTGATAAGGATACCGGTTTTGTTACCAAATCGATTTTATGTGCGCCGCTGGTTGTCAAGGATAAATGTATTGGTGCACTGGAACTCATCAATAAAAGAGGCGGTGATGGTTTGTTTAATGAGAAGGATCAGCATTTTGTCACGGCACTTGCCTCAGCCGCATCGCTGGCCATTCATAATGCACGTATGGCGGATAAACTTGTCCTACAGGAGCGTATGCAGAAGGAACTGGAACTGGCCCGTGAGATCCAGGAAAGCCTTCTACCGGCTCCCCATGAAAATGAGTTCCCGGTAATGGGGATGAATATTCCCGCCCGGGAGGTCTCCGGTGATTTTTATGATTTTTTTCAACGCGAAGACGGATTGATTTATTTCAATCTGGCCGACGTCTCGGGCAAAGGTATGAATGCGGCGCTACTTATGGCAAAAGCTAGCAGCTTACTCCATCATCTGGCAAAGGACATGGATGATGCGGGCGAGCATCTGGCCCGTGTCAATGATGAGATCTGTGAGTCGGTGTCTCATGGCATGTTTATCACACTGGTTTCCGGTTTTATCAACACGGAGAACAATACCATTAGCCTGGCTAACGCCGGTCATCAGCCGCCTTTGTATCATGACAAAAATGATAGCTTTACTGAACTACCGGCCGAAGCACCGCCGGTGGGGATCATTCCGGGTGCTGAATTTCCCGTTACCACTTTACCGCTGGATGGCGGGAGTTTGTATATTTTTACCGATGGTGTAACGGAGAGTCTGGATGAAGAGAATAATCAACTGGATGTTGAGGGTTTGATCGGGCTGATTCGTTCAAGATCAAAAGTTGAATCCAGGAAAAGACTGGAGGGAATTGTTGCGGAGTTAAGGAAACCTGATGTCAGACAACATGACGATATTACCTTGTTGCTAATTGACGATCGAAAATAGTGGACACAGAAAAATTACTCGAAATCCGGTTTCCGTCCAGGCCGGAGCGACTGAAGTTGGTACGCGTATTGATCAAACATTCCGCGGAAGCCGTTGGTTGTAGTGAAGATCTGACGGAGAAACTGGTGATTGCCGTCAATGAGGCCTGTATGAATATCATTCAACATGCCTATAAAGACGATGATTCCGGCGAGATAGTGCTGGAAATATATAATAATGACTCTGAAATACTGTTCAGATTGCTGGATTATGCTGATCCGGTCGATTTGGATAAGGTAAAATCCAGGGATCTGGATGATATCCGCCCCGGCGGTTTAGGGGTTCACTTTATCAGTGAGATTATGGACGATTATGAAATGGGGCATCTTGAAGGAAATTCGGGTAATTACATTGAGATGAAAAAAAATATAAACTGATTTTTACCGTTGCTGTTTAGGTTTGATCATGAAACAACAAAAAGAGAACCGGGATGAAATATAATACTAGAGAGGAGGGTGGTTACACGATACTGGAGCTGGATGGTGAAGTTGATTTATCGTGTTCACCTGATGCAAGAAAACAAATACTCGAGAGCCTGGATAAGGCAGAAAATCTTCTGGTTGATCTGTCCAGGGTAAGTTACATTGACAGTTCGGGCGTGGCCAGCCTTGTAGAAGGTTTTCAAACGGCAAAGAAAAAGGATCTTAATTTCGGACTTATCAGTGTCAGCGACGCCGCCATGAGCGTGTTGCAGCTTGCCCGTTTGGATAAGGTATTTCCAATCCATGATAACGTTGACGCAAGACTGCAGGCCGATGGTTAATCAGTATTAATAATATTGTCCGGTTAAATTAATAGGACCATCATCATATTGCCCTGTACTTTTGTTACATGAACTGTTCAGACTCATCCGGTTTTTGCAGCCTGAAATAGTCCCTGACAGTTATACTAATGCAACAACTGTTTTCCTATCTAAGGCATCATTATCTGGTTATCCTTCTGACATTGTCAGTAACCTTTCTGTTTTTAACATTTACCCATAATAGAAATCCGCCGGATTTTATCAGGGAAATAGAGAATTTTCTCTATGATTACCGTGTGGTAAAAACAATGCCTAATGAAATCGATCCCAGCATTGTTATTATCGATATTGATGAGAGGAGTTTATCGGAGATCGGACGTTGGCCATGGAGCCGCGATCGCCTGGCGAAAATGGTCAATGAGTTGTTCGACTATTATGGTGTTGCCTTGATCGGTTTTGATATTTTTTTCCGGGAACGTGATGACAGTTCCGGTCTGAAAATTCTTGAACAATTAGCTAAAGGAGAACTGGCCGGGATTAATGAATATCAAAGCAGGTTAAGTGAGTTGCAGGGTATCCTGGATTACGACGGTCAGTTTATAGATGCTATTAGAAAAGGACCGGTCATACTGGGGTTTACGTTTTTTGGCGAGGAAGAAAATGTTGAGGTACTGGAAAGCGGCGTGTTGCCAGCGCCTGCACTAAGTCAGGAAGATATCAAGGGTAAAACCATATTTGCTAATAGTGCGGTAGGTTTTGGCGGTAATATTGCTGAGATACAACAAGCGGCTATGGGTGCCGGACATATTACACCTCAAATTGATACCGATGGACGGGTGAGACGTGTCCCAATGGTGATGAGATACAAGGATGATTATTATGGATCTTTGTCTCTTTCCATAGTGCAGTTTCTGTTTGGGGTAGAGCAGGTGAAACCCCTGTTTTCCGAGTTCCACGACGATAAGGGCTATCCCAGCCTTGAAGCATTACAACTGGGAGATTTTCAGACTATTCCTGTTGACGCCAATGTTCAGGCCCTGGTGCCTTTCAGAGGTGATAAAAACAGTTTTCCTTATGTTTCGGCTGCAGATGTTATCAGGGGCAGGGCCGATAAAAGTGCATTGGAGGGTGCTATTGTAATAGTCGGAACCAGTTCCAAGGGCTTGGTTGACCTGCGTCCCACGCCCGTCAACAGGGAATATCCGGGAGTCGAGATACATGCCAACTTGATATCCGGTATTCTTGAAGAACGGGTTATGCGTTATACGGAAGAGTTCGAATACTATCAATTACTGTTAACCGGTTTGTTACTGGCACTGATACTCCCGGCATTAAGTCCGGTCTATGCAGTTTTATTTACGCTCTCACTGTTTGGTCTGAATATTGGATTTAATTACTATTTATGGACAAGTAAAATGGTGGCGCCGCTTGCCTCCACCTTCGTTCTTATCCTTATCCTGTTTTTGTTAACAATGTTTTACGGGTTCTTTGTTGAAAGGAGAGGAAAAAAACAGCTCTCTGGATTGTTCGGTCAGTATGTCCCGCCTGAGCTTGTGGATGAAATGAGCCAGGATCCGCTTACTTATACTCAGGATGCGCAGAGCAAGGAGATGAGCGTTTTATTTACCGATGTTCGAAACTTTACCACCATATCCGAAGGTCTGAGCCCGCAACAGTTATCCGATTTGATGGATGCGTATCTGACACCGATGACAAAGATCATTCACGACAACCGTGGCACTATAGATAAATACATCGGTGATGCCATCATGGCCTTCTGGAATGCCCCGGTTGAAGATCCGAATCATGCCCATAATGCCGTTAAAACCGGGCTTGAGATGCTGGAACGCACAACGGCTATCAGGGAGGAGTTTCTGGACAAGGGTTGGCCTGAGATCCGTATAGGTGCAGGTATCAATACCGGTATCATGAGTGTCGGTGATATGGGTTCGCAATTTCGTATGGCTTATACGGTATTAGGCGATTCAGTGAACCTGGGCTCACGTCTGGAGGGGCTCACAAAGGGTTATGGTGTAGAGATGATTGTCAGTGAGACGACCAAAACAGCGGCAGCGGAGTATACTTACCGTGAACTTGACGTGGTCAGGGTCAAGGGCAAGGATAAGCCGATATCGATTTATGAGCCGATTGCCCTGAGATCCGAGATATCCGATGAGGAATTGAAGGAACTGGCACTGCATGAACAGGCGTTGAACAGTTATCGCCAACAGGATTGGGACACGGCGGAAGCACAATTCAGACAACTGCAACAGATGGTGCCGGACAGAGTGTTATATGGAATTTACCTGGAACGTATTGATGAATTCCGCACCCGTCCGCCGGGTGAAGACTGGGATGGCGTGTATACGCACACGACCAAGTAAGGAAAAGGTAACTAGCAATTGGTAATTCGTGATTGGTATTATTAGGGAGGGGTTATTTTCTGGCTAATCACTAATTACCAGATTTACGAGCTGGCGGAAAACTCCATCTTGATCCCGGCCAGTTCGATCAGGTCACTGTCTTTCAGCTGATAAGCCTTCGGACCAATCGCTTCGCCATTGACGATGGGATAACGTTTCCCGTCACCATCACTTTCAATATGGGTCAGGAAATAACCCTGCGGACGTCTGGAGATGACAGCGACCTGTGTACCGGGTTTTCCCAGCGTAACCAGGGCCTTGGTCAATTCCAGTTCTTTTCCGGCGATGGGACCGTTTAAGACGGTTAAACGTCCCAATGGCATACCGGACGATGCCGGAGCAGCGGCAGCGGCAGCAGGTGCTGCCCCGCCACCAGCGGGCGCGGCCGGAGCCGGAGGGGGAGTGGGTGTCACCGGTGCTGCCCCCGCCTGTTCAGCAGCCTGGGCT
>JANQEY010000011.1 GCA_028278125.1 bacterium | reverse complement strand
TCGAAGTCAAATATTTTTTCTAATGTTATTTCCGTAAAGTCCTTGTGATACAAATGGGCAACATTACTGTCGTTTAGAACTATGACCTCTGCGGTGTTGGTTCCCTGCTGACGACCGCCTATCGTCCAGTTATTCAAATTGCCGCTCTCGAAGTCATCTTCAAAGACCTCCGGAACGGGCAGAGGGGTCTTTTCCAGAATATCCTCGGAGAACTGGATATTATCAAGCCACAGGTGAGCATAATTACTGTAGCCCCAGCCGGAGTTATAGGTTACAGCACGGAATTTTACTTTAGCTATCGCGTTTTCATCGATGCTGATACTGTTTAGTGCATCGTAAACACTGAACTCATAATGCTGCATGGTCGTGGAATAATCCATCGCCACAAGCTCTTTGTCAGTGTATTCGGTGTTATAAGGATAACTCGAGGTCGTCTTGACATACTGGACATATCCAAGGAACTGGTCGGAGGAGTCATAGAACAAAAATCCTACACCTGCCATTGCATAGTCAGCGCTTGTAGGCCCGCGGGCATTATAAACATTAGCCGCAATGTCAAGGCTTACCTTCAGGTCTTCATTAAAGTCAAAAACCTTCTCCAGTGTGATCTCTGTAAAGTCTTTATGATACAAATGAGCGACCTTGCTGCCGTTGTAAGTTATTACCTCTGCGGTATTTGTTCCCTGCTGCCTGCCGCCTATAGTCCAGTTGTTAAGATTGCCGCTCTCGAAATCATCGGTAAACATAACACCTTCGGCTGCTGCAACATTACCGTAAACATCATAGGCATACTGCTCGACCATGACTCCATTACTATCAACAACGGCTTTGATGCTCCCAAGCCCATCGTGGAGGTAATAAAAATCATTGCTGTCAACTGTCATACCAAGCACTTCATCATAGCCGTTGCCGTAAACAAAGTCCTTATCAAGAGCAACCGTATTGCTGTCAACGGAAACATATTCTGCCAGAACTCTGCCCATAGGGTCATAATAATATACCGTCGCATCATCGTCAATCAGTTTGCGAATTCTTCTGCCTAAAGCATCGTAAGTGTAATCGGCAAGGGTAGAGCTGGAATCTTCCAGCTTGGCAAGGCGGTTGCGATAGTCATAGGTATATGTAAGGTCGGCAAGGTCGTTATTATACAGGCTGCTGTTTTCATCCCACGCAAGATTGGCATCACGGGTAATATCGAAACCGTAGTCATAATCGATGGCTGTATATTGATTGTATGCATTTGATGTATAGGTCTCGACAAATTCCTGTCTTGTCTGGTGCTGGTTCCTGTTGCCGAGAAGGTCATAATCGAACGTTTCAGTATCGTTATCTTCGATATAAGAGCCTGCCGTCATCATCATTGATTCGCCAAATCCGCCATCCAGCGGAACAGCGGAAATACTCGCAGCCTGTCTGGTAGTTCCGTTACTGTCAACAACATAAGAAGCAGCAGCGGTCTGCCTTGCCAGTTCCTGATGATAACTTTCGTTGCTGTCGGCAGGTTTTGCCTTTGCCAATTCTCTAAGCTCATCCAGAGTTGCCATCTCAGACAATGCCAGAACAGGAGTATCGCCAAGGGCTTTTAAACCGCGGATTTCACCGATCACACTGACTTTATCACCAAAAACATTTTTCTTTTCTTTGTCAATCCGTGCCAATCTGTGCTGATCCATGGTAATAACATCTTCGTTTAGCCATTCCAGTGCACTTTGATATGCCAGATATATCCTGTCATTGGTCATCAGACATGCAACAGGAGCGGTTGACGATGCATATTCAACCTCTGTCAGCCTGCCAAGCCTGTCATAAGTATATTTGTCCCATACAGGATCTGTTAGATGGTTATATTTGACACCGCTTCTGTTGGAAGAACTGTTGTAAAGATACTGCAAGTCAAGGATATTGTCAGATTCACCGTCTTTTATAGAGTAAATACGACTGAGCCTGCCTATCTCATCATATTCCCTGTATTCCGATACATTGGCATCGATGTAATCTACAGATTTTGTATTTGAGCCGATGTAAGTATATTCAACGATATCGGTATCATTCTTTGTTATTGTCTTTATCCTGTTAATACCATCGTGGGCGTATTCAAGCTCGTCATTACCATAAGAAGCGGATATTACATTGCCGGATTGGTCATAGTCATATTCGACAGTAAATGTATCAAGATTGAAAAGGGTCTGCTCTTCTTTGGTAATAAGCCCGAAACCATTATAGAAGAAATTGCTATCTGCTACGAACGAACCATCTTCATATTTAACAGCATAAGTTTTCCTGTTTTTGCCATCATACTCAAAAGCAGATACATAATTGGCATCTACCTCATTACCATCTGGATCATTACTTTCCCAAAGCATATTACCGATGTTATCATAGCCGTAGTAG
>JANQEY010000038.1 GCA_028278125.1 bacterium | reverse complement strand
ATACGGCTTATTGCAGCACCTTCTTGCTGTTCGATGCAACACCCCCTAACACGCTCAGACAGTCATACACCCACGAATCGGCTTACCTTCAATACCTCTGAATATTACAATTTGGCTTTTATAGATAACCAGGTAACCTAAAAGTGACTGATAATAAGATGTCTCAAGAAGATTTTATACGAAAGCTGACCGCAATATTCAGTGCTGATGTTGCAGGTTACAGCCGGTTGATGGGAGAAGATGAGGCGGAAACCGTTAAGACGCTGAGCGCGTATCGAGAAATTATGACCTCGCTGATTCAGCAACATCGCGGTCGAGTGATCGATTCTCCTGGGGATAATCTGTTGGCTGAATTTGCAAGTGTGGTTGATGCCGTTCAATGTGCAGTGGCTGTTCAAAAGGGCCTACAGTCTCGAAATTCGGTACTTCCTGATGATAAGAAGATGGAATTTCGTATCGGTATAAACCTAGGAGATGTGATCGAGCTAGAAAAACGGATATACGGAGATGGCGTTAACATAGCGGCCCGTGTCGAAGCGCTCGCAGATCGAGGAGGGATTAGTATCACAAAACCCGTATTTGATCAGGTGAAGAAACCCTTGGCGAATATTGGATATGAATATATTGGCGAGCGCTCCGTAAAAAATATTGCTGAACCGATTCAGGTGTATCGGGTTTTAATTAATCCAGAAGAGGCAGGCAAAGTAATTGATGAGGTTACTGCAATACCAATAAAAGATTCAAATTCCGATACTATCCGCATTGCGGTGCTGCCTTTTGCGAATCTTTCCGGGAATCGTGAACACGATTATTTTTCACGTGGATTTGTGGAGGATTTAATTACGGACCTTTCACACTTCTCCAACCTGCAAGTCATCTCTTCCTATTCATCCACCAGAATAGGCGGGGAAGATCAGGATCCGGTAAAAACCGCTCAGGAACTGGAGATCGGTTATTTGCTCAAAGGCAATATACGTCGGAGGGGCAGCCAAATTCGTATCAATACACAACTGATTGCCAGCTCCAATGGCAGCATTCTCT
>JANQEY010000005.1 GCA_028278125.1 bacterium | reverse complement strand
CAGATAACAATTATACCCATAATCTTCGATCAGGGTAATGGTATCAGAGGCATTGTAGAGATTAAAAAATTTCGGGGTAGAGGTGGCATAGTAGTTGAGTATGCGCAGAGCCGGATAGAAACGGCACCCCTCATCTCCAGCTGTTTCATCAGCTTCCAGCAGGAAATTGATGGAGTTATCATTGGCACGCATGACATAAGCACCTTCAGCTTCGTTAAAACCATCACCATCAAGATCACCTTCAGTGGTGTCAACCAACTCTCCCCCGTTGAGTTCAAAATCACCGGCAGTATAATCGATCAAGCGCATACCATCACTCACAGAATCCATATATGCCGGGGTCATATCATTATGCTGGATGTCTAGATAAAAGGCGTATTTGAAAGGTTCATCCACAGCAAGTCGATTATCCTGCCCCCGATAGACAATACCACTATATTCAGGATCACTTGAAGTATAATAAAGAGTGTCAGAGTTTCCCGTAATAAGTTGTTTAGATCCATTCTTATCAGCTGACCCAATCAGAGTAACCGCAAAATCATGGATTGTACTACTACCGTAAATACCTCCTAGGTAATCAGCATCGTCAGTATCATATGAAGATATGCTTCCAACATATTTCTGGGTAAAATAATACCACTCTATAGTAATATCACTATCCAGATCATAAATAGTATCATACCTGAATATTTGCCCGGTTGGATATATTGTCCAGATCGTGGTAATGTCATATCCATTCGCACCATCCACTTCACGTTCATCTATCTGGAGCCTTATTCGGGTGTCACTACTTTCTAAAATGGTATAGGTTGGATTTGCTCCAACCTCAGCACTACTACTTGCATATTGACTGTTGCAGTAGCCAAAATAATGGCCTAAAGTGAATTCAGCTCCGGTATAAATGGTATTATCAGCATCGGTGATTGAACTTGATGATGAGATTTCCGATGATTTAAACTCATGAATTTCGCCATGTTTGGTATTTGCTGCATTGGACATTTTCCAGGAAATATAGAATTCATTGGCCCCAGATGGGCCAAAGCTGGTTCCGGAAAAATTTTTTATATAGACAGTATCATTACTGGCTCCATAGACCATATCCGGCATTTGGCCGACTTTATAGGCTCCGGTACTGTCCGTATCATCAATGTAAATGATCAATTCATTGGCAGTAACATTCTGATTAAAGCCAAGATAGAGAATATTTTCCGGATCATTGAGAACGGCAATATAGTTGTCGGTACTGGCCTGCCAGACATTGTTGAAACGAACTGCCTTGGGTACAGCAGTGGCCCAGTAGTTTTCAATCCTGAAAATAGGAAAATACTTGGGCAAGGCACTCGTGCCATCCATGTATAAGTGTATGGTATTGTTATTATTAGCCCGAACCATATACTGTCCGGCATTAACCCGGTACCCATTTTGGGAAATCGCCCGAATGGTCTCTTCGGATATGATCTTTTTGTAGAAACGGACATCGTCTATGGTACCGTCAAAGCCATTACCAATGGAGGCTTTGACAGTACTGGCCTTGATCTCCGGAGTATTTCGCAGGATTGCATCGACTTTGCCGTCAACATAGAGCTTGAGCCATTTGCTATGGGCATCATAGGAGACTGCTACATGATGCCAATTGGTTTCCAGAGCAGTATGACCGGTTAAGGTTTGGTTATAGAGGTACATTTTGAGTTTATTATTTTCGGAAACCAGCTTGTATCCCTCCCCTTCTGCAGGATTGTGTTTACCAAATATTAGAGCATTGGATTCACTGGTACCGTCTTTTTTGATCCAGGCCATGATTGTAAAAACCAGAGGCTGGTCAAAACTGGTAGGAGTTTTCAGGGCCAAACTGTCAGATGAACCATTAAGAATCAAGCCATTGGTCCATTGACCGTCACTCCAGGTACCTCCATTGATAATACCATGATTATTTTCCGAGGAGGCATCATAGGCAGTATCACCATTGGCACTGCCGGAGCTCTGCTCATCAAACTGCCAATGCCCGGCCAGGGCATGTTCCCAGGCATTTTCCATACCTACGCTGCCATGGATAAAGGTCAGGCTATCAGGGTCGCGATAGTCTTCCACTAACTTACCCACCCCACTGGTATCATCCCATTTTCGGTGTCCAAAATCCAGGAAAAACTCCCAGCTCTGCTTATTCCCGGCATTGAGCTGCCAGTCGCTATCTACATAGCCATAATAGTCATCCGTAGTACTGGTAAAAGCACTGGCCTGGGACCAGTCTTCATAGAGCGCCAGCATAATATCATACTTTCCCGAACCTTTATCAGCATGGAGAATATATGTACTGCGATTGGGAGAACTGTTTTCTGCTGCATACTCTTTATTGGAAACATCGGTTTCTACCCGAAATTCCAATCCTCCGGTGGGATCATAGGTAGTACTCAGGGCTTCAGTTTCCGCCCGGATATAGATCCGACCATTACCATAAACCGTATAATCAATGAGCCAGTCATGAGCGTTGATGGTTACGGCTTGTTGCAGGTTACAGCGCAGGCTATTGCCTTGGATCAGGGTGAGTTCACCATTTACGGTTGAACTATTGGTATTATCAGTTCTCAGGTAAAAGAGATTGGAACTGATATTGAGCTGATTCGTACCACTACCCTTTTCATAGGAAAGCCATTTGATTCCTCCGCCATTGTCCTCATCAAAGATGATTTTCCATTCATCAGTATATATTTCACAGGTATCACTGCCCCGGCTGGAGCCAATGTTGTTATTAATGGTTAAAGGGAGAAGCTCAATCGCATCCGAAGTAATGGTAATCTGATCAGTGCGCTGGGTTTCGTAGCAGAGCTTGATCCAGTCTGCAGTTCTTGAAGTATTTGAAAGACGGATTTCATCCATTTCACCATCAAAAGGATATTGAGAACTGGTTGATGTCCCGGATAATTTATCCGCTGTATTGACGCCTGAGCCTGAAGACGTTAAGGTTTCGACAAATGCTCCGTTTCTATAAATATCATAGTTATTGGTGTTGGCTGTATGGACAAAAGAGACAAGCTGCCAGGTATCTTGAACAAAAAAAGTGTTCGTTGTTACATCATTACTCCCATCATAGTCAAAGCGAAGTTTACCGTTTGAAGCCTGTTCTATTCCGATCCATTTATAATTTGTTGAATTATATTCATTAAACATTGCTTGATAGGTGCGAACCCCATCAATGACATGCGGGTTTACCCACCATGACCAGGTAAAATCTATGCTTCTATCAAACCGAATAGAGGCGTCATTGCCAAAATTAATACGGTCTACAGTCCCGTCTAAATCCTGCGCTTTTCCAATATTACCGGTCACCTTTGAACCTGCCTCCATACTGCTGCCTTGTCCATGATTGGCATTTACTGTCACATCTTTATAGTTGTCGGCATTGTCATTACCATCTTCACCCAGATGCCAAATCGCACTAAAACCCTCACTCACATCAAAGACCCGGTCTCCCCGACTCCGGTTTCTTACTGATGAGCTAGAGTTTCCCCAGTACATAGTAATATACTGAGTACTACTGGAGCCTAGAATAGAATCCACCCGAATCCAGACTTCTGCTGAATCATTGGAATCATCCCAGCGTTCGATTTCATAGTAAAGCTGCTTTTTTTCTGTACCAATTGGACGGGCAAAACGAATATCCTTGCCATTACTTTGGGCGCTATTAAAATTGAAATTGTCACCATGGAGTCGAATGAGAAGGGGAAAATCAGTGACAGTTCCAGAAACATCAGCTCCAGTAGATGAAGTATTAATCACCCAATCATTGGAATACCCCCAGTTGCTATAGACTTCATCTTCAATCAGGGTCTGGGCAAGGCGCTGATTTTCATAGCTGAGTTTTATCCAGTCAGCAGAGCGAATCACACTGGAAATTCTTAATTCATCAATTATCCCGTCAAAACTTCGGCTAAGAGCGCTGTTATTTCCTATATAGAGATTCCCTGTATTATCATCATCATAGGCTCCGGTTCCTGCAGTCTGTCGTGAATAAGATACTTCTGAGCCGTTTATATAAAGCTTATATGTACCACTATTCATGGTTGCTGATACATACGCCCATTGATTTAAATCAAAGGAATAATCAGAGGAAATTATATCTCTGTCATCAGTTGCCATTCTCCGTACATATTTTAACGCTTCGGTTCCATGTCCTCCCCCGACATTGGCAACAAAAAATATCACATCATCATTTTTGTCAATAATACGGCCAAAACTTGATTCCCCCCATGAATCTGCCTTGATCCAGGCACTGATTGACAATACCGACATATTATCCAATGCAGTCCCACTACCGCAATTGATATAATCATTGACACCATCAAAGGATTTTCCCTTGCCTATGGTTCCGTCTGCATTGATAGAACCACTATTAGTTCCATTATGATTCGAGGTGGCATCGGAATAACTGTCTTCGGCAAGATGCCATACCCCGGTAAAATCATAATCTGCATCAGTTTT
Source organism: bacterium (assembly GCA_028278125.1). Next base: position 198 of record JANQEY010000005.1, on the reverse strand, counting down.
AAAAACATTGGTTGGACTCGATTTATTCTCTGTCCCTGATTTACCCCAGAACATCCGGATATATTGGCTATTGTTATCCCCCTTCACCGTATCCACCAGGACCCAGAATTCAGCCACTTTATTGGTATTATCCCAGCGTTCCATTTCAAATGAAAGTTTCTGAGTAATGTCAGACTTGGAAAAACGGATATCATAACC